>JAFTGA010000033.1 GCA_017458145.1 Bacteroidales bacterium | reverse complement strand
GTTCTCTATCGTATAGACATCATTATCGGCAATGACCATGTGGTCCTGCCGGTGCATGGTTTCCACTTCTGGATATTCGTGCTCCGACTGGCTCTGCAAGTACTCCATGAGCACAGGCCAGGTTTCCTCGGTGAAGATATATTTCTGTCCTCCAGCAGCCTTGATGTCTGCTCTCATCTGAGCAGCTTCTTCACTCATTAGGATGGTTACTGTTGACTCGCCGGCATCTGGCGTGACAGGGCCATCCTTGCTACAGGCGGCAAGTGTCATTGCGATAGCTGCAACCAGTATTGATAACTTTTTCATGATAATCCACTCGAAAGAGTTGGCAAGATTCAACTTGTTTGCAAAGATACACAAAAACGAGCCGAAAAAATCGTAAATTCGCATCCGAAATGAAAAAGAAAAGAACCAACCCCTACAAGGAAGCCAACGAAGCGTTCCTAGCCGTAAAGGCTCAGGAAGATGGGATTGTCGCCCTCGGCAACGGTGCCAAGAGACCCACGCCCAGAAGCATCGTCTATGTGCATTACACCGGCCGATTGTGTAGCTGTGGGCAATCCGTGTAAAGTAGTTAAGAAAGTAAAGTGATTCTATGAATGATTATCCTGAAATAGACCTCTCCCAGTGGCGGCAGGTGGGAGAAGGCGGTAACGGAAAGACGTATATCAATCCTGCGCAGCCCGACGTTATTCTGAAAGTAAACAATGCCCGTCTGAGCACCCTGGAGGCTGTAAGGAAAGAGTATGAAGTTTCCAAAGCCGTTGGCGATATGGGCATTCCAGTCCCCAAGATGCACGATATGGTGCGCGTGGGGGATGGTTATGCCACCATCTCGGAGCACATTGTCGGCAAAAAGTCTCTCTCCCGCATCTGCCATGACCATCCGGAACGCATCGAGGAAATGGCCCGGCTCCTGTGCGAAAGGGGCAAGCAGCTATTTGCAACACCCTGCAAGACGGACTATTTCCCCAGTCGACGCCAGCAGATGATGCAGGCTCTGGATGGTGCTACTTTCCTTAGCAAGAAGACTCTTCAGAAGATTCGCACCTTTGCCAAAACCATTCAGGAGAACGACCAATGCGTCCATGGCGACTACCAGATGGGAAACCTCATCCAGGCAGGCGACAGATGCTATTGGATAGACCTGGATCGCTTTGCCCACGGAGACCCGTTGTTTGACATCGGCCACCTGTATCTGGTCTGCATGGTGTATTCGTCCATGAAGCAGGCGCGAGAAATCTTCCATATGGAGGAAGACCAGCTTCGCCGCTTCTGGGAGGCTTTTGCCACTGCTTATACCGAGGAAAGTGAGCACGCAGGGTTTGACCGCCTGGCAGGTAAGTACGCCGCGCTCGACATTATTCTCCGCACCTTTTTTGTAAAGCCGACTTTTCTTGAAAAACTCTTTTTCAGGATGCATATCAACCATCTGGTGAAGCAGTTCTACACCGAATAGAATCCGGCGAGTCAAACCATTCAAAACGGATTCAGAAGAATAACTGACACAAAGATCATGGAAGCAAATCATATCAACCTGAATGAATGGGAGTCCTTCGGAGGCGGAGGCTTCGGAGAGTCATTCTACAACAAAACGGACGACTCCGTCATTCTTAAACTCAACAAAACCAGCGTTTCGGCCCAGAAGGCGCAGGAAGAATTCCGGCGCTCAAAGGCCGTGTACGACATGGGCATTCCCTCGGCTGAGCCTTATGAGTTCGTCACCGATGGCGAGCGCTACGGAATGATTGTGGAGCGGATTCAAGGAAAAGAATCCTTTGGCAGAATCATTGCCGACCATCCCGAGCGGCTGGAGGAACTGGCCGGGATTACGGCCGAGTATGCCAAGGCGCTGCACGCAACGCCATGCAATACGGAAGTCTTCAGCGATTTAGCCCAGGGTACGCGGGAGATGATTGCCGGGAATAAAACCATCCCGGAGAATATAAAGGTAAGAGTGCTAGGCTACATCGATGACCTGGAACCCGCTACCACCTGCCTGCACGGAGACCTGAATCCCTGTAACATTATCATAGCTGATGGCAAGGTGTACTGGATAGACCTGGGAGATTTCGGCTACGGAGACCCGCTGCTGGATTTTAACATTCTTGCCCACATGCACCATTTGGGGCCCAATCCCGTCCTGCTGAAGATTTTTCATATAGACAGGAAAACGCTGAAACGCTTCTATGAAGCCATGGGGCGGCAGTATTTCGGTTCCCGCTGGGGCACTCCTGAACTCAACGAGAAGATGGCTCGTATCGCTCAAATTATGGCCGCAAAGGCCATGTGCATCTGGCCGTCGGCCTATCATGTCAACCTTCCCTTCCTCCAGGGGAAGAAACTCAGGACGGCGATCAGTCTCTTTATCGGAGATCATGTGAAAATTTAATAATCAGCCGCGCCAGTCCGTCTCAGCTGAGACCTTCAGGCATCAGGAAGTCGTGTTGCCCATGCATACGGCTCTCCCATCAGAAGATGGTCACCGTCGTGAAGAAGCTCAACTATTACTCCCTTCTGGAAGATCATCACAATGTCGGAACCGCCGAAAAGGAAATAACCCATTTCCTGGCCTTTCTCTATGTGGTCGCCGACTTTCAGCGTGGGTAGCCAGTTGCAGGAGCAAATCTGGGACATCCCCACGGGCATCATGGCCATCAGGCCAAACTCTTCCGTCTCAATGATGGCACATGAACGTGTTTCCACCATTTGGAAGCCCATATCGTTGTTGTAAAAGTAGAGCTTATTCTCATCGTCCCACATGGTGTACCCGCCGCCAGCAGCCACTCCCGGGATATTGCGAAGCTCCTTCAGTGTGCCGCTGACCGGAGCGTGGTAACGATGATAGTCGTTTACGTCCAGGAAGGTGTGCGTGAGCGTTCCGCCGGCAAATGAATTCCGATAGGCAGAGTCTTCGCCGATAAGGGCGCCGATATCTGAGAGCTTTGCCGTCTTAATCTGCAAATCTGAGGGATATACAAGCTGATTGTCATCGCCGATTGTCCATAACTCCTTTGGCCATGAGTCCGCTGGGGCCACTATGGATGCATCTGCAATGGGACGTGCCGATGGTGAAGACAGTCTTCGGGAGAAGAAGTCGTTGAAGCTGTGCCAGGCAGAAGCGTCTTCATACCAGCCGTTTGACAATCCCCAGTCCGGGTCTGCGGCAACAATGCCATAGTAAGTACTGTTCCAACTCTCCGCCGTGGAAAGCCACTCTCCCCAGGAGGATGCGTAGGTGGTGAGCCATGAGGCAAAAGGCTCCACAAACTCCACTGTGGGATAATAATAGCCTCGTCCCTTCAGCTCATCCAGCGGCTGATCCACGATGAACCAGAAATACCCCACACCTTGGTCTGTCCTGCCGTATAGTGACTGTCCATATTCGGTGGGCGATGCAGTTATCATCACCTCCCAGGGCAGCTGGCGCACATTCCAGTCCACGAATTCATAGAACTCCTCCAGTGACTGTGCCGGATTGTACCGCCGGTCCGGATTGATGGCGGCTGCCTGCGAGATGGATTTTTCCAGAAGCCCCTTTACCTCGGCATTCCCGTCACAGATACGGATAAGCTCGGTAACAGCCTTGGTATGCCTTGTCGAAGGAAGATCTTCTCTCTGGCACGATGCCAGAAAGAAGATGCAAATACACGAAAAAATAAGATATCGGGAGATACTCCAAGCTTGTTTACTCATGGATAATGCATTATGTTTCAAGTGCGAAGTTACTTATTTTTTTCGACTACAAACTCGGCCCCCTTCGCCGCCCCTGTTCCATGATTTCCTCATCCTCATAACGCCTCGAGCCTTCTGAAAACAATGTGATGAGCATAGTCGTCATAGCCTTCTTGACGATTTCCTGAATTAATTCTGCCCGACGGGATTCTTCACGCCCGCCAGCGTAATCGGCTTGCAGATTGGTGCTCCAAACTAGTCTGTTCATCTGTTGGAAGTCGCGCAGTTCAAAGAAGTGACTGTCGTTTTCCGTGCTGAAGCAACATCGGGTGCGATGGTCAATGAAGAAGACGTTATCAATGGAGCCTGATTCGCTTCGTTGAACCGTCATGGAGATTCCTTGTTTGGCGAGCATATTATACAAGTGAGTTTCAGACCTGGCTCTTGGCAAGCAGGATTGTACAATGTTGGAGGCACGCATCGTTTCACCTCTTCTTGTCGCATATTGTCCTGTTCTGGCCTGGAAACGGATTTGCCCATAGCTGGGGATGTATAGTTTGTCCCCGTTAATGGGCTTGCTGGTGAATCTCCCGCTCTTCTGGTCATATCCCTGGAAGGTGAAGGAAATACCACCCTCGGCATTCTCCAGCATCGTGGTTTTGAGACCATAGTCAGAGATTATCTGGCAGAACTGGTCCACCGAATGGAACTTGTACTCCATAGCTCCGGCCACAATCTTTTCCACTTGCTTGTAGATGTGCCCGGCCTTTGGATCAAATGGAGCAATGGGCTGCAGGACATCCCTTTCCCAGAAACTCTTCGGCTTGGGAGCCCATTCCTTTTTCACGGCCTGGGTTTTCACCTGCTTTTCGCCATTGCCGAGAACGAAACCGTACTTCTTCCCCAGTTTTTCCAGCAGGGCTTTGGATGTCCTGTAATTGTTGCTGTCCTTAATCTTTCGGCCATTTTTGTCAACCTTGATAGAGACGATGTGGTAGTGCCGCCGGTCTATATCGTCGTGCTGATAGATAATGTATGGCTGCTGGCCGTAGCCCATACCCTCCATGTACTCCTGAGCAATCTTTGTTATTGTCTTGGGTGTAAGGCGCTGGTTCTCTTCTGCCGACGGATTAATGGAAAGGTGCAGAGCAACGTTCACCGTTCGCACGTTAGCCTTTTCGTATGCGGCAAAAGACTCCCTGGGGTTCTTGATGTCTTTGATGCCCTGTTGGTAGATGACCCTGGCCGTTCCCATTGCCACCTTGTTCTCATTGTAGCCAAGCGGCGGTGCCATGCTGGCGGCAGAGTTCATAATCTTTACAACCATTATTGTTCCTCCTCTTCTTCATCTGCTTCTTCCTCTGACGGGACGTAGTCACATTCAATCCCTACGGCGATATTGTGAACATCACGGGAACGCCATGTCAGTTTCTCGGCAACGTGGCCGGCCATCGTAATGTCATCGGAGAGTTTCTTCCAATTGACGTATTTGTTGCCGACCTTCTTCCTTATTGCGTTGATGGATTTTGTGATTTGGTTCAGATTGGCGCCCTCTTTAGCCATCTCTTTATACAGCATCAGCAGTTGCTTCCGTGCCTTTAGCAGCGCGTCATCACTTGCATGGATAGATACCAGTCTGCCTCCTTTTCCCAGTACCGCCTCAATGATAAAACGGGTGCGGGACTTGTATCCGGAAAGTTCAAGCAATGCATGTAGCTTGCTATACTGCGCCTCCGTCAACCGGAGGCTTATCATCTTAGTTTTGTTTGTTCTCATAAAGCGTTTTTCTTTTTCATCGTGCCCGCCGCAGGCGCAGATCCAGCCCCGGAAGGGGCCGCTTTTGTATCACAAAAGCATATCTTGCAATCCCCGATGAAAGAGGGGATTCGCCCTCTCATTCTCACATAGCGCCAACTCCTCTCCGCGTTCTATCATCTTCTGGAATATCCCCTCAAGCTGCTGCCGCGGGTTACCGTTATCGGTTTTGCCGACATCGGCTACTATGATTCCGGCCGATAGGAGAAAGTCAAGGACATTTGACAAGGTCTGGTCACTATAGAAGGTGATGCGGCCGCCGGTTTTGACATCGGCAAAACAATCCTTCGCTACCTTTGCAAGGCACTCCCGGTTTTTTCGGGCCACCGTCTCCGGATCTTCCGGTTTCGGCTTTTCCTCTTCCCGGCGGAGCTGCCGCAAGGCTTCCAGCCGTAGCGGGCAGGTGTGATAGACTTCCATGACGCGGATGAACTCGGCAGGCGACAGCCTGTACATCGGCCCCAGCTGGGAGCACGCCCCGGCGCGGATGGCGATACGGATTTCGTCGACTCGCCAGGAACTGTAGGTGGTGTAGATTTCCTGTAGCATCAGGCCGATGATGGCGTCCACCAGCTTTGGCTCTGCCACCTCGCAGCGCAGGGAAAACGCCTCGTCAATGACAATGTCGGCGAGGAGGCTTCTCATCTCCTGAATGGGGACGGCGGCGATGGGGCGGCTGGCTCTTGCCGAAAGGATGATGCCGGTGGTCATAGCACCCCACCTCCTTTTTCTTTCTCATCTCCTTCCTTTTTCAGCGCCGTTTTGACTGCCTCATTCGCGGAAATGACGCTGCCGCCAGATTGACGGGCTATGAATTGTGACAATTCCTTATGGGTTTTCTTGTAACTTTCTTGAATCTCTTTATTGGTTAAATACTTTTTTCTATTTGCTTCTGCCGGTTTATCTTCTTTAGATTTACTTTGCTGCGGTGGATCCGCCTGCGGTGTTTCCGCTTCCGGCGCCTCCGCTTTCAGTTCACGGACAACGTATTCCCGTCCGTTCATTCGGCCCCTCTTATCCCGTGCCTGTGTAATAGTGAGATATCCGGCCGACTCAAGTTCCTTCAAGGCCGACATTACGGCCTCCCTACCTTCCTGGAGGTAGGTCAAGATACCGGCAACCGTGAAATGCCAGTTTTCGGGAAGGTTCAGCAGGATGGCCAGTAAGGCTTTAGCCTTCAATGACAGGTTTTTTGCGAGGATGGTGTCCTTCGCAAGCGTGTAGTATAGTACGCCCTTGTCTCTGCGGATGCGTTTCATGGCCGGTCCTCCTTTGCGCTAAGAAATCTCTCTACATCGCCCTTCCGGTACAGAACCTTGCGTCCGGCTTTCACAGGCTTGAGATAATTGTTCTTGGCCCAAAGCCAGAGGGTGGTATCGCAGACGCCGAAGAGTTCCATCACTTCGGCTTTGCTCAGATAATCCTCTCCGTCGGCCGATGCCTGCTCGGCCCTGGCCCTCCTGACGGCGGTTTCAAATAGATGGTTAGCAAAGTCCTTGAGGTCCTTTGCCGTGATTTGAATGGTCACGTTGGCACAGCCATTCTCGATGATAGACTGTAGGTCCATAGTTGTAGTAGTTCTGGGCGGGTTAAGGACTTTGCCGCCAGAGGCCCGTAACGGAAAAGCCGCCACCCGACTATCGGATGACGGCATGCCGTACTACAACAATAAGGGCGAATTACTTGCCAGGCTGTTATGGCAAGTCTGGCAAGAATTATTGGTTAATTTGGCTGATTTTGCTGGCTACTTTGGCAACTTTGGCGCTGTCAGTTCCTTGTAAATCGCGGCAATCCTGGCCTGGTCTTCCTTCTTTTCCCGACCCTCCGGACGGTTTTTGATATTCGAGCATGCATGGCGGAATGCACTGTCTTTCGCGAACGTGAAGTCCGGATAAGTGTTCATCAGCGCATTTAGCATTTTCTTCGGCTTAGGGTCCTTGAGGATATGATTCAGGGAGAGGGCATAGTAAAGATATGCCAGTTGAGGGCCTTTTCGGTTGCTCTCAAGAGCTATCCACTGGTAAAGATTTGAGAAGAACTGATGCGGCGTTCCTTCCTCGCACAGGTCCCTGATAGCAGGAGGGTCTGGCTCAGAAAGATTCATCACGGGCTGGGGTTCTATGGACTTTGGTGGCTTAGACCTGTTGGCGCCCGATTTAAGCGTATATACATGCACGCAAACTCTGCAGCCCCAACAAGCGACCAGATACATGATGACTCCGGCAAGGACCTTGGCCAGTCCCAGAAGGACAAGTAGGAACGGGTGTCCGGAGGCGTCAGTAATTTCCGCCAAATCCTTGAACAGCCAGTAGATGAAAAGAAAAAGAAAGATGAGCGCTGCCGCAATGAGGAAGCCCCGGTTCACACCCTTGCGCCGCTCATCGTCCGGAATGAGCGTCTTGGGGATAGGGGTTATGATGTCCATAAAGGTCATTATTGTTCTTCAATCTGTTCTGGTGTTTCTGGCCCATGAAGAGCCCTAGCGTTTTGGCGTGTAACCACACTCTGTCCAAGTTGTTTCTCCAACTCTTTTCTTGCCGTCGCGGCAACGCGGCCACCTCGCTTAGCAATGGACTTCTGCTCTTTGAACCCTTTGGGGTCTATCTTTTGGGACAATTCCGTGGCTGCGACTTCGGCCAACGTATTCAACGCACTCTCAGTTCGTGTCATGTGATCACGAAGGTTTTCCTTCTTAAGGCCTTTGTAGGTTTTGTACTGACGCGTGGTCATCCCCGACCATTCATACGTAATAATATCGGTAAGAGTCGCGTATTGCTGTCCGGAGACACCTGTCCGCTGCCATTCATCTGTAAGGGCTTTACGGGCATCCTTACCCTTCATTCGCTCATTAATCCACGCTTCCGAATACCCGAGCCTGCGATAATACTCGTAACCACGGTCTATGGCCAGTTCGGGATCCTGCATTTCATCAACGCGATCACTTGCAACCCTGGCCATCCACTGTTTGATAGGCTCGGCCTTGGCTGATGGGACCGATTGAATGATGCGGAAAATAGTTTGAATGTCAGCGACATCAGTCGGATGATGCTTCCCGTCTGCAGACAACATTTTCAACCTCTTACAATTTGTAAGAAGTTCCTCTGCGCCTTCTTCCTTAAGCCTAGTCTTTAAAACCGACCAATATGTACTGGCTCTTTTGGGTGTAGGCTGATCTGTTAGTGCACCGACAACATCAACGATGGAAAAATACCATTTTTCATCGTCCTCGCTCCATGCCGTTCTTATTTTCTTGTCCTCAAATAGCTGTAGCGCCTCTTTTTGTCCCATAAGCAAACGTTCTTTTCTGCGAAGATAATCATTTATTCCACCACATTCAAATCCTTGTCAGCAATATGGGGCTGTAGGATATCGGTCCCCACTATCAAGTGACGTTGGAAAAAGAGTGGAGAAACCACACCCGGAAATTTGGTGGGGCACGGGTGGGGCGAGAAGAAAACAAATCTCCGTATCAAATTGGAATCCAATAAGATACGGAGAAAATTTGTGCCCCGGGCGGGACTCGAACCCGCACGGCCGTTTCGGGCCAAGGGATTTTCATACCACTATGGCTTTCGCCACCTTCCGTTTGTGGTCTGGACTATTCCTTCACCATAGATCCTGGATCTTTAGGTGTGTCGTGTCTAGTCTCTGCACCTTCCTCCTGCCGGAGGCTCGGCTCAAGATTACCATCGGCATTACCCGTTAAGGCTTCCTTGAATTTACGACATTCTACATCGCTCCTTTCGGAACGAGCACTCAATTTGGATTTAAGTCCCTCGTGTCTACCATTCCACCACCAAGGCGTGGATGCAAAGGTACGTATTTTTTTAAAAATATTTCTTCTCCTGGCGGTCAAGCGCGATGAAAATGAAGATCATCACGGAGAAGGCCCACAGCGAAGAGCCGCCGTAGCTGAGCAGGGGCAGCGGGATGCCGATCACCGGCATCAGGCCGATGGTCATCCCGATGTTGATGAACAGGTGCATCATCAGGCAGGACGCCAGGCAATAACCATAGATCCGGGTAAACGCCTCCCGGCTCTTGTCGGCATCCGTGATGATGCGCCAGATCAGGAAGACATACAGCAGGATCACGGTCAGGCAGCCCAGGAAGCCCCATTCCTCTCCGACGGTGCAGAAAATGAAGTCGGTGCTCTGCTCCGGTACGAACCCGTAGGTGGTCTGCGTCCCCTGCAGGAAGCCCTTACCGGCCAGGCCGCCCGAGCCGATGGCGATCATCGACTGGCGCACGTTGTAACCGACGCCGGACGGGTCCTCCTTCAGGCCGAGAAGCACCTCGATGCGCTTGCGCTGGTGGTCCTGCAGGACATTCTCGAAGATGAAATCCGTCGCAAATACCATCATGACGCCTGCGGCGAAAGCCAGGAGCGTGCGGAAAAGCGCGCGGCGCCGGATATGGATCGACTCGCGGCGCGTGTGACGCAGGAACTGGATGTAGTAGAAAGCGCAGATGGCGAAAAGTACGGCCACCGACACCCACCAATCGGTAATCAGGGTCAGGATGAAGAGCAGGATGGCCATCCCGAGTTGAACCAGCCAGATTCCGGACATTCCCTCCCGGTACAGAACCAGCAGAAAGCCGACATAGACCAGCGCGGAGCCTGTCTCGCTCTCGCCCAGGATGGCCAGCATCGGCAGCCCGATGATGGCGGCCACCGCCAGGAAATGCCTGCGGTTGGACAGACGGAAATTGGCTTTGCTCATGACGGCAGCCAGCAGCAGCGATGTCGTGATTTTCGAGATTTCAGCCGGCTGGAACTTGACCGGTCCCAATTCGAACCAGGAGTGGGAACCCTTGACGTCTTTGCTGACAAAAATCACCAGGACGAGCAGGAAGAGCACGACCACATACATATAGGGCGACACCACCTCCCAAAGCCGGGGGTTGATCACGAAGAGGATCAGGATGTCCAGGACAAACGCCGTCAGGATCCAGACGAACTGCTTGCCGCTCCGCGCCGTCCAGTCAAAGATGGATGCCGGTTCCGTGGAATGGATCGAGGCATAGATGTTCACCCAGCCAATCAAGACCAGCATCAGGTAGCAGGCCACGATCCACCAGTCAACGGTCTTTCCCAATCCCCTGTCGAAGGAGCCTGTAGTCTTGTCCATGCCCAGCATACTCAAAAGAATCGGGTGGTCAACAATCGGTCCTCAAGATACTTGCGTGACTCGGAGATCTCTCCGTTGAGGTATTTCTCGAGCATCAGCGAAGCCACCGGAAGCGCCCAGGTGGCGCCAAAGCCGGCATTTTCCACATACGCCGCCACGGCGATCTTGGGATCGTCCTTGGGCGCGAAACAGATAAACACGGAATTGTCCTTGCCGTGCGGGTTCTGGGCCGTACCCGTCTTGCCGCACACATCCAGTCCCGGAATACGTGCGCTGAACGCCGTGCCCCCGGCCGACCCGCCGCCGTTCACGGCCATATACATCCCCTGTACGGCCTTATGGAAATGTGCGGTGTCAACCAGGGTGTACTGCCGCTCCTTGTATTTGGGGTCTATTTCAATCCCGTCGGAATCCTTGACGATATGCGGGATGTAGTAGTACCCCCGGTTGGCCATCGTGGCGGCCAGATTGGCAATCTGGAGCGGAGTGGCGCCGATTTCTCCCTGCCCGATGGAGAGTGAGATAATGGTCTGGAAGCGCCAGCGCCCCTTCCCGTACACCCGGTCATAGAAAGCGGATGTCGGGATATTGCCGCCCAGCTCCGAGGGGAAATCGCTGCCCAGTTTGCGTCCGAAGCCGAAACTCAGCACATATTCCCGCCAGGCGTCAAGAGCCTCCGCGGTATTCTTGTACTTTTTGTTGTCCAGGATGTTGCGGAAGACGTAGCAGAAGTAGCCGTTGCACGAAGTGGCGATAGCGCTCAGCAGATCGAGCGGGGAGGCATGCCCATGGCAGCCCAGCCGGCGGTTACCGCCGTAGGGGAAACCGTGCACGCAGGGATACCTGTTGGATGGGGTCAGCGTCCCTTCCTGCAGGCCGATCAAGCCGTTGACCAACTTGAAGACGGAGCCTGGCGGGTAAGAGGCCATCACCGTCCGGTTGAACATCGGTTTGCGCGGGTTGCGGGAGATCTCGGAATAGTGCCTGCCGATGTCGCTGAGCACATCCACGTCGATGCCCGGGCTGGAGACCATCGCAAGGATCTCCCCGGTGGACGGCTCAATCGCCACGACCGAGCCGACCTTGCCTTCCATCAGCTGCTGGCCATACTGCTGAAGATGGGCGTCGATCGTGGACACGACATCCTTGCCGGGTTCCGCTTCCTTGTCCTCGGCTCCGTCCATATACGGCGACTGGACACGGTTGCGCGAGTCGCGCAGGTAGATATGATAACCCTTGACGCCGCGCAGTTTCTCCTCCATCGCGGCTTCCAGGCCGGTCCTGCCGACATAGTCTCCGGAGCGGTAATCCGGGTGGTTCTTGATATAATCGGCGTCCACCTCCGAAATGTATCCCAGCAAGTTGCCACCGGCATTGAACGGGTACTGACGGACGCTGCGCACTTCCGCCCGGAAGCCCGGGAACCGATACGCCTCTTCGGTGAACCGGATATAATTCTCCTGCGGGATATGCTTGAGGAAGGAAAGCGTCTGGTAGCCGATGCGGGTGCGATACTGGCGGTAATAAGCCATCCGCTCCCGGATGTAGTCCGGCTCGATCCCCAGCGCCGCAGCAAGTGCCAGGGTGTCAAAAGGCTGAACGTCACGCGGCGTCACGGAAATGTCATAGCAGACCTCGTTGCCGACCAGGATCTCGCCGTTCCGGTCGTAGATGACTCCGCGCGGCGGATAGATGTAGTTATAGACCATCGAATTGTTCGACGCGTCCACTTTGTATTTGTCGTTGATGATCTGGATATAGAACAGCTTCACAAGCAGGATGCCGGCCACGGCACCCAGCCCGATCAGGATCTTGTTCTTCCGGTTCATTTCCATCGCTCACCGGTTTCTTCAAGCATCAGGAAGGCGATCCAGACGGACACGGATCCGCTTGCAGCCAGGGATGCGGCAAACTTGACGGCGCAGAACCAGAACGGATGCATCCCGGCGTTGTCCACCCAGATATAAAGCAGCAGGAAGACGGCCGTCAGCAGAAACAGGGACGGAACGAATTTCTGCCAGCCCTGCCGCCGGAACGAAAGTTCTTCGCCGCGGGCGAAAATTTCCGCGCCGAAGTTGAATCTGATAACCGGACGGCGCAGCAGGGCCACGGGGACCAGGGCGAAAGAGGTCAGTCCCAACTGGCCGGTCACGATGAAATCCAGCGCCAGCCCGGTCAGGAAAGCGACAACCATCGTCCGCACCGTACCGTAGGAAACCGGCAGGCAGAAAATCATCGCAGGCAGGAAAACGATGGTCAGGAACTGCGAGAAATTGAAATAATTCCACAGCGCCGCCTGAATCAGGAACAGCAACAGATAGATGAGGGTCCGCCTGCTCATTGCCCGCCCTCCCCTTCAGCCTCCAGGGCCATGATGGCACTCCGCTCCAGATTCTCGACGACAGTCACATAGCGGACCGTCAGGAAATCCTGGAACAGGTGTACGTACACCTGCCGGGTGGATCCGTCCACGAGGCGGGTTTCACCGGTCACGCCGATCGGAATGTCCGGCGGAAAAATCGTAGAATAGCCGCTCGTCCGCACCGTATCGCCGGGCGCGATCGAGATATGAGGCGGAAGGTTGCGCACGACAGCCCCGGAACTGGTCATTCCGTCCCAGGAGAGCGGTGCCACGATATCCGATTTCCCCACCCGGGCCCCGACACTCATGTCGGGATTCATCAACGTCACCCCGTAGCTGTAGCGCCGGTCCACCGCCTCCACGATTCCCACCACGCCCCGGTCGGAAATGATGCCGGACTGGGGGCGGATCCCGTCTTCGGATCCTTTGTTGAGTATGATGTAGTTATGCGACCGGTTACGGCTCATCTTGACCACCGTCGCCGGGGTATAGCGATAGGAATCAGACTCCTGCACGGCCATCCGCTCCACTTCTTCCTGCGCCACGCCGTAACGCTCATAGGCACGCAGGCGCTCCTGGAGGAGGGTGTTCTCCTGCTGCAGCTCCTGGTTGAGCCGTTCCAGCAGGAAATGGCTGCGCAATTTCTCCCCGCCGCCCCAGAAGAAGGCCATTGTCCGGTGCGAAGCCCGGTCGATCCAGATATTCTGCAGGGTAGAAGTGGCATGCAGCATTGCAAGCGCAGCAACCTCCATCAAGATGAAGATTGCCGCGCACACGAGCAGGGATGCCGACTTCTGACCCCGTGGCATCCTAACGCATCAGGAAGGAGTAGCGATCGGTATGCTTGAGCGCATCGCACGTGCCGCGGGCCACTGCATGCAACGGATCCTCGGACACGTGGAACTGAATGTTGACCTTGTCCTGGAAGCGTTTGGCCAGGCCGCGCAGCAGCGCGCCGCCGCCGGACAGATAGATGCCGTTCTCCACGATGTCGGCGTAGAGCTCCGGCGGGGTATTCTCCAGGACGTGGAGGATGGAAGTCTCGATTTTCGCGATGGACTTGTCCAGGCACTGGGCGATCTCCTGATAGACGATCGTCGCCTCGACGGGATGGGCGGTCATCAGGTTCGGTCCGCGGACGATGAACGGCTCGGGTTCCTCTTCTTCCGGCAGATCCGGAATCACGGCGCCTACGGCAATCTTGATCTTTTCGGCCGTGATCTCGCCCACCTTGATGTTGTGCTGCTGGCGCAGGTAGTACTGGATGTCGCTCGTGAAGACGTCGCCGGCCGTCCGTATGCTGTCCTGGATGACCAGGCCGCCGAGAGAAATCACGGCAATCTCCGTGGTGCCGCCGCCGATGTCCACGACCATGTTGCCCTGCGGGGCTTCGACGTTGAGCCCGATACCGAGCGCTGCGGCCATCGGCTCGAAGATGAGGAAAACGTCGCGTCCGCCGGCGTGTTCGGTGGAGTCGCGCACGGCACGGATCTCCACTTCCGTGGAGCCGGAAGGGATGCCGACCACCACCTTTAGGTTCGGGGTGAAAAGACTGTGGTGGCGGCCGCCCGCCTGCTTGATGAAGCCGCGGATCATCATCTCCGCAGCATTGAAGTCGGCGATCACGCCGTCGCGCAAGGGCCGGATGGTCTTGACGCCGGGACTGGTGCGCTCGTGCATCAGTTTTGCCTGCTGGCCCAAGGCTATGCACTTGCCCGTATTATTGTCGATGGCCACGATGCTCGGCTCATCCAGCACGATCTGGTCATTCTGGTAAATGACCGTGTTGGCGGTACCGAGGTCGATAGCCAATTCTTGATTCAGAAACGAAAATGCCATACAAAAAGCCTATTACGGATTGAAATACAAATTTAAGTATTTTTCTGTAATTTTGCTGAAAAGTTGCGCGCGAATATGCAAAGAAAAATCTACGGAATCTTCGTGGCCGGAGGCAGCGGCACCCGGATGGGCGGAGAGCTGCCCAAGCAGTTCCTGCTCCTGGGCGGACGTCCCATTCTCCAGCGCAGCATCGAATGCTTCCTGGAAGCGGAGCCGGACATCAAGATCCTCACCGTCCTCCCCCGGGCCCATTTCCAGACTTGGAAAAATCTCTGCGCCGCATATGCTTTTGACTGTCCGCAGACGCTCGTCGCGGGCGGCTTGACCCGCTTCCATTCCGTGCGCAATGCGCTCGCGAAGGTCCCCGACGGGGCCATCGTTTCCATCCACGACGGCGTAAGGCCGCTGATCAGCCCCGCCCTGGTGCGGCGGATGCTGGACCGGATGCAGGCGGAGGACTGCCGGGCCCTGCTGCCGGTCATCCCGGTCGTCGACACGCTCCGCTCCACCGACCCGGACACCCCCGATCCCGACAGGAGCAGGACCGTCGCCGTGCAGACGCCGCAGATCTTCCGTTCGGAGGACATCAAGGCCGCCTACACCCGGGCTTACGACTTGTCCTTTACAGATGATGCCTCCGTGGCGGCACGCAATGGAATACCGCTCACCTTCGTGCAAGGGGAGCGGTACAATCTCAAGATAACGACGCCGGAGGATCTCGTCCTCGCGGAAGCGATTCTCGGCCTTAGACGGTAGAAATCGCGTGGAAACTCGTGGTCTTGTAGTCCTTGACCCACACTTCGCGCTCGAAGGACTGGTCGAGCGAGATCATCGTGTCCGTGGACTGGATGTAGGGAATCCGCTGGATGGTGTTCAGCAGGATGCTCATCAGGTGCTCGTTGTCGAAACAGTACACTTTCAGGAACAGGGCGGCCTTGCCGGTAACGAAATGGCATTCCACGATCTCGGGAATGTGCTTGAGCGCGGCGACGACGTCGGGATATTTGTTGTCCTCGGAAAGGTTCACGCTGATGAAAGCGCAGACGTTGAGTCCGAGCGCCCCGGGCTTGACGACCATCCGGGAGCCGGTGATCACCCCGTTGTTCTCCATTTTGCGGACCCGCTGATGGATGGCCGCCCCTGAAATCCCGCATTCGCGGGCGATTTCCAGGAAAGGCATCCGGGCATTGTTCACCAGAAATGAGAGGATTTTCCGGTCAATCGCATCAATCTGATAATTAGCCATATTCTATTATTTTCTTTTCTTGAAACGTCTGGCTTTGGGGGAGGCATCCGCAGCCGGCGCCTCTTCGATGATCTTCCGGCAGTCCGCCTCCGTCAGCGACGCGGCGTCCACGCCGCGGGGGATGCGGTAATTGCGTCCGTCGAACTTGATATACGGACCGTAGCGGCCGTTGAGCACGGAGACGGGGCCGAATTCACTGATCACCGCCTGGGAGGAGGTTCCGGCGGCGGCGTCATGCACAAGGCGGACGCATTCGTCGAAGCTGATCCGCAGCGGATCGGCGCCGCGGGGCAGGGAGATATTCTTGTCGCCATATTTGATATAGGGGCCATACCGGCCTTTGAGGACTTGGATGTCCACGCCCTCATACTGGCCGACCAGGCGCGGGAACTCAAGCAGCCTGAGCGCCTCGCCCAGCGTGATCGTCTCGATGAGCTGGCCCTTGGCCAGGCTGGCGGACTGGCGGTCCTCCCCTTCTCCTTTCTGGACATAGGCGCCGTACTGGCCGTATCGGGCGATGACGGTCTTCCCGTCTGCCGGGTCCGTGCCCAGCACGCGCTCCACGTGGCTGTACTGGCCGTCACCCAGGGTTTCGTCCACGCGCTTGTGGAATTTGCCGTAGAATTTAGCTATCACCTCGTTCCAGACAAGCTTCCCTTCCGCGATCTCGTCGAAATCCTTCTCCACGTTGGCCGTGAAATCATAATCCATCACCTGCGGGAAATTCTCCACCAGGTAGTCCGTGACGATCATCCCGATCTCCTGGGGGAGCAGTTTGCCGCGCTCCGCGCCGACGGTCTCCGTCTTGCTGCTCTCCGTGACCGTGCCGCCCTTCAGCGAGAGGTTGGCCACCGGGACTTTGCGCCCTTCCACATCCCCCTTGAAAAGGTATCCGCGGCCGGTCGTCAGGGTCGAGATGGTCGGAGCATAGGTGGACGGACGGCCGATGCCGAGCTCTTCAAGTTTCTTGACGAGCGTCGCCTCGGAATAGCGGGAGGGGGCCTGGGTGTATTTGCATTCGGCCGTGATGCCCTTCTCCATGAGCGGATCGCCGACCTGCATCGGCGGCAGGATCGTGTTGTCTTCCTCCTGCACGTCATCATCCGTGCCCTCCATATAGAGCTTGAGGAATCCGTCGAAAAGGATCTCCGTGGCCTGGATGCCGAACTGCTCGCCGCGCTTGTCGGAGGCCACCTTGATCGAGGTGCCGAGCACCTGGGCCTGGGCCATCTGGGAAGCGACGGTGCGCTTCCAGATCAGGTTGTAAAGTTTCTTCTCCTGGGCCGTGCCTTCGATGTCCGTATTGGCGATGAAGGTGGGACGGATGGCTTCATGTGCCTCCTGGGCGCCTTTGCTGCGCGTCTTGTACTGGCGCGGGTGGGAATACTCCGGGCCGAAATTGTCCAGGATGAACTGCTTGGCGGTGCCGAGCGCCAGACCGGACAGGTTGGTGGAGTCGGTACGCATATAGGTGATCAGTCCGCGCTCATAAAGGGCCTGTGCCAGACGCATCGTCAGGCTGACCGGGAAGCGGAGCTTGCGGGCGGCTTCCTGCTGGAGCGTGGAAGTCGTGAAAGGGGCCGCCGGATAGCGGACCGCTTCTTTTTTCTCGATCGAAGCGACCTGGTAGTGAGCGCCGACACTGTCCTGCAGGAAGGAACGCGCCTGCTCCAGATCACTGAACTTGGTGTCCAGCAAGCCCTTGACCTTGACGCCTCCGGCCACGAACGTCCCTTCTACACGATAGAACGGCGTGCTTCGGAAACCGATGATCTCCTTCTCCCGGTCCACCACGAGACGCAGCGCGACGGACTGCACACGTCCGGCGGACAGTCCCCGCTGGATCTTGCGCCAGAGGATCGGAGAAAGCTCGAAGCCGACCAGACGGTCCAGCACGCGACGCGCCTGCTGGGCGTTGACGAGGTTGTCGTCAATGTCCCGGGGCGTCTCGATAGCATGCAGGATCGCATCTTTTGTAATCTCATGGAAAACAATGCGTTTCGTGCGGCTTCGATCCAGGCCGAGCGTCTCGACGAGGTGCCAGGAAATGGCTTCTCCCTCACGGTCCTCATCAGAAGCCAGCCAGACCGTCTGCGCCTGGGAGGCGGCTTTCCTGAGTTCCGCCACCACTTTCTTCTTCTCCGCTGGCACGACATACTCCGGCTTGAAGCCGGCGTCCACATCGACGCTCAGTTTCTTCTCCTGCAAGTCCCGGATATGCCCGAAACTGGACTTGACCGTATATTCTTTCCCCAGATAACCCTGGATGGTCTTCGCCTTGGCAGGCGACTCGACAATGACTAAATTCCCCTCCATAATCTGCTCTTTTCAGTTTCGAACTGCAAAGAAAATCAGAAACTCGGTAAAATTCAAAATTTAATCGCTAATTTTGCGTTCTATATTAAGAGGTCATAATTTTATTATGACAAATTTTTTGCGGATGAAAGAGAAAAAAAATAAACAGAAGGAAATCAACCGGAATAAGCTCGTCAAGTGGTTTTGGATCATCGTCACGGCGCCGTTCGCGCTCATCGCCCTGCTCCTGCTGCTGGTCGGCATTTTCGCCCGGATCCCTTCGTTCGAGGAGCTGGAGCATCCTGACAACAAACTGGCCACCCAGGTCATCGCCGAAAACGGCGAGGTCCTCGCCACCTTCCATATCGAGAACCGCACCTATGTCTCATACGACGAGCTGTCCCCGCACCTGGTCCACGCCGCCGTGGCCACGGAGGACGCCCGTTTCTACAAGCACTCCGGCATCGACATGAAGGGCCTTGCCCGCGTGCTGGTCAAGACCCTGCTGATGCGCGACTCCAGCCAGGGCGGCGGCAGCACGATCACCCAGCAGCTGGCCAAGACGCTCTATCCCCGCAGCGAGATCCGGAGCAAGTTCCAGATGGTCTTCATCAAGCTCAAGGAGTGGATCACCGCCGTCAAGATCGAACGGGACTACACCAAGGACGAGATCGTGGACATGTATCTGAACTCCATCTTCTTCGGCAGCAGTGCCTACGGCATCAAGGCGGCGTCCGAGACCTTCTTCGCCAAGGAGCCGTCCGAGCTGAACGTCGAAGAGGCTGCCATGCTCGTGGGCATGGTCAACAAGCCCACCCGGTACAATCCGGTCCTCCACCCCGACCTCTCGCTGGAACGGCGCAATTTCGTGATCGGCCAGATGGCCAAGAACGGCTACCTGACCAAGGCCGAGCGTGACTCCCTCCGCCAGCTCCCCATCGTCCTGGACTACCAGGTCCAGGACCACAATGCCGGCCGCGCCCCGTATTTCCGCGACATGCTGCGCCGGGACATGTCCGCCACGCGGCCCAAGAAATCGGACTACCAGTGGCCCGAAGACTACACACACGACTCGCTGCGCTGGCGCGATGACCCGATCTACGGCTGGCTCAACAAAAACAAGAAAGCCGACGGCAGCCAGTACGACCTGGACCGCGACGGCCTGCGGATCTATACTACCATCAACTACAAGATGCAGCAGTATGCGGAGGAGGCCGTGGCCGAGCACCTCGGCAAAACCCTCCAGCCTGCCTTCGACAGGGAGCTCCGCTACAAGAAGAACAAGCCGTTCGCCAACGACGTGGACACCAAGACCGCAGATCTGCTGATGAGCCAGGCCCGCAAGTGGAGCGACCGCTACCGCCTGCAGCGCAAGGCCGGCAAGAGCGAGGCGGAAATCCTCTCGCAGTTCTCCAAACCCGAGAAGATGCGTGTCTTCTCCTGGAAGGCTAAGGGCTACGTGGACACGACGATGACCCCGGACGACTCCATCCGCTACTACAAGGGCATCCTGCGCTGCGGCTTCATGGCCATCGAGCCGAACACCGGCTACATCAAAGCCTATGTCGGCGGGCCGAACTACCGCTATTTCAAGTATGACAACGTCCGCCAGGGCAAGCGCCAGGTCGGTTCGACCATCAAGCCCTACCTCTACACCCTCGCGATGCAGGAGGGGATGACCCCCTGCGACAAGGTGGTCCTGCTGCCCCAGACCTTCGTCCTGCCGGACGGCAAGGTCTGGACTCCGCGAAGCACCGACAAGGCCGAGATGATCGGACAGACGGTCACGCTCCGCTGGGGCCTCGCCCACAGTTCCAACAACGTATCAGCCTTCCTGATGAAGGAACTGGGCCCCGCCGCCCTTGTGAAGATGATCCACCAGATGGGCGTGCAGACACATCTGGACGAAGTCTATTCCCTGTGCGTGGGGGCGGCGGAAGTCCCCGTGTTCGACATGGTGGCCGCCTATAACACGTTCCCTTCCCAGGGCACCTACAACACCCCGCAGTATGTCACCCGGATCACGGACAGCGACGGGCGTGTCATCGACGAGTTCACCAACCAGAAGCGGGATGTCATCTCCGAACAGACGGCCTACCTGATGGTGAACCTGATGCGGGGCGTAGTGAACGAAGGCACCGGCAACCGCCTGCGCAGCGTCTACGGCCTGCGCGGGGAGATCGCCGGCAAGACCGGCACCACCAACGACAACTCCGACGGCTGGTTCATCGGCTACACGCCGAACATCACGGCCGGTGTGTGGGTAGGCGGCGAGGACCGTCATGTCCACTTCAACTCCACGGCCCTGGGCCAGGGAGCCAACGCGTCTCTCCCGATCTGGGGCATCTGGATGAAGAAGTGCCTTGCAGACCCGTCCATCGGCTGGTCGATGGATGGGGACCACTTCCTCACCCCGACCGGAGGCGCGCTCGAATACGACTGCAGCCGGGACGGGACGTTCCTGGGCGGCTACGGGGATGACTATGTCGGCGCCGCCGGGGCGACCGGCCGCCGCGACGAAGAAGAAGACTACTATTTCAATTAGGATATGAGCAAATACAAGACCATCGCCGTGATCTACGGCAGCGACTCTTCCGAGTGGGAAGTCTCCTGCCGTAGCGGAGAATTTGTGGCCTCCCGCATCGACGGGAGCGTGTACGATGTCTATGAGATTTTCGCACGCTTCGGCAAGTGGCAGCTCGTCGCCGCCAAGAAGCGCGATTCGATGCGCGTGACCTTCCCCGAGGAGGCCCGGCCGGAAGTGGACAAGACAGACTTCTCCATCCAGGTCCTGGGCGAGCGCATCAAGTTCGACTTCGCCTACATCGTCCAGCATGGCGCTCCCGGCGAGACCGGCCAGATCGAAGGCTATCTGGAAATGCTCGGCATCCCGTGCAGCACCTGCGACTCGAGCGTGTGCTCGATCGTCTTCGACAAATATGCCTGCAAATGCTATATCCGCGACCTGGGTCTGGCAAAATGCGCTCCGGACGTCTATGTCCGCCATGGGATGGACCACGCCGAGACCGACGCCGCCGTGCGCGAACGCCTGCAGTTCCCCGTGTTCGTCAAGCCCACCCAGGGCGGTTCGAGTTTCGGCGTCACGCGCGTCACCCGCCCGGAGGACCTCGGACATGCCATCCAGTATGCCTTCTCCGAAAACCACACGGTCCTCATTGAGCAGGGCATCAGCGGCCGCGAACTCACCTGCGCCGCGTATTTCGACGGCGAGAAGGTCGCCACCCTCCCGCTCATCGAGATCGTCACGGAGAATGAGTATTTCGACTACGACGCCAAGTACAACGGCCACAGCCAGGAGATCTGTCCGGCGCCCGTGCCTGACGAGATCCGCGACCTGGTGCAGCGCACCACCGCCAAGATCTACTTCCGCCTGGGGTGCAAGGGCGTGGTCCGGATGGATTACATCCTCGCCGAAGACGGCCTATACTTCCTGGAGATCAACACGATTCCGGGCATGACGAGCGCCTCGCTCGTGCCCCGGATGGTCCGCACGGCCGGTCTGGACATGACCGCCTTCCTGTCCACCCTCATCGAAAACGCCTAGTGCTGCTCTCCGCATTCATCCGAGACGGCCTCACGCGGCTCGAAACCCTCTACCCTTCGCCCGAGGCGAGGGGTTTGGTTTTGATGCTCTGTGAGGAACGCCTCGGCGTGAAGAGCTACACGCACATCGTAGAGCCGGACACCGCCGTGCCGCAGGAGCGCCTCCCGGAACTCGAAAGCGACCTGGAGCGGCTCTGCGCGGGCGAGCCCGTCCAGTATGTGCTGGGCGTGGCTGAATTCTGCGGACACCGTTTCCGCGTAGGGCCCGGTGTGCTGGTCCCCCGCCCTGAGACGGAACTCCTTGTCGGTGCCGGCGTCAATGCGCTGCGCGGGATGGAACTCGGGCACAGCCCGCGCGTGCTCGACCTGTGCACCGGATCCGGCTGCATCGCCTGGAGCGTCGCGATGGAGATTGCTGACGCCGAAGTCTTCGGTATTGACCTATCGGAAACAGCGCTGGATTACGCTGTCTCCCAATTCTCCCCAGCCGGCGGGCGGAGTCTTCCAGACGGGCGGCCGGAAAAGCAAAGTCCAATATTTCTGCGGGCGGACGTGCTGGATACGGAGCAGGATTTCCCGTACGGACCGCTCGACCCGATCGTCAGCAACCCGCCCTACGTGATGGAGCGCGAAAAGGCCCTGATGCGCCCCAACGTACTGGACTGGGAGCCGGAAGAAGCGCTTTTTGTCCCGGACGACGACCCACTGCGTTTTTATCGGGCGATAGCGCGCTGGGCGCAGCGATTCCTGCGCCCCGGCGGAGTCGGACTGGTCGAGATCAACGAGTCCCTCGGGCCGGAAACGGCTGACGTCTTCCGCCTCGCAGGACTAAAAAACATAGAAATCCAGCGCGATTTCTTCGAAAAAGCAAGAATCATACGGTTCGAGAATAGGCTTCAATAAATTGAGGATAAGGATGTTATATGATCATTTGAGAATTAAACGTTTAATCCGCGGATAAACGGATTATTCTCCGTCACTTTGCAGTCAAACCAAGCGATTGCAAAATGAAAAACATCCGACACCTCTTCCCGGGCCTGCTGATTGCCCTCGCCCTCGCTTCCTGCGACGGGCAGAAAATCAGTCTCAACACCCCCGACGGCGAAGCCGAAGGACTCTTCTCCCTGTCCGACGTAGCCAAAATCCTTTCTGACCTTCCGCTTGAGAGTGAACACCTGGCGGAAGTCCACGACGCCGTCAGTTCTTCCTCCGGCCATGGATACGACGAGGAGTATCTGCTCTCCGACCTGTTCGCCGCTCCGGGCGCCGGTGTCGGTGACGAAGGCTCCCCCACCAAGGCCGGCGGCTACACGACGCCGCTGCGCGACCTGTTCTCCGAGTATTTTGCCCGGAAATACGGCACCAAGGCAGGCGCGTCCGATGTAGAGCGCTACATCAATGCCCTCAGCGAATCCGACATGCAGATATACTGGCCTTATTCCGAAGGCTGGGACGGAAAAAGTTTCCCGATCGTGACTTTTGATCCCGGATTCGGAGCCGAATCCAACTACGGCTATGAAATCCGCCTCGACGCATCGGGCGCCCATGTCGTTGACTCGGTGCTCGTAACCGAGCAGGTGGCGATGGAGCGGCCCGTCTGGGTCATCAACCGCAATGACGACGCGGCCTTCACCCCGCTGGAACTGTTCGCGCAGGACACCAAGGCAGGCAAGAAAGAAGACAAGGACCCCGGCAGCAAAGAGTATATTCTCAGTATTCTGAGCATCAAGGCGTTGCGTAATTACGACAGTTGGTTTGGCGGTGCCAGTGAGCTGTTTGTCAAGACAGGGGCCGTGGACGGTTTCAAAGCCACCAAGGATGAGGACCTCAAGAACTACTCGCCCAGCATGACCGACTTCATGCTCGTCGTCAAGCGAAGCCAGGTCGGCAAGAAAATCCCGTTCAACGCCATCCTCCTGACCAGCTTCACGGACCAGATGGAAAAGATCGCCTTTATGGTCATCGAAGATGACGGCGGGACGACGACCAGCTGGAAATGCAGCGCCGTGGTCAAATACAACTCCAAGCAATATGGTTTTGAACTGGAGATTCCATACAAGGACAAAGATGACGTCGTCTGGCGCGGCCAGCTCACCCGCAATTTCTTCCAGGAGGTTTTCGACAAGGGCGGCGGCACCCTCACCGGTCGCTTCGGGGACATCGAGATTACCTTCGCCCTGGAATGACGCCGGAATCCGCCGCCGTGACGGTCATTTCACAGGCAGCGCAGTCGAAGTGAAGAGCCAGCCGGCGGCCGTTGTTGAGCAGGAAGAGCTCCTGCGGCGGGCGGCCGCCCTGGTATTTCGGGCAAAGCCCCAGCTCATAGCGAACGCAGTATTTGGAGCGCATCAGTTCGCCGGCGGACAGGTCCTGCAGCGGCACGGGCGGGCAGGAAATCGTCCTCGCTTCGCTGCGGAAATGCCCGTCCATGCCGCTGGCTGGCCTGTCCGCCAAAGCATCCAGATCTTCCGCCACCAGGCGGCGCATCCCGTTGATCGTGGAGGCGGACAGCAGCGGAAGTCTGCCCCCAGCCGTCTCGATCCGGAGATCGTCCAGCGTAAATTTGTAGCTCCCGCTGCGCTTGGCAAGCTGTTCGCGCAGCATGGCGGCGGCACGATCCCCGTTCTCGGCCGTATCTACGTCCGTATGGAAAGGGCTGAGCACTTCCCGGCCGTCCTGCGTGCGGGCGTGCACCTCGATCACGTATTTTCCGTGGACACGCACATCCAGCTGCACCGGGATCACCCGCCGGCAGGGCTGCGCCTCAAGCGACTTTTCAAATGCCGCATTGACATTGCGGTAGAGCGTCATCCCTTCACGCAGTTCCGGAACCTCCTTGCACTGCACCTGCAGCCCGTCGCAGACATCGCCCCGGAAGCCCACGATGCCCCCGCGGACGGTGACGGCGAAACCGTCACCGTTATGCAACTCCAGGCCGCGCCGCAGCGGCTGCACGCTGAACTGCATCGCCTTGCCGGGCGTGCGCCAGATGCGCTGCAGCGTCCCGATCGCCTCCCCCATCGACTTGGGAGCGTCCATCGAAGACCATTTCCCGCGTCTGCCGTCCAGGAACAGTTCGGTGTATCCGCGGTTGAAGGTCTTGGCCGTATCGGGCGTGAATCCGCCCTCGACCAAGCCGTAGGACGCACGGCAGTAACGATCCGGATACTTCGCCACCAGCGCATCGAGCGCCAGGGAGTAATCCCGGACCACGTTCCTGACATAGGAAGCATTCTTGAGACGTCCCTCGATCTTGAACGAGACGACCCCGGCTTCCGCCAGCTCCTCCAGCCGCGCCTTCAGGTTGAAATCCTTCAGGGACAGCAGGGCCTTGCCGCGGACCAGCGTGTGCCCGTCGCCGTCCTGCAGGTCATACAGCGACCGGCAGGCCTGGATGCATTCCCCCCGGTCGGCGCTTCTTCCGTCGATGTACTCAGACAGGCGGCAGTCGCCGCTGTAGCATACGCACAGGGCGCCGTGGACGAAGAACTCGACTTCGCACTGCACGGCAGCGCAGATCTGCCGGATCTGCGCCAGGCTCAACTCGCGTTCCAGGATGATGCGTTCGCAGCCCAGCGCCTCGAAATGCCGGGCGCGCGCCACGTCCCGGATGGCGCATTGCGTGGAAGCGTGCAGGGGGACGGTGATATCCTCCCACGCCGCGATCCGCTCCTCGCGGATGATGAAAGCGTCGGCGCCGGCCTCCTGCGCCCGGAGCATCTGGGCGTGGGCCTGCTCTTCCTCGCCTTCGCGCCACAGGGTGTTGTATGTCACGAAAATGCGCACACCATAACGATGTGCGTATTCGCAGAGTCCGGCAATGTCCTCAAAACTGTTGCCTGCCGCCTTGCGGGCGCCGAAGTCCGGGCCTGCAATATATACGGCATCGGCACCGCAGTCGATGGCTGCGATGCCGATATCCTTGTTCCTGGCGGGAGCCAGCAGTTCAAGACGCCGCATTACTTGAGGGCGTCAAGCAATTTCTTGGCCTCGGCGCCGAGCTTGGGATCGTTCACGGCCTTGGAATAGTACTCGCGGGCCTTGGCGTTGTTCTTCGCTCCCTGATAGAGGGCGCCGACCGTAAAAGCAATGGCTCCGGCATTGCTGGCAGTCGGAGCAGCGGCGAGATACTTCTCGAAGTACTTGATGGCGTCGTTGTTCTTGCCGGCCACCTGAGATGCCTGTCCGGCGATCTGCCAGGCCTTGGCATCCTCGGTGTAGTCGTTCACCTTGACGGCGGCGGCCACGGCGTCATTGTACTTCTTGGCCTTCAGGGCAGCTGCGGCTTCCTTGAGGTAGATGTTGCCGAGCTGCTTGTTGGCGGTAGCTTCCTGGCCGTTGGCGGCGGCCTGCTCGAACGCAGCCTTGGCCTCGTCGAGCTTGCCGGCCCCGTTCAGGGCGGCGCCGAGACGCAGGGCAGCATTGCCGTTGGAGGGATCCGCCTCCAGAACCTCCCTGTAAGCGGCGGCGGCGCCTTCATAATCCTTGGCATTCAGCAGGCTGCCGGCCTTGGACATCTTGACCTGCGGAATCAGGCCTTTCGCTTCGGCGGCAACCTCGGCCGCCTCATATTTCTCCGCCACGTCTGCAGCGACGCCAAGCTGGACGACCGCCTCGTCGAACTTGGACTCCTTCACGAGGTCCTTGGCGATGGACAGCGTGAGGTTCGGAATGATATTCTTGCAGTTCGCCACGATTTCCTCGCCTTCTTCGCCGAGGGCCGCGGCCTGGGTGATTGCCTGTTCGAAAGACTTGAGCGCGCCGGCCTTGTCTCCGGAGGAGACGGCTTCAGCACCAGCATTGAAGAGTTCGGTCACCGCGGCCAGATCCTGGGCGAAGGCGGCACCGGCAGCAACTGCGAGAGCTGCGAGGGTTGCGATTAATTTTTTCATACTACACTATAACTTTATTTGTTGTTTTAATCGGCGTAACCGCAAATGTAATCATTTTCTTTTTTACTTTTGCAAAAAGATATGCGCAAGTTCCATAAACACATTTCGTGCCTGATTTTGCTGTTCTGCTTTATTATGATGCAGGGGCAGGAACTTCCGTCCCTTGGCGTAGCGCCGGAAATCAAGCGCGGCAACCTGCCGGACGGGATCCAGTTCTACCTGGTCACGAACCCCGACCAGAAGGGATTTGCCGATTTCGCGCTGGTCCAGCGCGGACGCAGGGACGCCGAACAGGCGCGGAGCGTGCTGCGTGAACTGCCGCATTTCGGCACGCGCAAACCGTATCAGTTCCTGGCGGACCACGGCATCGGCTACTCCGCGGAGGGGTTCATCTCCCTGCCTGCGGACGCCGCCCTCTATACCTTCCACGATGTGCCCACCTACGACGGGAGCGTCGCCGACTCCACCCTGCTGATGCTCTTCGACATCGCCGCCGAATACCGCAAACCGCAGGCCGTCATCGTCTGCGGCGACATCGATGCCGCCCGGATCCAGGAGCGGATGGGCCTCCTGTCGATGATGGTCCCCTCCCTGGAATACAATTTCCGGGGGTTCAATTATACCTGGCAGCCCCAGGACTCGCTTGCCCTGCTGGTGTCCCGGAACACGACCCGGGACGTGGCGGCCGTTCATGCCATCTTCCGGACGCAGCGCCTCCCCAAGGAGGTGATGAACACCCCGCAGCCCCTGGTGACCCAGGTTTTTTCCGACCAGCTCGACCAGATCCTCCGCAAGCGCGTGGCGCGGCGGTTCCGTCAGGCAAACATCCCGCTTGCCGCCTTCCGCTACCGCTATGACAACAGCGCGAAGGGGCCTGACGACGAGCGGCACTCCATCTCCATTTATACCTCCGCCGACAGCCTGGGCTCCGCCACGCGCCTGCTGGCGTCCGTGCTCTCTTCCCTGGACGGCCAGGGCGCCGGGCTCGAAGAGTTCCGGGACACCAAGGAGCGCATCGTATCGGCGGCGAAACGCGCGGAGGGAGGCAGACGCCTCTCCAACGCCGGTTACCTGGACAAATGCGTGGCTTCTTACCTCTATGGCGCCAACCTGGCTTCCGAGGCATCCCTGAACCGGTTCATCGTGACGCGCCGCCTGGATGACGAACGGGAACTCGAATTGTTCAACGGCTTCACCCGGGCCCTGCTGGATTCCACCCGCAACCTCACGCTCCGTTTCGACATTCCGGAGCGCGGCATCAGCCGGCAGGCCCTCCTCCGTTCGTTCCAAGACGGCTGGGCCGCACCGGACAGCGCACGGGATTACAAGGCGGATTTCAGCGATACGCTCAGCCTGTACCAACCCAGGAACAAAGTCAAGCTGAAGGCCGACGCTGCTGAGCCGATCTCCGGCGGCCGGCTGTGGACCTTTTCTAACGGGATCAAGGTCATTTTCAAGAAAATGAACACGCCCGGCGAGTTTCGCTACGCCCTGATGCTGCGCGGCAGCATCGCCGATGTCCCGGGCCTGCAGCCCGGAGAGAGCGCCTTCGTCGGCGACATGCTCGCCCTGAGCGACGTGGCCGGACTGAACGGGAATGACTTCCGCGAGATGCTCGGGGCCAACGGCATTACGATGCAGACGGCGGCCACGCTCTCGGACCTGCGCCTGACGGGGATCGCCCCCAAGGCCAAGCTCCCGCTGCTGCTTCGCGCCCTGCTGTCCGTCTCCGACCGGCGTCTGCCCAATCCGGAAGCATTCTCCTACTACAAGGCGGCCGAGGCCCTTCGCATTGATATGGAAGCCCTCTCGCCACGCGATGTCAATTCGCAGATGGACAGCATCATGCGCCCCTCCTATCAATACACCGAACGCAAACGGACAGACTGTCTGGGCGATGACCTGCCCCGGCGCGCAGAACAGTATTTCGCCACGCTGTTCGACAAGACCGCCGACGGAATCTTCGTGCTGATGGGCGACTTGAACGAAGATCTCCTGAAGAAGGAACTCTGCCGGACGCTCGGCGATTTCCGCACACAGAAGGGGTATGCCCTGCGGCCCCGGGTGGAGAACCGCTTTGCCACCGGCTCCGTCACCCGCACGGCGGAGTCCGCCCCGGGGGTGGTCGGCGGCGGCGAGATCGGGGTCAACGTGGCCATGTCGGCCGCCGTGCCGTTCTCCCTGGAGAACTATATGTCTTTCAAGGTGGCCTGCGCCATCATCCGCAAGCATCTGACAGCCGTCCTGGCCGACCAGGGTGCGTATGTCGAACTCTCCGACCGGCTGGAACTTTTCCCCGCCGAGCAGCTTTCGCTTTTCATCAACTGCCGTCCCTGCCGGGAGAGCGGACTTCCTGCCGGGGTGGTCCCGGCCGCTCCTCCGGACCTGCTGGACGCCATCCGACAGGTGACACACCGGCTCACGGAACTCCCGCTTCCGGAAGCCGACCTGCGCGCATACAAAGACGAACTGCTCAAGCTGATGGACAGCCGGATGAACGATGCACAGGCCCTGATAGATGACGTCCTGACCCGCTACAGCGAGGGGAAGGACCTGGTTACTGACTACAAAACCGCTGTCGGAAAGGTCTCTACGGCCAGCGTAGCCCATATCATCAGCCTGCTGCGCGACGGAGCGGAAGTGGAATATCTGATTATCTGATGGGAAAGGGAAAATTCGGGACAATCATCCAGATCGGCGACATCCTCGTCTCGGAAGATGTCGTGACGGAGTTTTTCGCCTGCGACTACACCGTGTGCCGCGGCGCCTGCTGCATCGAGGGCGACAGCGGCGCGCCGCTGGACGAGTGCGAACTGGAGAGGCTGGAGCGCGATTATCCAGCCTACAGCGGCCTGATGACGCCGGAAGGGCGGGCCGCCGTGGACGCCAAGGGATTCTTCGAAGTGGACCGGGACGATGACATCGTCACGCCGCTCGTCTCCCCGCAGGAGGGCAGTTCCGTCCCGGCCGAAGCCTGCGCCTTCTGCCATTTCGGGCCTGCGGGAGAATGCCTGTGCGCCATTGAAAAAGCCGGGCGGACCAAGCCCGTCTCCTGCTCACTCTACCCCATCCGCGTGACGAAACTCACGGGCGGCGGCCTGGCCTTGAACGTCCATCACTGGGACATCTGCAAACCGGCTTTCGAAAAAGGCGCCCGCGAAGGCGTCCACGTCTGGCAATTTCTGAAAAATCCCCTCACGAACGCGTTCGGAGAGGACTTCTACCAGGCGCTTGACGCGGCGGCTACGCATCTTCTGCGCGGGTAGCCTCCAGCGCGGAGACAATCCGCGGCAGATCGCGGGTCAGGCCCTCGATCTCCAGACCGCCAGCCGAAGGCGAGATGCTGATGCGGTCTTCCCACATCTTCAGCGCCCGGGACAGGCCGGACCGGCGCAGGAACGTGTAACTGCCGTCCTGCCCGCCCTCCAGGCGGTACCCCAGATTTTCCATCACCCGCATGATATCCGGACGCAGCTCTTCCGGGGAGCCGTACAAGCGGACTTTCCGCCGGGAGAAGCCGAAACGGGGATAGATCAGCGCGAAGAACAGCATGATCAGGGCGATCTGCCAGAGGGAATCGTATCCGTTGATGAACATCTTGGAGAGGTCGGCCTCCACGAATCCCGTCCCGACCAGAATGCCGATAATCAGCGCCAGCAGGACCATCAGATAACAAAAATACTTGAGCGAGCGGACGATATACTTCATAATACCTGCAAAATTAGCATAAAATTTGCTATTTTTGCACGCGATTATAAAATTCAACGGATTATGGAAAAAGAAGATCCTATCGAGAAAATCGAACGGCAGGAAGCCGAAAAGAAAAACAACGGAGGCCTGAAGGCCCTCATGATCGCCATGATCGTGGTCGCCCTCGCCCTGGCAGCCGCCCTGTATTATGTGCTGAATTCGAAGAACAAGCTGGTCGACCAGCTGAACCAGGAGAAGACCGACCTCACCGAGCAGATCATCGCCCTGCAGAGTGACTATGAGAACCTCTCGTCCGAATACGACTACATCAACGCCCAGCTCGACTCTTCCCGCGAAGAGATCGCCCAGTTGGTGGACCGCGTCAAGAAGACAGAGGCTACGGACCGCTCCAAGATCCGCCAGTATGAGAAGGAACTCGGCACCCTGCGTTCCATCATGCGCGGCTACATCGCCCAGATCGACTCGCTCAACACCCTCAACCACCGCCTGACCGAAGAGGCCGCCACGGCCCGCCGGGAGGCGGAGGAGACCAAGCAGGTCAACACCCAGCTGACCCAGAAAGTCGAGGCGCTGACCAACCGCGTGGCCGCAGGCTCCATCCTCAAGGCCCACAACTTCGTGATGTACGCCTACAACAACAACGACAAGATCACCGACAAGGCCAACCGTGTCGCACGTTTCCTGGTGAACCTCACCCTCGTGGAGAACGAACTGGCAGAGCGCGGTCCGGTGCGCGTCTATGTGCGCGTGACCGATCCGGAGGGCAATCTGCTCTCCGACGGACGCGGCACCACTTTCACCTTCAACGGCGAGACGCTGGAGGCCACGGCTTCCCGCGAGGTCGATTATCAGGGACAGGAAGTGGACCTGGGCATCTACATCAACAACGTGGGCGCCTTCCAGAAAGGCATCTACACCGTCGACGCCTACACGAGCCAGGCGGTGCTCGGCCACGGCGAGCTCCTGCTCCGCTAGATGGTCTATCTGCACGTCCCCTTCTGCAGGAGTTTCTGCACCTACTGCGACTTCTATTCGGAAATCGCCTGCCGGGGACGGGACGCGCAAACTCTTGAATCCTACGCAGATGCGCTCTGCGCCGAGATCTCCCGCAGACGGGATGAGATCGAGGGCACCCGCGATCTGGATACCTTCTACATCGGAGGCGGCACCCCATCGGTGCTGCCTCTTTCGCTGTTGCGAAAGGTGGCAGCACAACTATTATCGGGGGGCGTACCCCCCGAACCCCCTGCGTCGCCTTGCTCCGACAGCACAATGCAACAAGCCGAACGCGCGGGAGCGTCGTGGAGGGCGGAGCCGCCCGCTGGGCAATATTCGGCGTTTACAGAGTTTACGGTCGAGGTGAACCCCGAAGACATCGTAGAAAAGGGGCCGGCGTATGTGCAGGGGCTGCGAGAAATCGGCGTGAACCGCATCAGCATGGGGGTGCAGTCGCTCGACGACGGAATCCTGCGCTGGATGAACCGGCGCCACGATGCGGCGCACGCGCGGGAAGCCTTCCGGCTCCTGCGGGAAGCGGGCATGGACAACCTCAGCGTGGATCTCATTTTCGGCCTCCCGCAACTGTCTGAGGCCCTTCTGGACAAGACGATTGACGAGGTGCTGCAATGGCGGGCGGAGCACATCAGCGCCTACCAGCTCAGCATCGAGGAAGGCAGCACCCTGGGGCGCCTCGTGCGTGAGGGACGCTATGCCGAAGCGCCGCAGGAGCAATGCGCAGCGCAATACGCCCGGCTCTGCGCCCGGCTGCACGAAGCCGGCTATGTCCACTACGAGATCTCCAACTGGGCCCTTCCCGGGCGCGAGGCCGTCCACAACAGTGCCTACTGGACCCGGCATCCCTATGTGGGCCTGGGGCCCGGAGCCCATTCGTTCGACGGCAGGACCCGGTCGTGGAATTCCCGGACGCTCGCCGGCTGGACCCGCGAATCCGAAACCCTCTCCGCGGCCGAGGCGCGGGAAGAGGACATTCTGCTGGGCCTGCGGACGGCACGCGGCATCCCGGAAGCCTGGCTGGTCCCCGCCCGGACGGCGCCGTTGCTCTCCGACGGCCGGCTGGTGCGCATTCCGGACGGCCGCGTGAGGATCCCGGAAGACCACTGGTTCGTCAGCGACGACATCATCGCCGACCTGATTTGACTGTCAGGACTCAATAAAATCAGTCCGCATACGGGACACCGTCCGGCAAGTGCAGATGGACGGTGGCGAGCATCGTGCCAAGCGTCTCGGCCCGGTTGGCAGCGATCACGAGCGACGGCCGCGTGAGCGACGGAGCACCGCCGTTCCAGGTGGCGATGCAGCCGCCCGCCTCGTGCAGGATCAGCATCGCGGCGGCATAGTCCCAAGGCTGCAGGCGCATCTCGAAATACAGCTCGATGACCCCGGAAGCCAGCAGGCACAGTTCCACTGCGGCCGAGCCCCAGCGGCGCAGGTCATTGCACTGCATATAGAGATCATAGATGATGTCCGAGCAGGACTTCGCGAATTCCTTGCGGTAGGTGCTCATCGCCGTGCAGAAGAGTCCGTCGGCCATCGGGCGGGACGAGACGTGGATCGGACGGCCGTTGCAGCAGGCCCCCTTCCCGAGCTCCGCCGTATAGAGTTCGTCCCGGCGGGGGCTATAGACAACGCCCAGCTGAAGCGCCCCCTTCCGCGCCAGGGCCACGGAGATGCAGCAGTCGGCGATGCCGCGGGCATAGTTGGCCGTGCCGTCGATCGGATCAATGATCCAGACGTATTCTTCCTCCAGGTCCCGGAAATCCTCCTCTTCGCACAGGAACCCGCAACCGGGCAGCAGCGCGGCGAGCCGCTCCGTCAGGAAATGCTGCACGGCGAGGTCGGAGGAGGTCACGAGGTTCGCCAGGCCGTCCTTCTGCATCACCGTGAAATGGTCGGAGACCATCAGCGCCGCGGCCTCCCGGACGATATCGACAACTTCTTGTAGCATAGCTTTCATCTTTAGCGACCGCGAAGATACACAGAAATTTGCTATCTTTGTGATTGCTATGTTCGGAAAAGAAGTATATATCGCACGCCGCAAGGCGCTGCTGGAGCGCCTGCAGGGAGAGAAGGGCATCGCCCTCTTCATCGGCAACGTGGACGCCCCCGCCCAGTACAAGGACAACTGCTACAAATGGCGCCAGGACAGCAACTGGCTCTATTTCTTCGGGATCGACGAACCGCGCTTCGCGGCCACCATCGACCTGGAGAGCGGCGAGGAGACGGTCTATGCCGACGATTTCGGCATAGACGACATCATCTGGATGGGGCCGATGCCTACCGTCCGCTCCCTCGCGGACGCGGCGGGCGTGGCGAAGACCGCCCCCTACGGCGCACTCAGCGCCGCACTGCACGGCCGCAAGGTCCATTTCCTGCCCGCCTCCCGCTACGCCACGCGCCTCACCCTCGGCGCCCTGCTCGGCCTCGACCCGGCCGAGACGACCAGCGCCGGCAAGGGCGGCTGTCCCAAAGCGTCGGAGCCGCTGGTGCGGGCTGTCATCGACCTGCGCCTGGTCAAGGAGGAGCGGGAGATCGCGCTGATCGATGCCGCCTGCGACCTCGGCTACGAGATGCACACGGCCGCCCGCCGCGGCATCCGCCCGGGCCGCATCGAGCAGGAGATCGTGGGCGAGATGGAAAGCGTGGCCCTCTCGAAGGGCTGGGGCGTGAGTTTCTCCACGATCCTCACCCAGCACGGCGAGATTTTCCACTGCCATAGCCACGGAATGCCCGTCGCGCCGGGCAAGCTGATGGTCATTGACGCGGGCGTGGAATCCAACGACCACTACGCCTCCGACTTCACCCGCACCTACCCGACCTCCGGCCGCTTCTCGCAGAAGCAGCGTGATATCTACCAGACTGTCTATGAGTGCAACGAACTGGCATTCAGTATGATCAAGCCGGGTGTCTCCTACCGCGACGTACACCTCGCCGCGTGCGCCCATCTGCTGGACAACCTGCAGCAGCTGGGCCTCGTGCACGGTGACGTGGACGGGATGGCCGCAGAAGGCATCGCCGGACTCTTCATGCCGCACGGCCTGGGACACAATATGGGCCTGGACGTGCACGATATGGAAGATCTGGGGGAAAACCTGGTCGGCTATGACGCAGACCAGACCCGTTCGACCCAGCTCGGACTGGGGAGCCTCCGGATGGCCCGCCGCCTGCGTCCGGGCCACGTGATCACCGACGAGCCGGGCATCTATTTCATCCCCGACCTGATCCGCCAGTGGAAGCGTGACGGCACGGACAAAGGCTGCATCAACTACGATAAGCTGGAAGCTTATTTCGACTTCGGCGGCATCCGGCTCGAGGACGATGTCCTCGTGACGGCGGACGGCGCACGCCGGCTGGGCGCGCAGCGCCTGCCGATCGCCCCCGACGACGTGGAGGCGGCTATGGAACAAGACAAAAAACTTTAACAAGAATATGGGATTACTCGAAGGAAAAGTCGCCCTCATCACGGGCGCATCCCGGGGCATCGGCAAGGCCATTGCCCTGAAATTCGCCTCTGAGGGGGCCGACATCGCATTTACCGACATCAAGATCAGCGAAGATACCGTAGAGGAACTCGAAGCCCTTGGCGTCAAGGTCCGCGCCTACGCGTCCAACGCCGCCGACTTCGCCCAGACCCACGAGACCGTGGAGCAGATCCTCGCCGACTTCGGACGGATCGACATCCTGGTCAACAACGCCGGCATCACCCGCGACGGGCTGATGCTCCGGATGGACGAAGCCCAGTGGGACGCGGTTATCAACGTGAACCTCAAGTCCGCCTACAACTACATCCACGCCTGCACGCCCATCATGGCGCGCCAGCGCGGCGGCAGCATCATCAACATGTCCTCCGTGGTGGGGGTCAGCGGCAACGCCGGCCAGTGCAACTATTCCGCCTCCAAGGCCGGCCTGATCGGCCTCGCGAAGTCCATCGCCAAGGAGATGGGCCCCCGCGGCATCCGCGCCAACTGCATCGCCCCGGGCTTCATCATTTCCGACATGACGGCGGCGCTGCCCGAAGATGTGCGCGAAGCCTGGGTCAAGACCATTCCGCTGCGCCGCGGCGGCACGCCGGAGGATGTCGCCAAGGTGGCGCTCTTCCTCGCCAGCGACCTTTCCTCCTATGTCAGCGGACAGGTCATCCACTGCTGCGGCGCAATGAACTGCTAGCGCCCGGATGGACCCCCGCCTGAACGGTTTGAGCTTGAAAACTTCCCTCTCGGCCCTGCTGGACCTCGTCCTGCCGAGAGTGTGCGTGGTGTGCGGCCGCCCGCTGCTCCCCCGGGAGCGGCATCTCTGCACGGAGTGTCTTGCCGACCTCCCGCTGACCCGCTACGCCACCCTGAGCCACAATCCGATGGCCGACCGTTTCAACGCCAGGGTCCAGGTCGATGAATATGAGCCGTATGCCTATGCTGCGGCTCTTTATCATTATCGGGCGGACGCGGGCTACAAACGCATCTCGCAGGCACTCAAGTACCACCGCAATTTCGGGGCGGGCCGCTGGGCGGCACGCATGCTCGGAGAACAGCTCGCATCATCGCCCCTCTATGCCGGCGTGGACCTCGTGGTCCCCGTCCCGTTACACTGGAGCCGGCAATGGAGCCGCGGCTACAACCAGGCGGAAGTCATCGCGCGGGAAGTGTCCGCGGCGCTTGGCTCGCCGCTGGCGCCGCATCTGCTCCGCCGGGTGCGCCGCACCCGCAGCCAGACGCGCCTGTCGGGCCAGGCCAAGACCGCGAACGTGGCCGGCGCCTTCCGCCTGCGCAAAACGGCCGGTCTCCCGGCCGCCCTGCACATTCTGTTGATAGACGACGTGTTCACCACCGGCTCCACCCTGGCCGCCTGCCACCGCGCCCTGCGGGCCGCCTACGGCGCGCAGGTGCGCATCTCCGTGGCCACGCTCGGGGTCGTAGGAGAATAGGCTACTGCACCCGCAGCCGGTCGCCCAGGCGGATGACGGATTTGGCCGTCAGGCCGTTCATTTCCCGCAAGGACTCGACGGATATCCCGAATTTCCTGGCGATCTTCGGGATTGTGTCCCCCGCCCGGACGGTATAGAACTCGGCCGAAGTGGCCTCCTCGGTGCGCCAGGTCCCGTCGGCATTCAGGATGAAGTCGCGGTCGGCCGCCGGAGAAGCGTACTTGCCGTCCGCACCTACGATGGCCCAGGTCCCGTCCGGGAAGAGGACGAACCGGCGCTCCTGCACGGCATTGAGCACGGAGTCCCGCGCGGCGCCCGTCCGCCCGCCAAGCAGCTCGGACAGGCTGAAATGCGCCTTGTGGGCGCGTTCTTTCTCCTCCTTCGGGAAGTCAGGCAGGATGCGGCGCACGCCGATGAAACGCTGCGCATAATACGGCTCGTCGATGTGCGAGATGGTCACGCCCGAGCTGGACGCATGGATGAAGGTGAAACTCTTGCTCAGGCTGTCCGCGGCGATGAAGATGCCCACGTGGCCGGGGGTCTTCTTGTTCGCCCGTCCGCCGAAGACGATGATGTCTCCCTTCTGGTATTTCTCGATACCGCCCCTGACCTCCCGTCCGTCGTGCGCCTGATCGGAAGAAGAGCGGGAAAGCGTGTAGCCGAATTTCTTATAGACATAGCAGGTGAATCCGGTGCAGTCGAAACTCTGCGGACCGTTGCCGCCGTAGAGATAGGGCTTGCCCAGGTGACGGCCCGCCTCCTTGATGATGGCGTCGGCCACCTTGCGCGGACTCTGCTGCGCGTCTTCGGGATGCTCCTGCGCAGCCACGCCCAGCGCGGCGGCACATAGTACGGCCAGGACAAAAAGCGGTCTGAACAGTCTCATCGGCACTACCCTCTGTTTGCCTTCCGGTAGATGGCCACGACATCGTCGTAGTCCAGCACCTTCAGTTTACCGAGGGTCACGCTACGGCCGCGCGTGGCCTTGAAGGCCATTTCAGCCATCTCCTCCTCCGTGGCCGGGCGGCCGATGAGCTCAGGCAGGCTGGCCGGCATCCCGATGCGATGGTAGAAGTCCACCATCGCGGCGATGCCCGCGCGGGCCGTGCGCTCCGGCGACTTGAAGTCGTTGGGCACGCCGGCGACGTTGACCGCGAACTGCGCGAAGCGGGTCGGATTCTCCGCCAGCACGTATTCCGCCCAATGGGGCCAGATGGCCGCGAGTCCCGCACCGTGCGTGACACCGAAGGTGGCGCTGAGCTCGTGTTCGATGCGATGCGTGGCAAAGTCGCTCGTGGTGCCGCAGCCGGTGAGGTTGTTGTGGGCGAGACTGCCCGCCCACATGATCTGGGCCCGGAGCTGGTAGTTCTGCGGATCGGCCAGGACCCGCTCCCCGCACTCCTTGACGGTCTTCATCAGGGCTTCGGCCATCGCGTCGGTCAGGAGCATATCGTCGTCGTGCGAGAAATAACGCTCCATCGTATGCATCATGATGTCCGTGACGCCGGCGGCCGTCTGGTACGGCGGCAGGGTGTAGGTGCGTTCCGGATTCATGATGGCGAAACGGGGACGGCAAAGGTCGCTGTTGACCCCGCGCTTGACCAGCCCCTCATCCTTGGTGATCACGGCGGAGTCGCTCATCTCGGAGCCGGAGGCCGGAATCGTGAGTACGACGCCGACCGGAGCGGCGTCCACGGGGATATGTTTGCCTTCGTAGAGATCCCACACATCGCCGTCGTACCGGAGCCCGTAGCCGATGACCTTGGCGGAGTCGATCACGGAACCGCCGCCCACCGCCAGCAGGAAGTCGACTCCCTCCCGGCGGCAGAGTTCAATCCCCTGGTACACCAGGGACAGGCGCGGGTTGGGGACCACGCCGCCCAGCTCCACCCAGGCAATGCCCGCCTCGTCGAGCTGGCCCTTGATCTGGTCAAGCAGGCCGGAGCGGACGACGCTGCCGCCGCCGTAATGGATCAGCACTTTGGTCCCGCCATACTTGCGGACCAGCGATGCGAGGTACTGCTCCGAATCCTTACCGAAGACCACCTCCGTGGGAGTAAAATACTTGAAATCTACCATATTATAACCATTGATCTGAAATACAGGAACTATGAAACTCCGGCGCGCCGGTCTCGCGGGCGATCTGCGCGATGTTGCCGGGACGCACGCCGCAGCCCGCCATCACCACGATGCGTCCGGCAGCACGACGGACCAGTTTTCCGATCAGGAACCGGCCCGCGAAGGCGTCCGGGGCGTGGCCGGAGGTGAGCAGGCGCCCGCAGCCCAGGGAAATGATCTCTTCGAGGGCCGCGAGCGGATCGGCCGTCTCGTCGAAGGCGCGGTGGAAGGTCACCTGCAGGGGGCGCGCTTCGGCAATCAGGCGGCGCATCACGGGAAGGTCCACCCGGCCGTCGCGCGTCAGCGCCCCGATCACCACACCGTTTGCGCCCAGGGTGCGGCACAGCCGGATGCCTGCCAGCATCGCCTGCACCTCCGCTTCGTCATAGACGAAGTCACCACCCCGCGGCCGCACGAGCACATTGACAGGCAGCATCGTCGCCGCAAGTGCCGCACGCAGCAGCTCCTCCGGCGGCGTCACGCCCCCGATCTCCAGCCGCCCGCACAGTTCGATGCGGCGCGCGCCCGTCCGCCCGGCGGCGAGCACGGCCTCCAGGGAGGGGCAGCAGGCTTCGCGGAAATACTTCATCGGCATTGCGCGGTTACGCGGCGCAGGTCGGCCGCCAGCGAGGTATTGTATCCTTTGGACAGGTAAACGATCCGCCCGAAACTGTCGCACATCGCGATCAGCGGGAGGACATCGCCCGGAGCGGCGAGCATCGCCCGGATGCGTCCGTCGGGATCGCTCCCGAAAACGGCATTTTCCAGCCCTTCCGGCCGCGCCTGTCCCAGCACCACGACCGGCCGGCCCCAGGCATTGAGATCCGGCGCGGCGGCGGCCAGTTCATGCAGCGCGTGGGAGGTCGGTTCGTCCTTTCCGCCCATCACGGCAAGCAGGAAATATCCCCGCCCGGTGGCGCTCAGCAGCGATTGCGGGGCCTGTGCCCCTTCCCGCAGGAAGGGCGCCTCGGCATCCATCGTGCCGACTACGGAAAGCCGGTCCTCCGACCGGCGGAGCACCAGCGGCACGTCCGTGGTCCGGTCCGCTGCGACCGGGAAAAACTCCAGATGCACCAGCGCGCTGCCGTCCGCCATCCGATTGCCGGCGGTCAGCAGGTAGTACCCCTCGTCGAGGGTATAGGTATCGCGCGCAGGGCCGTTCTCCTCGTATTCCATCAGGCGCGTACTTTCCGGCTCCAGCCGGGACAGCGTGTAGTGGCGGTAGTATTCGGGGGTGCGGACGGGACCGGCGGCGGCATACAGCAGGCGGACTGTGCCCTGCGGAGCCACGCGCTCCTCCACCCGGGTGCCGAAGTCCACGTCCACCCAGGCCCCGTCCAGCCGGTACTGCGTCTTGCCCGTCACTTCGTCCAGGCGCGCCGGGAAACCGAAGGACCGGCAGAGCGCAACGTAGAAGATGTCGCGTCCGAGCGCATCCGCCCTGCGGGCCTGCCAGACGGCGGCCGGTGCCGTGCGGAGCCGCTGGGGATTGCGGCCTTCCACCACACGGATGCTGTCGCGCACCCAGCGCGCCACCGCATCCGCGCCGCCAAAACGGGCGCCCAGTCCGGAAGCGATCACCTCGCCGCGGAAAGGCCGGAGCGGCTCCAGTTCCACGCGCGGTGAGACGACATAAGGATCAAAACTGCCGGAGTCGTGGCTGATTGCATCCTCGAGCACGTCGCGCGTGACGTCCCCGCGGTCCTTCTCCGTCAGGAGCTGTAGCAGGGCCTTGCCGCTGAAATAATGGTCCTCCAGAAAGGCCTCCACGTCCGGGTTGCCGTGCGGATGGGCGGCGCGGATCGCGTCCTCCGCGGCCAGGCGGCGGGCATTGGCCTGTGTCTGCTCCTGCGTGGCGTCCACCGGAATGGGATGCTCCGCGGGCGGCACGATGTCCAGGTCGGCGCTGAAGCGCTCGCCGAAACGGTGGTCCAGCGAGACGGTCACCACCTCGCCGGAGGCCTTCGCAAAGCCGAAACGGCCGCCCTTGCGGGCCCAGACCAGCACGTCCCCCAGACCCGTGTCCAGGGCCGCGCGGCCGTCCGCATCCGTGCGGTAGGAAGCCACCGGGTAGAACTCGGCGTAGTTGTAGATATGGAACGAGACCGCGGCATCCTCCACCGGCTGCCCGCCGTCCAGCACCGTGACGACGGTGCGGCGGGCCGGGACATAACCGCGGATCACGTTGATCTCCGTGTAGCAGGGCGTACGCTGGATGACATCTTCGTCGCCCTGGTAGTCGCCATAGACCTTGGTATGCAGCAGCAGGGCGCGGGACACGGGCGCGTTGAACCAGGCGTTGTCGAGGGTCGCCGCAGGCTCGCAGGCACCCATGAAATGCCATTTCCCGTCCACCCAGACCTCCACCCAGGCGTGGTTGTCGTCGGTATGGGCCCAGCGCGGCGTATAGACCTGGCGGGCCGGAATGCCGGCGGCGCGCAGGGCGGCCACCGCCAGCACGGACTCCTCGCCGCAACGCCCCACGCCGCGGCGGACCGTAGCCATCGGAGCGCTCGTGCGGCCGTCGGACGGTGCGTAGGTGGCCTGTTCGTGGCACCAGTGGTTGATCTCCAGGGCCGCCTCGGCAAGGCTCAGGCCCTGCACGCGGCGGCAGAGGGTGTCGGCATAGACCGTCCGGAAGTCGTCCAGGGATTCATTGTTTACGCGCAGGGGCAGGACGAAGTGCCGGAACTCCCGCTCGGGAATATCCCAGTGCATCTTTTGGCGCACCTCCAGCGTCTTCCGCACATTCTCCTCCCAGAAACTGCGGGGATACTGGAGACTGTCCGGAAGGGGCATCGATGCATACAGCCAGTCGACATATTCGGAAGGGCGCGGACCACACGCGGCAGCCAGCAGCACCATCAGCAGCAAAGCACTCCTTTTCATACGGCTAATATACGGATTATTGGGCGGATTTCATTATTTTTGTGCACACATCTTTCGTCACGCAATGAAGAGAATGGCTTTCCTGCGGCGCTCTGCCTCCATCCTCGGCACAGCGTGCCTGATCTGCACCGGCACATCCGCCGCCAACCCCTACCTCCCTCTCTGGGAATACATCCCGGACGGAGAACCCTACATCTTCGAAGACCCCGACAACCCGGGACAGTACCGCGTCTATCTCTACGGCTCCCACGACACCGAGCAGACCGCCTACTGCGGCCGCAACCAGGTGGTCTGGTCCGCGCCGGTCAATGACCTACGCCGCTGGCGCTTCGACGGGGTGATCTTCGAATCCCGCCTGGACGCCGCCGGGGGAGCCCTCAACCCGGATGGCCGGGGAGACATCCTCTATGCCCCGGACGTGGTGGAGAAGCTGGGCGCGGACGGGAAGAAGACCTACTATCTCTACCCCAACAACCAGGGCCGGGGGCGCAACGGGATGATCGCCCGCTCCGACCGGCCGGACGGCCCGTTCACCGTATGCAACTGGGATCCGGAAGACCCCGCGCGCACAACGGGCGTCCTCGGCTTCGATCCGGCGGTCTTCATCGACGACGACGGCCGCGTGTACGGCTACTGGGGTTTCAAGGAGTCCTGGGGTGCCGAACTGGACCCCGGGACGATGTGTACGGTCCGCAAGGGCACGCAGCCCGTCAAGGATATGGTGTCGAGCTGCAAGCAGGAAGGCGTGTTCCGCTTCTTCGAGGCCTCCTCCATCCGGAAAGTCAAAGACAAATACATCTTCGTCTACAGCCGCATGACGGAGGAGGGCGAATTCGGCCTGCCCGCCGCCAACGGCAACCTGGCCTGGGCCTGGAGCAACGCCCCGCTCGGCCCCTGGACCTACGGCGGGACGCTCATCGATACCCGGGCCCGGCAGCAGGATGCCGAAGGCAGGACCATCGTCACCGCCGCCCCGAGCGGCAACACCCACGGCGGGCTCTGCGAAATCAACGGCCGGTGGTACATCTTCTACCACCGCCAGGCCGGCCTGGACGGCTTCTCCCGCCAGGCGATGGTGGCCCCGGTGGAACTGACGGTTACGGAAGGTCCTGACGGCAAGGTGGAAATCTCGGAGGCGGAATACACCTCCGAAGGCTTCGAACTGGGCGGCCTGAACCCGCGGGAGCGGCATTCCGCCGGTATCGCCTGCTGGTTCACGGGACCCCGCCCGGCCGAGAAGGACGGCCCGGGCAACAAGTACTCCGGCTCCTACATCGCGCCTGCCCGGCCCGAATGGGACGGGACCGGCGACCCCTATGACCTACGCATCAACCACAACCCGGTGGTCAACAACACCGCCGGATCGGTTATCGGCTACAAGTACTTTAATTTCAACAAACTGCGCCCCGGGCTGGTCAAGACCCTGCGTCCGCGCCTGATGGCGAGAAAACTGCTCGTGCGCCTGGTTCCGCAGGGCGTCCGGGGCCGCATCGTGATCATGGCCGACGCGCCTTCCGCAGAGCAGGGAGGCATCCGCCTGGGCGTCATCCGCCTCAGCGGACGGGAGCCCCGGGAACTCGTGCAGAAATGCGCCCGCGTGCCCGATGCCTACACCCTGACGGGCAAGCACGCGCTGTTCTTCGTCTTCGAATCAAAGACCCCCGGCCGCTCGCTCTGCGAACTGGAGGACTTTATTTTTGTCCGGAACGAATAGACGGGGAAAACACGAGTTTCTCGCCCCAGGGCTCTTCACGCACGAACGTACCGTCCTTCTGGAAGACATACTCCGAGGAGAGTCCGTCCGCCGAAGTGATGGTCAGTTTCCCGCGTCGATAGACATACGTGGCCGCTTCGGTGTTCTCGGAAGAATGTGCGGGAATGGTGTCCACCGTCCCGTCGGGATTCATGTACATCGCGGGATGCGCCGGCATATAACTCGAATAGCCGACCAGGACCTCCTTGTCAGAGGTGAACTCCAGCGTGTGGGTGATGGTCATCGTGCCGGCATCGGCGACGAACATCTCCTGGACCGCCGTCCATCGGGTCCCTTTCAATACAGGATTCTTACACATAAGAGAGCAGGAAGAAGCTAAGAAAAAAACGACACTGACTATGAACACCAGCTTGGATCGGTTGCTTGGCATGGTTGTAAGGATTTGATGGCACACAGTTTTTTCGGTCTAAAGATACGCATTACCCAGAATAATACAAACTAAAAACACCCGCTTCCTCCGTTTTTGCTATCTTTGTATGATTCAAAATCAAGAAACCCATGAAAAGACCGCTGCCGCCCTGGCGGCCTGCCAGAGCCCGGAAGCCGCCACGTCTCCGGATGTCCGCGCCTTCGGCCTGACGGGCGATGTCAAATCCGTATCCTACAGCCTCGAACATCTCGTTCCGTCCGAAACGCCCGGCACCGAGCCGGAGTATGAGGTGTTCTTCGAAGACGAACCTGTGCTTGCCTTCGATGCGCAGGGCCGTATCATCCTGTATGACAATATCCTTCCGCTTGATGACCACAGTGGCGCTGAGGAGATTGATTACGAACACTATGTAAAACTGGAGATCAGCTATGACGCCCAGGGTCGTATAGACCTGATGGATTCGGAGGGATGGGAATCCCTGTGCCAGACCAAATACATCTACGAAGGCGACCGCCCCTACCCCTTCCGGGAACTCTACGACCTCCAATACGAGGGCATGGAGGATGACGGAGCGATCGAATACGAATACACCGCCTTCGACAAAAAGGGCAACTGGACGGAGCGGTTCTACACCTCAACCATCAAGACCACGGCGTCCTGGGATGAGGAGTCCGGGCCCGATATCCACGAAGATCGCTACCGCGAGCGCCGCGTCATCACCTACTGGTCGGACAAGCGCTGAAGGCGCATTTTTTCCAGAGATTTCACTGCCAAATCACAAAGAGAGACGGCGTGAACGCAATAGTCATCGAGGGGGATAAGGTACAGGCCCCCTCCTGCGATTCCCGGTGAAAACCGGAATTCCTCTCAAAGTATATCAATAGGGACCGGAAGATGGTACCTATAAAGGCAAATAGAGCGGAGATGTCCTCATTACGGGGATGTCTCCGCTTTTATTTTTCCTCTATGGGTCGGCAATGGTTGCCTGGGATCACTTCTTGAACAAATCCGAATGGGTTCCCGTCCTAATAAGATTGAGGATGTGAAGATCACCGTTATCCTCCTTGTTGTAGATCAATAACCAGTCCGGCTGTATATGGCACTCCCGAAATCCAGCAAGGCTCCCGGAAAGAGTATGATCTTTCTTATCCGGGGACAACGGGATGTCATTCGCCAGATCAAAGATAACCTGGTTGAGTTCCGCCTCCGGAAGATTCCGCTTCCGGGCACGTTTCAGGTCTTTCTTGTACTGACCCGACAGGACAATGGTTCTCATAACGCCTGCACGGCTTTCAGGTAATCATCGAAAGTCTCACAACGGGTGCCGCCTCCACTTTTGATCTCCTTGATAGCAGCCAGCGTCTCCGCGTTGGGCTCATCAATCACGCCCAGATCACGAAGATAACTGACAAGGCTTTTCCCGGCCTTTGTCCTTTCGTTAACTGTAATTGTATAGGTCGCCATAATAGTAACTCCTTTTTTACGATATGATGCAAAAATAAAAAAAAACGTTGGTTTTCAAAAGACAAGGCTACTCCCGTCACGGGGATGGCCTTGCCGTCGCAGGAGATATACCGATGTAACCGGAATTCCGCCTTTACAAATCAAGATCCTCGCCTTTTGCATTGAAAGCATCGAAGCATACCACACCCGTAATCCGCAAGACCCCATATAATGAATGAAAAACTTTTTCTATATTTGTAGTTGTCCCTCGGGACATTACATATTGATGAAAGTGTTTTCGCTTTTATCCTTGGGAGAAATCTGGGAAATTTCGACCGTATCAAGGATAAGCAATTCATTCATCACCTTGTTTGGTGCATTGTACCCTTTCGGTACTACGCCATAACGGGTGTGGGGTATTGTTTATTTGATACAGGTTTCCCAGAACCTCTCCCAGATAAACGGAAGATGCTCCACACTTTCTTTTTTGTATAATGTCATCTGCGGAGCAAGATGGTTTTACAAAACAGTTATGGGAGAATATCAAGACCGGCTCAAAGATTATATCCGGGATAAGAATCTGTTTACAGGTTTGGAATATGATTCTTTCGAAAATGATGTCAAACTTCTCACAAGCTTTGCCATTGACACACTTTTGTGGCCCTCGTGGCAATCAGCTTGTATCAATAGGCAATTAAAGAAAGATAGTGAATCAACTATCATAAACCTGGTGGAGGTTGCCATTCAAGAAGTGGTAGATTCTTGTGGCTTCGAAGAACAGATACATGAACAAATAATGTCTAGTGTGGGACAATGGCGCGATGATTATAATGAATATCTAAAATCGGGGAAGTATTATGAGCAAGTATAAACTGACAAAAATACGGGCTGCTCAAAATGATAACCTGAAAGATTATTTTGAGGCGATTGATCCTTATCTAATAGAAAAGGATTCTAATATTATTGCAGAATTGGATAAGGATGATCTTGAGGTACTGAAAAACCTCGGCCTTTCTTATCGGGTAGAAACCAAATGGCATCTCATCTCAGATTAGAAACGCTCATTATAATAATAACCACATATTTTATGAAACGTTTGCTTATCTTATTACTTACCATCGCTGGAATGGCGATAGGGTTGGCCTCCTGTCAGAAAGGAGACTCTTCAAATCCGAGCATCGTTGGCTCCTGGAAAGCTGTCTCCACGACTGATCCCGTGCATTTGCCCGCAACCAATGTTACCTGGACGTTCGGCACAAACACCGTGTCATTTTCTTTAAATGGAGAATATCTTTCCGGATCGTATAGCCTTGACGGAAGCATCCTCACCTTCAGCCTGGGAGGCGAAGTAATTCTGGCAACAGTAGTTAAATTATCCTCCAAGACATTAATCCTTAGCATGAATGGGGAAACAATCTCGTTTGAGAGAATCTGACTGTACGTATAATATATCATAATGTAAATACCCTTATTTATGAGAAAAAGTCTCTTTGGATTCGTCCTTTCAGTCCTCGTGTTATCTCTAGTTTTTGCTTCCTGCCAGAAAGCCCCGGAACTCACCATCACCGGCCCGGCCAGTCTGGAAATTTCCGCCGACGGCGGGAGCAATTCCATCACCTTCACAGCCAATCGGGATTGGTCGGTGCGGAGCTCCGATTCCTGGGTATCCGTGACTCCCACTTCAGGTAAAGCTTCCGACGGCACCGTGACGGTCTCCGTCCGCTGTAGTGAAAACACAACCTACGATGACCGCTCGGCAACGATCACGATCTCGATGGAAGAGCTGAGCCAGATGGTAACGGTGAAGCAGCCTGCCAACCTGGGAATTGTGATTCCCACGCAGTCGTTCAACCTAGCTTCTGACGCCCGTTCCATTGAGGTTGAAGTGCAGGCGAACGTACAATACTCTGTTTCCGTTTCGGAAAAATGGATCAAGCAGACCGGCACTAAAGGTTTGACAACCGACAAACTGACATTCAGCGTCGAGGAGAATGAAACGTATGATGCCCGCAGCGCGACCATCACCATCAAGCCGCAGAATGCCACCGTGCAAGAGCAGGTCATCAGCGTGAAGCAGGCGCAGAAGGATGCGCTGATCGTCAAGGACACCAGCTTCGATATGCCTTACGGTGGCGGCGAGATTGAGGTCAAGGTGGAGGCGAATGTCTCCTTCGATGTCAAGCCCAGCGTGGACTGGATCCACTATGTCGAGACCAAGGCCCTGAGCGGTTCGACCGTCCGCCTGACCGTGGATGAGAACGCCACCTACAGCGCCCGGGAAGGCAAGATTGAGATCAAGCAGAAGAACGGCACCCTCTCCCACACCCTTACCGTGAAGCAGGCGGGGCGCATCGCCGTGACTTCCATTGAATTGAACAAGACAAGCCTCACATTGAAAGAAGGAGAATCAGAAACGCTCACCGCCACGGTCAAACCGGACAATGCTACGGATAAAACTGTCACGTGGTCCAGCTCTGACGCATCTATCGCAACGATCGATGAAGGCGGAAAGGTGACGGCCGTAAAAACCGGGACGGCGGAAATCATAGCCTCGGCTGGGGAGAATTCCGCCAAGTGTGTCGTAACAGTTTACAAAGACATCCCCGTTGCGTCTATCTCGTTGAATAAGACCGAATTGCAACTTATTGAAGGAGAATCCGAAACACTTGTCGCTACGGTTAAACCCGATGATGCGACAGATAAGTGTCATTTCCGGATTTAGGTTGACTCAGATCGAGTCTCTCCCTGAAAGAAGTTGACTCTGGTTTAACATTATCACTGGTATAGGTTGACTTTCGTCGTTATCCCTGTTTTTTGTTGTTTCCCAGGTCTTAGCCCGTTCAT
>JAFTGA010000032.1 GCA_017458145.1 Bacteroidales bacterium | reverse complement strand
GTTCTCTTACGACAATAACGGCAACGTGACTTCCGACGCCACGAATTCCTTGCAAACGTCGTACAATTTGCTTAACTTGCCTGCACAGATCAAGTCCGGGAGCTCCGTGAAAGCCAACTACACATACCTGTCCGACGGGACGAAGGCCGGGGCATACACCTCGGCCAGCGCCGGGAAGGACTATGTGGGTTCCTTTGTGTATGCCCGGGGTGCCAACGGGACCAGGACCCTGGAGAGCGTCGCTTTCGGCGGGGGCCGCATCCGCAAGAGCGGCAGTTCCTATCTGGTGGACTACCACGTCACGGACCACCTGGGCAGCGTGCGGGCGATCGTGACGAACGGGAGCATCGTGGAGCAGGATGACTACTATCCCTTCGGGACGCGCCATTCGAATGGTCTGACTCAGCTCGCCGCGAACCGCTGGCGCTTCGGCGGCAAGGAGGAGCAGGACGGCGCCTTCGGCATCGCCTGCTCCGACTTCGGCGCGCGCTTCCTCGCCTCCGGCACGGCCAGCTGGACCTCCATCGACCCCCTCGCGGAGAAGTACTATTCTGTCAGTCCGTATGCGTACTGCAATAACAATCCGGTAAAGTTCGTGGATCCGGAGGGAAATAATTGGTACTCTTACCTTGATGGAGACGGGTCTGTTCGCTATAAATACATTGAAGGACAATTGAGTAATGAACAGATTCAGGAAAGAGGGTATACCGATTTGGGGTATAGTTTTAGCACAAAGGATAGATACTATAGTTTGTTCGGGATTATTATAAAGGCTGATACGGAAGAAAATAAAAAAGCGTCCGCTCTATATAAGTTAGTCGATGATTTTGTTATTATGCATCATACTGCGGAATTGGGAGAGAATGGAGAGATTCCCCATATGTTATTCCATATTGAGGGACTGCCAAATGGTAATTATGGCTTCCGTTACATAGGAAGCTCCTTCGAGAGCGCTGATGGTAGAAATGTTTATTCGGAAGCGCTACGGACGGTTTATAGAGCCTCAAATATTGAGAACTCGAGAGTCTATGAGAAGTCTTGGCCCTCCAAACAAATAACGATAAGGGATATTGCTGGGGGAAGACAATATTCAGGATATTATATACAGGCAGCCAACAATCTCGGAATTTATGATGGCCACCGAATTTTGCAAATAAGGTTTGATGAAAAAAATGCATCATCTTTTTTAAGAGCATGCTATAATCTTTTCGGTAAATGATTAATAACGTATCAGGGATTGGTGCATTTAAGCCCAATCCCTGATTAATATTCAATATATGATCAAAGTATTCTGGAAGCCTCTTTTTGTGGTGTTTGGCATTTTGATAACAGGGTGTAGTTCTAAGTTATCCGATGCTTCCGTTATCGGTCTTGCGCGGAAATACGACTCGCAATCTCAAATTAGTTCTGTCATTGATGTGTACGTGAGTTTATTTTTTGAAATGCCAAGGACAAAAAATGACCTGATAAGTTTTATAGATTGCGCCGTGTCCCAAGATCCGAATTTCTTTGATGGCAAAGAGACGGCTCTTATCAGATACTTAAAAGATTCAAGAAGCCATTTGGTTTCATTTCCGGACTCCTGTTTTTTCTATAGTTCGCGTAAATCTCCAATTGGATATTGCCGATTGCATCGACAAGAGGAACTATTATACACTTTAATGCATTCAGAAACAAATGTAATGTCTGATGAATCGAGGGATTTCTTCAATCATTATTCAGATGTGTTTTACAGCCCCAACGATGTACCTCTAGTTAAAATGTTACGTTTTGGAGGGGAAAGTCTGTTAGACAAAAAACAGTTAAAAGGAAAGTATAGTAATTGTTTATATCTCAAGACAACAAATGGTTTTAGAAAATGTCTTTTCCTCTTGGAATATAATAAAAATAAGGGCGTTTCTATCTTCTATGCCCCGATGAAAACGCATGATATACTATATTGTGCAGATACACCCTTGAAGGTTTCCTATGTGGCGGGGCGGGAAGAAATAGGCTTCACGCCGATTTCTATAGAACCAGAATTGTTTTGTGGCCAATTTCTGAAAGATGTTGAACGGTATCTTCAAACGTATATAATGGCAAAAGGAGGCGTAGATAAAATTGTTTTTTCCACTTACCTCTACTTTGAATAATGCCCTGCTTTTATGAGATTAAAAGAGCCGTCCACACAAGTGTAATCTCTAATATAACCCCAAAAGGAAGCGAATCACTGTATAAGATATAAACCAATGCCTCGTGCAGACGGTGGAGAAGAACGCGATGGGGACCACCAGCCGCTACAGCACGAAGTACGACTTCCGGGGCAACGTGCTCGCCTCCCGCGAGCAGCACGGGACGGACTACAAGGCCTCCTCCTTCTCCTACGACGGCCGCAGTCGTCTGCTGTCGGAGACCACCAGCGTCAACGGCGGTACTGCCGCCACCCTCTCCTATGCCTATCTGAGTTTTGCAACCAGCGTCGCCCCTGAAGCAAATTGCAATCAAGGGCGACGCTGCTGTTGTTGAGGGTCCATCCGCTGGACCCTCAACGGCAAACAGGGCCCAAAATGCTTTTGAGGGTCCGATCCCGGGACCCTTAACGACAGAGGAACCACCTCATACGAGGACATCACCGCCCTGACAAGGTACAACAGTTCCGGCACGGCCACGGCCCTTGCCTATGCCTACACCGGGAACTACATTTCGACGATCGGCACCGCCGCCTATGCATACGACGCCAACGGCAACCTGACCACGGACGGGCGGCGAAGCCTCACGATTGCCAATAATCTTCTCAACCTTCCGGCATCCGTCAAGGCAGGAACGACCGTGAAAGCCAACTACACATACTTGTCCGACGGGACGAAAGCCAAAGCGCTCGATGCCTCGGGCGTCGGGTACGACTATGCCGGAACCTTCACCTACTCCCACGCCTCGAACGGGACCAAGACCTTGGAAAGTGTCGCTTTCGGCGGAGGACGCATCCGCATGAATGGTACCTCCTATCTGGTGGACTACCATGTTAAGGACCACCTGGGCTCTGTCCGCGCCATCGTGACGAACGGAAGCATCACCGAGCAGAATGACTACTATCCCTTCGGGGCGCGGATTTTCCGCCCCTGAAAGCATTTCGCTTCAGGGGCGATTTATTTGAAAAAGGCTCTTGCGATTTTGAATTCTTTGCATTATCTTTGTACTTGCGAGGAAAGGCGATCGAATCTCCTCAATAATTCACGGGCTGAATAGTCATAATGATAACGCTGGTGTTCCGCAGACAGTGTCGGGGAATGATCGGCTCAAAACGGAGGCATTGTTATGAAAACAGTTCTTAATCATTTGGTGGATTATATCAATCAATGTGCCGGCTGCAGGATGGGACGTCACGGCGAATGTCCTTGGATGCAGCAGTATTTATCTGCTGTTGAGACGAGGGAGGAGGTGAATAATGAAACTTGTGAACAACGAATTCTCCGTCTCTTTGATTTCGTAGAGGCCGAAGCCTGTGACGAGCAACGCTCTTTTGACTGGTTCATTTCCGAGATGGAGATACGTCTTAACAATGCAGATGTCCCGAACTCATATAGAGGTCTTTGTGTTTTATTATCGGTGCTCCGGCAGCATTGGATGCGCAGAGCGCGATTCTCAAAAGCAATAAAGCCGCTGTTGGGTGACATGGTAGGAGCAGGGTGTTGCCGGTGTTTGGCCAAGATCGATTATGTCTATCTGAGTAACGGGTACGATATCATTGATCTTCTGGTGGATTCTTTCCCGGAGTATTCAAGGCTGAAAATCTTTGAAAACCTCACATACTCGCCTTTTTTCATCGAGCAAGCTATCAAGCACGCACAGCGGCTTAGCAAGGAAGAGATGGAGATATTGGGGATCTTGATCCCGCCTTGCAACGAAGAGCTGGGGCTGGGTATCTCTATGTCAGACATTGCAGACCAGCAAATACAAGATGTCAGGAGGCTGCAGATCCTCCCGGAGGAACATCTTCGTTTTTTGACTCCATATTTGGAGGTGCTGGTAGAGAAGCATTATTGTGACAAGGATTATCGCTGGATCAATTCGGATCACGAAGGCGGTCACGCTTATACCGAGGCGGCTTGGGTTGTCTATATGTTATTCCAGAACAATACCAAACTTGTCCAATATAAGGTCGGGGAGTTTCTTGGTATCAAGAGAATCACCAATTACCGGAATAGGGTTCCTGACGACGCGCCTTACAAGAATACCTTCCGTCGTCTCTTCCGTGAGGCGAATCTTCCGTTTGATTGAAGAATTCGCTATATTTGTCAGATTGGAAGATTCTCCGACCGTATATGAAGATAAGAACCCTCATTCTGGCAGCCCTGCTGACGCTTGCGTCCGCAGCCGCCTTTGCGCAGCCCGCCCTGTCCCCGACCGCCGTGCGCGCCCTGCGCGAAGAGCCCACCCGCGCCGGCAACAACCTCAATTCCTACGAGTTCCACCCGATCCGGGACACCCGGCCCCCCAAGGGCTACAAGGCATTCTACATCAGCCATTACGGACGCCACGGGTCCCGCTCCAATTGGGGCGGCAGGCCGTATGAGGAGCTGATCGGCATCCTGGAGCAGGGCCGGCTGGCCGGAATCCTGACTCCGGGGGGCGACTCCCTGGAGGTGGCGGCCCGCAAGGTCCTCGCGGCCTACGACGGGATGGACGGCCGCCTGTCCCGCCGCGGGGTGCGCGAACACGCCGCCATCGCGGAGCGGATGTACCGGCGCTATCCGGAGGTGTTCAAGGGGCGCGCCCACATCCGTGCCGTCGCCAGCACGGTCCAGCGCTGCATCATCAGTATGAACTCGTTCACCAATTCGCTGGTGCGGCTGAATCCGAAACTGGACATCCAGCCGGACACGGGGGAGAAGTTCATGGCATACATCAACCCGACGGAGGGCTGGCAGCAGATCACGGCCGAAGCCGGTCGCAAGAGCCGGGAGTATCTCGCGCAGATGCCGGACGACACGCTCGGCGCCCTGCGGTCCCTTTTCACCGATCCGCAGCGGGCGCTTGCTTTCGTGGACAGTCCCCGGCGCCTGACCCAGGATATCTGGGAGACCGCCATCGTGGCCGAGGACTTCGACATCGAAGAGAACCTTTTCCGCTTCCTGCCTTTTGAGGCCTTCTACCGCCGCTGGGCGCAGAGCAACATCTCGCTCTATCTGGGGCACTGCAATTCGGCGGATGCCGGGGCCGCCCGCGTCCCGATGGCCCGCACGACGGTGGAGGACATCGTGGCCAAGGCCGACGAGGCCATCGCCACGGGTGCGTATGCCGCCGATCTGCGCTTCGGCCACGATTTTCCGTTGCTGGCGCTGGTGAGCTACCTCGGCATCGAGGGCGTGGGCGAGCGCTACGGGATCCCTGAGATCTGCGACAACTGGATGGGGTTCTGGAACATCCCGATGGCCAGCAACCTCCAGATGATTTTCTACCGCAACAAGGCCGGCCACGTGCTCATCAAGTTTCTCTACCAGGAGCAGGAGCGCCTCCTGCGCGGCCTGGCGCCTTATTCCGGCCCCTACTACGACTGGGAGACCGTCAAGGCCAACCTCGAAGGCTACAAGCGGTGAAACGGCTGCTGATCATCACCTATTACTGGCCCCCGACCGGCGGATCGGGGGTCCAGCGCTGGGTGAAGTTCAGCAAATACCTGCCCCAGTCCGGCTGGCAGCCGGTGGTCTATACGCCGGAGAATCCCGAACAGCTCGCGCGTGACGAGAGCCTGCTCTCGGACATCCCCGCCTGCGCGGAGGTCATCAAGACCCGCATCACCGAGCCCTATGAGATTTACCGCCGCCTGACGGGCGGCAAGGCGGGGCAGGAAATCAACCCCGTCAACGCGCAGAAGAAAAGCTGGAAGCAGCGCCTCTCGCTGTGGATCCGGGGCAACTGTTTCATTCCCGATCCGCGCATCGGCTGGGTGCGCCCCTCGGTGCGCTATCTGAAGAAATACCTCCGGGAGCACCCGGTGGATGCCGTGGTGACCACGGGCCCGCCCCAGTCGGTACACCTCATCGGCCGGGGGCTGAAAAGGGCCCTCGGGGTGCATTGGATCGCGGATTTCCGGGATCCGTGGACGGAGATGTTCTACTACAAGCACCTCGGCCTGACCGCCGCGGCCGACCGGCGGCACCGCCGGCTGGAGCAGTCCGTGCTCGACGAGGCCGACACCGTGATCAGCGTGAGCCCGCCCGTCGCCGCCGATTTCCAGGCCAGGACCCATACACCCGTCGTGCTCATCACCAACGGTTTCGACGAGGATGATTTTGGTCATTCCGAGCTTGACCCGGAACCTCGCACCTTCAAGCTCGTGCATACCGGACTCTTCGCCGCCGACGGCAATCCGCTGAACCTGTGGGATGCCCTGGCGAAGCGCTGCGGGGCCGATCCTGCCTTCCGGGAGCGCCTGCAAATCCGCCTTGTCGGCAAGGTGGACGCCGCCGTCACGGACGCCATCCGCGCGCGCGGCCTGGGCGCCCATCTTGTCGAGCTGGGCTACCTGCCCCACGACGAGACGGTCCGCGAACAGCGCGCCGCCGACATTCTGCTGCTGCCGCTGCGCCGGGAGCCCGAATACACCAAGGTCCTGCCCGGCAAGATCTTCGAATACCTGGCCGCCCGGCGCCCCGTGCTGGGCATCGGCCAGGAGGACGGCGCCGCCGCGCAGGTGCTGCGCGACGCCGGGGCGGGGGAGATGTTCGACTGGGACAAGACCGGCGAATTGCTCGCCTTCCTGGACGCGGAGCATCCTGCGACCGCCGGCATTGAGAAATACACCCGCCGCGCCCTCACGGCGCAGCTGATTCAGATACTGCCATGACCAAGAAAATTCTCCAGTACGCCGGCATCGTGGTCGGCCTGCTCGTCCTCGCATACGCCTATGTCCCGCAGGTCCTGACGGGCAAGATCGTCAACCAGAGCGACATCTCCGGCTGGCAGGGCATGTCGCACGAGATGATGGAATGGAACGCCGCCCATCCCGACGACCAGACGGCGTGGACGGAGTCGATGTTCGGCGGGATGCCGACGGCCACGATCCACGCCTCCACCAAGGGAGACTGGACGCAGGCGGTCTACGACTTCCTGCTGACCGGCCGCCGTCCGGCCACCTACCTGTTCCTCTCGCTGCTCGGCGCCTGGCTGCTGATGCTCGCCCTCGGCATCCACCCGCTGGTCGCCGTGGGCGGGGCCATCGCCGTGACCTTCTGCTCCTACAACCTGCAGATCATCCAGGTCGGCCACAACACCAAGATGCAGGCCCTGGCCTTCCTGCCGTGGGTGCTCGCCGCGCTGATCTTTACCTACAGGCAAGCCTTATACGGGGGCATCTCCCCCGGGCCCCAGGACCGGTCTGCTGATGCAGACTTCGCTTTGCTCAAAGGCCGGGCGAGAAACTGGCTTCCCGGAACGGTCCTCGGGGCGGCGCTCTTCGGCCTGGCGCTGAGTTTTCAGGTCAAGGCCAACCACCCGCAGATCACCTACTATCTGGCGCTGCTGATCCTGATCTATGTCATCGTGCTGGCCGTCAACCTGCTGCGCAAAGATTCCGGCTCTTCGGCCGGAATGACGGCAGGCAGTCATTCCGGGCTTGACCCGGAACCTCGCCCCTGGGGCCGTTTCTTTACCGCCTCGGCGCTGCTGCTCGTCCTCGGCCTTGCCGGCATTGCCACCAACGCCACCAAGCTCCTCCCCACGATGGAATACACCCCGTACTCGATGCGCGGCGGCAGCACGGCGGCCTCCGAGGGAGGCGGGGGAGCCAAGGGGCTCGACCTCGACTACGCCACCGCCTGGTCCTACGGCTGGGAGGAACTTCCCAATCTGCTGATTCCCAATTTCAACGGCGGCTCGTCCGCCGGGGCGGTCAATCCGAAGCACTCGGAGACCTACGACCTGCTTAAGCGGGCCGGGCAGCCCAACCTCAAGGAGGTGGCGAAGAATCTCCCGCTCTACTGGGGCCCGCAGCCCTTCACGGCCGGGCCGATGTATATGGGCGCCATCACCATTTTCCTTTTCGTCCTGGGCCTGTTCGCGTTCCAGGGCAAGGAGAAATGGTGGATCGTGGCGGGAACGCTTCTCGCTGTGCTGCTCGCGCTGGGCAGCCATTTCATGGCGTTCACGAAGTTCTTTTATAACGTTGCACCGCTGTACAACAAGTTCCGCACGGTCTCGATGGCGCTCGTCGTGCTGCAGTTCACCCTGCCGGTGCTGGGGTTCCTGGCGCTGGACCGCATCGTGAAGCAGCCGGGTGCCGCGGCTTTCTTCCGGGAGAAGGGCTGGATCGCCGCAGCCATCACCGGCGGCTTCTGCCTGCTCTGTGCGCTGTTTCCCGGTATCGCCGGGACGTTCAGCGGGAGCGCGGATGCCGGCCAGCCGGAGGTGCTGGTGGACGCGCTTGCGGCCGACCGGCGCTACCTGCTGGTGATGGACGCGCTGCGCTCGCTGGCGCTGATCGGTGCCGCGTTCGGGCTGCTGTGGTGGGGGACCTCCGTACCGAAGAGCGCTCCGAAAACCTTTGCCACGCAGCCCGAAATGGGACAGGGCCGCCGTCTGGCCGCATCCGGACTGATCGCGCTGCTGGTCCTGCTGGACCTCGGCGTCGTGGGAAAACGCTACCTGGGTGCCGATGACTTCGTCTCTCCACGCTCTTTCCAGAGCCAGTTCAACAAGCGCCCCGCGGACGAGATGATCCTCTCCGACACGGATCCGTCGTTCCGCGTCCTCGACCTGACGGTCAATGTATTCAACGACTCCCATCCCTCCTACTGGCACAAGAACATCGGCGGCTATTCGCCCGCCAAGCTCCAGCGCTACCAGGAATTCATCGAGAGCACCCTCGCGGGCGAGATCAACCGAATTTATAAGGCCGTGGGCGAGGCCAGGACCGTCGAGGAGGCCGAGGCCGCCCTGCCGTACCTGCCGGGCCTGGCACAGATGAACTGCCGCTACATCATCCTGGACGGAGAGGCCGCCCCGCTGCGCTACCCTTACGCGAAAGGAAATGCCGGGTTTGCAGGAGATTCCGGACTTGACCCGGAACCTCGGTCCGTCCAGCTGACCGCCTACGCCCCCAATGAGCTCCGCTACCGCTACAGCACGTCCGAGGCCGCACGGCTGGTCTTCAGCGAGGTTTATTACCCGGTGGGCTGGACCCTGAAGGTGGCGGACACGGGCGAAGAACTCCCGATCGAGCTGGAAGGTACGCTGCTTCGCGCCGCGCAGGTGCCTGCCGGCGAGCACGACCTGGTGATGCGTTTCGACCCGCCGTCCTACCGCCGGGGCGAAGCGATCTCCCGCGCCACCTCGATCCTGCTGCTTCTCGCCGCGCTCGGCGCCATCCTCGGTGCCGCCCTCCCGGCCCTTCGCCGCCGGAAGCCTTGAGGTATATCTCTCTTTCCGGGGTGTCGCAGACGGTCCAAGGACTGGACCTTCTGCGACAATTTGAAGAACCCAATCCGACGACAGGCAGTTTTTTGACGGCTGTGCCGTTATAGAACAAAAAAGTATATGCGACGGAAATTATTCCTTCTGCCCCTCATGATCGTCCTGACGATGGCCGGGGTGTCCTGCAGCAAAGACACGCTGACTATCGGCGAAGGCGTGTACGGGACCGTGATCGAACGCTATGGAGACTGGATGCCCGGAGCGGTTTCCCGGGATCGCGGAGAACGTCCCGTCAAGCGGGAGGTGTATGTCTATGCAAAGACGACCATTCAGGATCTGCTGGAAGTGAATGTATACGGACCTTATGTCGCTCCGGACAGGATGCCGGTCCCGTTCGTGGCGAAAACCTCTTCCTCCCGGCAGGGTTTCTACCAGATTCAGCTCCCGGCGGGCGAGTATTCCATCTTTATTCTGGACCAGGGCAAGCTCCAGATTAACTGGGGCGACGGGTACGGCTGGATGTGCCCGCTCATAATAGAAGCAGGTCAAACCCGGAAGGTTGACCTGCTTCTCGACCACGCCGTATATTAATCGGCCGGGTTACTGCATCAGGGCCCGGGCCTGGCGGTCCGGATCGTTCTCGACGCGGGAGACATTGTTAAGGATCATCGTTGCGCCGTCTTCCCGGGTATAGCGGGGCCAGAAGGGCAGTCCGTCCTTCTGGCCGGTATTGGGATCGCCCGTGCGCATGAAGGCCTCCAGCGCGTCGCCCATCTTGTCGGCGAGTACGCGCGGTTCCTTGCCGCCGCCGGTGTGGGAATACATCAGGTCCGTGTTGTTGAACCAGAAACTGATGTCCAGGCAGTGGAATGCCCGGGGCAGGCCGTCGAAGATGTGCGGATACCAGTTGAACCAGGCCAGGTAAACCGGCTGGCCCTGCGCGAGTTTGTTGTCGGCAAGCCGGATGACGTTCTGTCGGGAGGAACTCACGATGGAATAGACGCCGAAGGGGCTGTTGCCGGGGAAGATCCGGTCGAATTCGTCATAGATGGCCCCGGCGTTTTCCCCATAGCGGGGCTCCAGCATTTTCACGATGTCTTCCCGGGAGAGTTTCTCCTGCTCGGGCGTGTCGCGGTCGGAGACGAACTCGTTGGTAGTCGTGGAAAGGATCATCGGCACGCACGGGACATCGTCACGTCCGGAGGTGTAGAAGTCGCCGACGGGAATGTCGATGCCGTCCGCCACGGGGCTGAATCCCCGGTAGCGCTGCCCTGCAGGCAGGGCGGCGTTGTACTCGGAGGCTGCGCGGTTCGCCAGGGCGAAATACTCCGGCCAGGGCATCTGCTGCAGCTGGTCGATCTGCGAAGGCTTGAGCCCGGCGGTCTTGAGAATCTGCGCGCCCAGTCCTTCGGCATACGCCTTGTCGGCAGCTGCCGTGGATCCACCGCTCATGGCGAAGGCCTTGTGGACCAGGCCCTTGGCGGCAGGCATGGCCGCGGCGATGGTCACTTTCGAACCGCCGCCGCTCTGACCGACGATGGTCACGTTGCCCGGATCTCCGCCGAACGCCGCGATGTTGTCGTGCACCCACTGGAGGGCGAAGATGATATCGAGCATGCCGACGTTGCCGGAGTGCTTGTACTTCTCCCCGCCGACAGCGGCGAAGTCACTGAATCCGAAACTGTTGAGCCGGTGGTTGAGGGACACGAACACGACGTCGTGCCGCCGGGCGAAGTTGCCGCCCATATAGCCGTCCTGCTCTACGCCGTTGCCTGCCGCGAAGCCGCCGCCGTGCAGCCACACGAGGACGGGCCTCTTCGAAGCATCCAGCCCGGGCGTCCAGACATTGAGCTTGAGGCAGTCTTCGCCGAAGCCGTCGTAGTTCCAGCGGTCGCGGAACTGCGCATAGGGCGTTGCTCCCTCGGTATAGGGGCGCTGCGGGGCCGAGGTCGGATACCAGACCGTGGGCAGGACGCCCTCCCAGGGCTTCGGGGGCTTCGGGGGCATGAAGCGGTTCTCCCCGCCGGTGTCGTCGCCGTAGGGAATGCCCAGGAACGTGTTGACGTTCTGGTAGATAAAACCTTTGACGGTGCCGTAGGTCGTTCGGACCACGGCGATGTCTTCACCGATCTGGAGCTGCTGCGCATCCGGATCGTAGCCGAGGTCTGTGGTGCCGTTGCCGGAACCGCCGTTGCAGGCGCTGAAGAGGGCCGCTGTGGCCATCAGAAGGAGTTGAAAGGACTTTTTCATGGGTGAGCGTGTTTTGCTGGAGTTTAAAGATAGAAAATAAAATTCAGGGATACAAATTTTTCTTTTATATTTTGGAATTCTAAATTCTTTTTATTTATTTTAGCCATGAACACAAGTATTTGTGAATCGATATCATATGGGACGGAAATTTTTATTATTGCTTCTATTGATGGTCAGCTGTTCTCAGTTTGACTTGGCTGATTATTCGAATAGCAAGGAAGCGGGGGAGCAGGGTGAGGAATTACTTAATATGAGCCAAAATACTGCTGATATTTACTATTACTATTTTGATACAAAGGTTTTCCTCAAGGAGCAGCGGGATTTATTCTTGGTATGTTTTAATGATGCTCAGGCGCGAAGAGATTATATAGCCGAACTGAACAGTGTTTCATTGCTCAAGATTTGGAATCCAAATGGCTCTAATATAGACATAGAGGACGATCCTTACAATTTCCTTATTCTTCAATCACTTGACCCGAATCTCAAATATGATCTGATAAAAGAGACCCTAACCCGTTCAGATATCAAGTATGTTTCTCCTATTTATGGCGATGATAATACCTGCTTAACAGCAGTTACGGATGAATTTTCAGTACAGTTAAAGAGTAAAGCAGATCTTTCGAGATTGGTAGAAATGGCGGCGAAGTTTGACTGTTCTGTTGTTCGACGAGACGACTTTGATGACGGGGTATATGATGTTCGGTTACAGAAGCAGAACGAAGCAGGAGCAGTTCGATTGTCTGCTATGTTTTATGAATCTGGCCTTTTTGTTTTTACTTCTCCAGCGTTTGTTTGGTTTGGCGGAATAGCTTCGACTGATACCTATTATTCCGATCAGTGGGGGCTTAAGAACACGGGTCAATATTTTAATTCAGGGCCCGATATCAACATTGAATCGGCATGGAGCATTACGGAAGGAGATAATGATATAATTATTGCCATATTGGATTCTGGTGTGGAGTTGACTCACCCAGATTTGTCTGGAAATCTGGTTGCTGGATTTGATGCAATATCTAATACGACGCCAGGCGGAGCGGCGCAAGAAAGCGGCGCAAGTCATGGAACCGCTGTTGCTGGCGTTGCTGGAGCAATTAAAAATAATGGGATAGGAATAAGTGGCGTTGCTCCGAATTGCAAAATTATGCCAATCCGTGTCGCATATTACTCTTCTACTTATGGCCGAGAAATTGTTGATGTCAATGCCGCCGTTTTTGGGTTTAACTGGGCAAGGACACATGGAGCGGATGTGATTAATTGTTCCTGGGGCGGACCCACACCAAGTGGGTCGTTGACCACAGCAATAAATAATGCCACAAGTCTTGGACGTGATGGAAAAGGTTGTGTTGTTATTTGCAGCTCGGGCAATACAGAAAATGCTGATAATGGCTCAGTTTCATATCCAGGATATCTTGATAATGTGATGGCGGTCGGCGCGATATCGATTAATGGGAAGCGCAAAAATCTTACAACTCCAGACAATGAAAATTGGAGTAGCAATTATGGCCCTACACTGGATGTCGTCGCTCCTGGTGTTTTTATTTCAACAACCGATTTGTCAGGATCGCAAGGAATTAATGAACAACGTCTAAGCATCCTTAATAAATCATATGATTATTCGGATAAAGGATACACAAGATGGTTTGACGGCACATCGGCGTCGGCACCCCATGTCGCTGGAATAGCAGCATTGATCCTGTCAGAGTATCCGGACTTGCCTCAAGATTTGGTTAGACGTTCCATTGAGCAGGGATGTGCAAAACTGTCAGGATACAGTTATTCCAGTGATGGAAGATACCCGGAAGAATACAAAAACATCGAAGTTGGGTATGGTTTGGTCAAAGCAGATCAAGCACTTTCCCGGGCATATTTTGCCAACATTCAAAACACATTGGATAATACGGCCGGGCTGGATTTCACAATAATCAATAGTTCTTCGTATCCTTTGGAAGACGTTATTCTTGATGTCCGGGGTACAATAAATGGCCAAGAAGAATATCTGATTTCTTGTGATATTTTTAACAGCATAGAAAATGGATTTCAAGCAGGGTATCCTGTCTACCGCGGATATAGCCTGTCCGCGACGCCAGGGACCCCGATAACGAATATTACATTAGATTTATATGCAAGTTGTATAGACTGCGCTGGTAATCTTGAAGTTGGTGCCGTCTTTGACTCGCCGACACCAACATCTTATTCATGTTTTTATTTTGGCAGCGGAGATACATGCCAGCTATCTCTTCCGGATATTGTTGTCCCTAACGGCACACGCCGTCGGGTATATATAAGGATTTTTGATGTTTATTAGAATTTTGCTTGTATTATGAAAACACATCTTATCCTGGCAACGATTTGCCTCTCGGGCCTTTTGGTCGGTTGCCAGAACCAATTTGAGACGATCTTCGGAGACCTTCCCGGGGAAGGGGTGCTGACTCCCGTGGAAATCTCGGGCAGCGGGCTTCCGGACGAAACGTTTACCGGGGAGTCGTTCCAGGCTCTGGCCCAGTCCTTCTTGACGGGCTCTGCGCCGGTGCTGGAGGACTATGCGGTGATTGTGAATGACGCGCAAGCGTTCCGGGAAGCAGAAGAGAAGACCGGATATCAACTTCCGGCGATCGATTTCGAAAAGTATTCCCTGGTCATAGGCAAGTGGCTCAGCCCCATGTTCCAGGTCCTTTATCTGAAAAGCCAACGGGTGGTCAAGGAAAAGGGCGAAGTTACGCTGTATCTGCGGATCGGTGATATGAAGATGTTGACGACCCAGCCAGGGGGACAGGTCCCCCGCTATTTTGGTGCATTATACGAAAAGCTTCCCGACGGGCCGGTCAAGGTGATCCGCTGGGATGATTTTTAATAGCGCCACGAAGTCTTCGACGCCGAGGCGCTCGGCGCGCAGGTCGAAGACCGGGTCAGAGGCGTCGAATCCCTCCGGCAGGAGAGGCTTGAGGGCGTTGCGCAGAGTCTTCCGGCGCTGGTTGAAAGCCGTTTTCACGACGGTCTTGAAAAGCTTCTCGTCGCAGCCGAGGTCGGTGCGGCCGTTGCGCCGCAGGCGGATCACGGCGGACTGGACCTTGGGCGGCGGGGCAAAGGCGCCGGAGTCCACGGTGAACAGGTATTCGATGTCATACCACGCCTGGAGCAGCACCGAGAGGATGCCGTAGGTCTTGCTGCCGGGCTGTTCGGCGATGCGTTCGGCGACCTCCTTCTGGATCATGCAGACCACTTCCGGGATGCGGTCCTTGTCGTCCAGGATCTTGAAGAAGATCTGGGAGGAGATGTTGTAGGGGAAGTTGCCGATGACGCGGTAGGGGCCGGGGAAAAGGCGGTGGATGTCGAGGCGCAGGTAGTCGGCCTGGTAGAGGCGGCCCTGCATGCCCGGGAAGTGGGTCAGCAGGTAGTCCACCGATTCGCCGTCCAGTTCCACCAGCTTCAGGTCAATATCATGTCGCTGAAGCAGATACTGAGTCAATACCCCCATTCCCGGTCCGATCTCCAGGACATCGCGTGGAACGCGATGTCCGTCTCCTTCGGAATACGGGGGGCGTTCCCCCCGAGCCCCCTGCGTCGCTTCGCTCCGGTCGCTGTCAGCCGAGGGTGCTGCCTCTCCGGACTTCGCTTCGCTCATCCCTCCCACGCCTGACGGCGCGGGCCCCTCCCGTTCACGAGACCACGGGCGGCCACGGTCCGGCGAGACAGTACCTTCCTCCGTCTGCGGATCCGGGGTGTCTCGGCGTGGAGTGACGCAGGGGGTTTCGGGGGGAACGCCCCCCGTCCCCCCAAGGGGGTGCAGGGGGGTCTCCTGCTTTGTCGACGAAGGAGACAAAGCGTCAACGATTTTTTGTGCAATCGTCAAATCGCACAGAAAATGTTGTCCGAGGGCCTTTTTTGCGCGGACTTCCATCTAACCGAGTTTTTCCGCCAGTTTCCCGGCGAGTTCGAGGAAGGCGACGCCGTCCGGGCGGCTGCCCAGGGCCACGGGCTCGCCGAGATCGCCGCTCTCGCGGATGCCCTGCACAAGCGGGATGCGCCCCAGCAGGTCGACACCCAGCTCGCGCGCCATCTGCGCGCCCCCGTCCTGCCCGAAGATGTAGTACTTCTCGTCCGGGTGCGCCTCCGGCGTGAACCAGGCCATATTCTCGACCAGGCCGAAGATCGGCCGGTTCACATTCTCGTTGCGGAACATGTTCACGCCCTTCTCCACGTCGGCGAGCGCCACCGTCTGCGGCGTCGTGACGATCACGGCGCCCTCCATCGGGATGTCCTGCACGAGGCTGATATGGATGTCGCCGGTGCCCGGCGGCATATCGATGAGCAGGTAGTCGAGCGGGCCCCACTTGACCTGCAGGATCATTTGTTTGAGGGCGTTGCAGGCCATCGGCCCGCGCCAGATCAGGGCCTGGCCCCGCTCCGCGAAATAGCCGATCGACATCCACTTCACCCCGTATTTTTCCAGCGGAAGGATGAGCTCCCTGCCCTCCTCTTCGCCGGGTTCCGCGGCAGGCACGGCGCCTTCCGTCCCCGTCATCACGGGGACGGAAGGGCCATACACGTCCGCATCTGCGAGCCCGACCCTGTATCCCATCCGCGCGAGCGCGCAGGCCAGGTTCACCGCCACGGTGGACTTGCCGACGCCGCCCTTGCCGGAGGCGATGCCGATGATGTGGCGGACCTCTGCGATCTGCTCCAGCCCGAGGCCCAGGCCTTTTTTCTTCGCCGGCTTGTCATCTTCGACCACGACGGCCTTGACTTCCGTCTGTACGGACGAGGGAAGATGGCGGATCAGGGCCGCCCGGGCGCTGCCCACAAGGTATTCGGTGAGCGGATCGCGCCGTTTCGGAAACGCGAGGGTGATAGAGACCTTTTCAGCGGAGATCTCGATGTCTTTCACCATCCCGAGGTCCACGATGTCGCGGTCCTGGCGGGCGGGATGGTGTACTTCCCGCAGGGCTTGCAGAATGTCTTCTTTCGTCATTATTCCCGGATGAGGTTCATTTCATTGAGCAGATAGCCGGCGCCGGCGAACTTGTCGACCATCAGCAGGACATAGCGGATGTCCACGCAGATGCAGCGCTGCAGGTCGGGATCGAACAGCACGTCGCCGCTCATCGCCTCCCAGTTGCCGTCGAAGGCAAGGCCGATCAGGCTGCCGTCGGCGTCCAGCACCGGGCTGCCGGAGTTGCCGCCCGTGATGTCCAGGTTGGTCAGGAAGCAGGCCACGACCTCGCCGTTCTTGTCGGCATACTGGCCGTAGTCCTTGTTCTGATAGATTTCCTTCAGTTTGGCGGGCACGCGGAACTCATAGTTGTCCGGGTCTTCCTTTTCCATCACGCCCTTGAGGGTCGTGTAGTGCTTGTAGAGCACGCCGTCCTTGGGCTCGTAGCTCTTGACGGTGCCGTAGGTGAGGCGGCAGGTGCTGTTGGCATCGGGGTAGAGGGGCTTGCCCTCGTTCCACTTGAGCAGGGCGGCGCCATAGGCCTTCGTCGCGGCGGCGAGATCCTGGCGGCCTTCGGTCGCGGCGGCGGACAGGGGCGTGGAAGCCTCGGTCACGGCCTCGGCGAACTGCACGGCGGGATCGGCGGCGAGCGTTTTGAGCGTGACCGGCCTGGCGTTCAGCTTCTCTTCGGAGGTGAAGATGCTCTTCCTGAAGAGATCGTCCACCAGATTCTTCGTATCCATCATCAGGATGCTCTTACCCTTGATCTTGACGGCGTCGGCGGGGTTGACGTTGGCCTTGTAGTGGTTGATGACTGCCACGGCCACGTCACGGTCCACGTCGGCATTGTAGTCCTTGTATTGGCGGGCGAGCATCCCCTTGACCATTTCGATCGCCTGTTCCGGGCTGTCGGCCGGGATGTTCATCCCCGGACGTCCGCCCTGCTGCTCATTCTGCTTCGCGTTCTGCACCATCTGCAGGGAACGGTTCATCGTGGCGGCGAAACTGAGGACTTCGATGCGGCCGAGCGTCTCGGTAAGCAGCGCGGCGGCGTGCCTGGCGTTGGCGGTCTTGCCCACATTCTCCGCAATCCGGTCGATGGCCCCGCCATAAGCGGCCTTGCGGGCGGGATCGGCGTTGATCCAGGCCGTCAGGTCGCGCTCTTTCTGCTCTTCGCGCGGGATGATGTCCAGGGCGGCGAAGGCCTCCTTCTCGCCGATCCACTTCTTCCAGCCGTTGGAGGATCCGGAATACTTGCTGGCGTACTGCAGGCCGACCTTGTCGTCGGAACGCATGGCCTTCCAGAGGACATCCTGGCGCACGCCGCGGGCGGCGATGCGGACGTCGTTGGTCTCGATCATGTCGGCGAGTTGTGCGGCGGTCTGGTAGCGCTGCGTGCTGCCCGGATAGCCCATAATCATCGCGAAATCACCCTCTTGCACGCCTTTCAGTGAGATGTTGAGGAACTGGCGCGGATGCATCGGCCGGTTGTCGGGGGAGTAGTCGGCGGGCTCGTTGTCGGCGCCGGCATAGACGCGGAACATCGAGAAATCGCAGGTGTGCCGGGGCCACATCCAGTTGTCGGTGTCGCCGCCGAACTTGCCGGAGGATGCCGGCGGGGCGCCCACGAAGCGCACGTCGCGGTAGACCTTGGAGACGATCAGGTAATAGACGTTGTCATTGTAGAAACTGCTGATGCGGACCTGGCAGTTCGGGTTGGCTTTCTCTGCCGCGGCAATCAGTTCGCGGCGGTCGGCTCCGGCGGCGATCTGGTCGGTCACGTCCGTCATGCTCTGCAGGAAGCGCACGGTCAGGCCCGGACAGGGGATCTCTTCGGCGCGGGACATCGCGAAGAAGCCGTCCTCCAGGTAGTTGTGCTCCGTGGTGGACAGGGACTGGATGTTGCCGTAGCCGCAGTGGTGGTTCGTCACGAGCAGGCCGTCGCCGGAGATGATTTCGCCGGTGCAGCCGCCGCCGAACTGGACGATGGCATCTTTGATGGAGGAGTTGTTGACGCTGTAGATCTGTTCCGGGGTGAGCCGGGATCCGAGATTGCGCAGGGCGTCGCTGTTCATCTTTTCGAGCAGCGGGAGCAACCACATGCCTTCGTCGGCGCGGAGGGCGGCCGGCATGAGCAGCAGGGCGCTTGCAACGGTTAACAGGATTTTTCTCATACTATAATAAAATGGTTTAAAACAGGGTGGGTTCCAATTCTTTCGGGTGGAAGGATCTGCGGTGCTCCGGGCAATAGCCGTGCTCCCTGATTGCGGCGATGTGCTCCGGAGTGGGGTAGCCCATGTTGTGCTCCCAGCCGTATTCGGGATACTGCCCGGCAAGCTGGCGCATCCGCTCGTCCCGCCAGGTCTTGGCGAGCACGGACGCCGCCGCAATGCTCGCATAGGTGGCGTCTCCATGCACGACGGTCCGGTAGGCATAGCCGTCGAACGGACGGAAATAGTTTCCGTCGATCAGCAGGAAGTCCGGTTTCACGGCGAGCCGCCGCACGGCGCGGCGCATGCCTTCCATGGCGGCGCCGAGGATGTTGAGGCGGTCGATCTCTTCCGCCTGCACGGCTTCCACCGCCCACGCCACGGCCTCCTGCTCAATGATCGGACGCAGAAGATCCCGCGCCTTCTCGCTCATCTTCTTGGAGTCGTCCAGCAGCGGATGATGAAAATCCGCGGGCAGGATGACGGCGGCGGCATAGACCGGGCCCGCGAGCGGACCGCGGCCGGCCTCGTCGCATCCGGCTTCCTGCCGTCCGGGCTCGAGACACGGGAGAAGATGGGGCGTGTGGGGCATATCTCCGCAAATATACGCAATTTTGCGTGAATCTATTCGTTCTTGCGGAGCTGGGAGATCAGATATTGGTTGGATTCGTTCAGGGACCGGATGGTCATTTGCTGCGTCTCGATGATCTGGTTCTTGGCATCGAGTTTTTCCTGCAGGGCGGCCAGCCGCTGTTCGTATTCTGTCACGGTCGCCCGTTTCCATTCGTCCAGTGCCGCCTGATCACGCAGCAGGCCTTCGTCGGGACGGGTCCCGAAGAGCAGTTCTTCGGGAGTGAGGCCCAGGCGGTCGGCCATCCTGCCGACAAGCTGGTGGAAAAGACGGACATGCCCGCTCTCGAACGCGACGTAGGAAGTCCGGCCCACGCCGAGTTCTTCCGCCATCTCCGTCTGGGAGAAGCCGGCCTGTTCCCGCGCATGGCGGATTCGGGTATGGATAGCATCAAGCTGCACGGTCCAAAATTACGACATGGAAACGGGATTTTAGTGTCGGAAAAACCGAACATTGTTCACAAAAAACAAACAAAAGTCATAAAAAACTTCGCTTTTTAGGGTCCTTACCACCTCCGTACCCCCGGGAACGTGTTGCGCTTTTCGGAACAAACCTTCATTTTTGCAGGCGAAAAAACAAACGAACGATGAAAAATACCGATCCCCGATTCCGTGCATTCTGCCGCTATGTCGAAGCGGAGCATACCCCATTGGATTTTCCGGCTGTCTGCCGCCGTCTGCGCGTGCTGCCCGGAGAGTTGAACGAACTGCTGTTGGACGAACTTGGAACCTGCGGCGAGGAAATCTTGCTGCCGGCCTCCAATATGATTTGCGATTGGCCATAAAAATGATTAGATTTGCGGACTTGACTAATAATTAATACACCATACTGTCAAATGAAAGATTATTCTACCAAAGACATCCGCAACGTGGTCCTGCTCGGCGCCTCCAAGTCCGGTAAGACCACGCTCGCTGAAGCCATGCTCTTCGAGGGCAAGGTGATCGACCGCAGAGGCACTGTCGAAGACAAGAACACCCTCTCGGACAACGACGAACTCGAGAAGCTCAACCAGCGCTCCATCTACGCGACTCCGCTGTACGCCGAGTTCCAGAATGCCAAGATCAACTTCATCGACACGCCGGGTTCCGACGACTTTATCGGTGGCGCCTATGCCGCTTTCCGGGTCTGTGAGAGCGGCGTGCTCGTGATCAACGCCCAGCAGGGTGTTGAGGTCGGCACGGAGAACTTCCTGCGCCTGGCCGACAGCAAGAAGCTGCCCCTCGTGATCGCCGTGAACCAGCTCGACAGCGAGAAGGCCGACTGGGATGCCATCCAGAACTCCATCAAGGAGTCCATCGGGGGCAAGGCCGTCTATGTGCAGTTCCCGACCAATCCCGGCACTGCCTTCGACGGTTTCGTGGATGTCCTCACGATGAAATACTACCGTTTCAAGGATGCCAACGGCACCCGCGAGGACCTCGAGATTCCCGCTGAGTTCAAGGACCAGGCCGAAGAGGCCCGCGCCGCGCTCATCGAGAAGGCTGCCGAGTTCGACGACGCCCTGATGGAGAAATATTTCGAGGAGGGCGAGCTCTCCGAAGAGGAGATCCACCGCGGCCTGAACCTGGGCATCGCCGCCGGCGAGGCCTATCCGGTCTTCTGCGTCTGCGCCAAGAAGGACATCGGCGTGAAGCGCCTGCTCGAGTTCGTCAAGGATGTCGCTCCGGCTCCGGACGTGAAGGAAAGCGGTGCTCCGTCCCTGTTCATCTACAAGAACGACGTGGAGCAGCACCTCGGCGAGGTGTCCTATTTCAAGGTGATGAGCGGCACGGTCACGTCCGGTCTCGACCTCGAGGATCCCGTCACCGGCAACAAGGAGCGTTTCTCCGCCATCTACGCCGTCGCCGGCACGAAGAAGGACGCCGTGACCTCCCTGCACGCGGGTGATTTCGGCTGCACCGTCAAGCTCAAGAACGGCAAGAGCAATACGACCCTTTCCCTGCCGGGTTCCGGCATCAAGTACGACAAGATCGAGTATCCCGCCCCGAAGTACCGCTGCGCCATCAAGGCCAAGGTCCAGCAGGATGAGCAGAAGCTCGGCGACGCCCTCAAGAAGATCGCCAATTCGGATCCTACCGTGATCGTGGAGTACTCCAAGGAGCTTCGCCAGACTATCCTCAGCGGCAACGGCGAGCAGCACATCAACATCGTCAAGTGGCTGCTCAACAACGAATACAAGCTCGATGTCGAGCTCTTCGCCCCGAAGGTGCCGTACCGTGAGACCATCACCAAGGTCGCGACCGCGCAGTACCGTCACAAGAAGCAGTCCGGCGGCGCCGGCCAGTTCGGTGAGGTCCACCTCCTGGTCTGTCCGGCCGAAGGCGAGCTGAACACCAAGTTCAAGATCGACGGCAAGGACACGCAGCTCAACATCAAGACCCAGGATATTACCGAACTCGAATGGGGCGGCAAGCTGGAGTTCTACAACTGCGTCGTCGGTGGCGCCATCGACCTCGGATTCATGCCGGCCATCCTCAAGGGTATCAAGGAGCGTATGGTCGAGGGTCCGCTCACCGGTTCCTACGCCCGCGACATTCGCGTGTTTGTCTATGACGGCAAGATGCACCCGGTCGATTCCAAGGAAATCGCCTTCATCATCGCGGGCCGCAACGCCTTCCGTGAGGCCTTCCGCAATGCCGGTCCGAAGATCCTCGAGCCGATCTACGACGTCGAGGTTATGACCCCGGCCGAGTACCAGGGCGCCGTGATGTCCGACCTGCAGAACCGCCGCGGTATCCTTGGCACGATGGGCGCCGACAAGGGCTTCGCCATCCTCAAAGCCCGTGTGCCCCTCGCCGAGCTGTATCGTTACTCCACCACGCTGAGCTCCCTGACCGCCGGCTCCGCCACCTTCACGATGGAGTTTGCCGACTATCAGCCGGTTCCGGGTGATGTCCAGACCAAGCTCCTCGCGGACTACGCTGCCGCCGAGAAGGACGAGGACTAAGCTCCGGACGGAGCTTAGTCCGGCCGATAATTGAGGGGCGTTCCCCTCAAACTCCCCCGGTCGCTTCGCTCCGAATCAGACAGGACTGCTGCAATCCGGTTTCTCCGGGTTGCAGCAGTTTTTTTCGCCGGGCGGGATCCGGGACACATTTCCGGAAAAAACGACTATCTTTGCGTCCGCGATGACGCTGATTCTTACAGGAAGCCCGACCCGTTTCGGGGAGGACCACATCACCACCGACAACGGACTGCTTGCCACGGTGCAGGAGGCCCTGCCCCCGCGGCCGCGCGTGCTGCTGGTCAGCGCTGCTCCGGACGACCGCAAGTTCACGGACTATGTCCTGGACTCGATGTCGGACTGCATCCGCAACTCCGGGATCACCCCTGCCTGCGTCACGATGCTGGACCGCAGAAACGCCGGTCTCGCCCGGGACCTGGTGCGCGCGGCGGACTGGATTGTGCTCTGTGGCGGACACGTCCCCACGCAGAACCGTTTCCTGCACGAGATCGGCCTGAAAGGCCTCCTGCAGGGATTCGACGGACTGGTGATGGGCTGCAGCGCCGGGTCGATGAACTGTGCGGAACATGTTTATTCCCACCCCGAGCTGCCGGGCGAGGCCGTGGACCCGCACTATCAGCGCTGGCTGTACGGGCTCGGCCTGACCACCCGCCAGCTGGTCCCGCACTACGACCAGGTGCGCCACGCGCTCGTGGACGGGCGGCGCCTCTTTGAGGATATCATCTTCCCGGAGAGCTGGCGGCACGCTTTCTATACCTTCCCGGACGGCGGCTATATCCTCGGCAGGGACGGCCGCGAGGAGCTGCACGGCCTCTCCTGGGAGATTTCCAACGGACAGATGCGGCAGATTTCTGCTGAAAACCAAGTGTATACCTTTATGAACGTTATTTTCATTTCCCCGCATTTCCCGCAGACCTACAGCCATTTCTGCGCCGGCCTGCGTGCCGACGGCGCGAACGTGCTGGGCATTGCCGACGCGCCCTACGAGCAGCTTAACGACGAGCTGCGCGGCGCCCTGACCGATTATTACAAGGTAAACAACCTTGAGGATTATGGTGAAGTCTATCGCGCCGTGGCGTGGTTCGCCCATAAGTACGGCAAGATTGACTGGATCGAGTCCAACAACGAATACTGGCTGGAGCAGGACGCGCGCCTGCGTACCGACTTCAACGTGACGACCGGCATCAAGAACGACCAGATTGCCTCCATTCGCAACAAGTCCGAGATGAAGAAGTTCTACGCCCTCGGCGGCATTCCTACCGCGCGGCAGATCAGGGGCGCGGAGGGGCTGGCGAAGGTGAAGGCCTTCGTGCGGAAGACCGGCTATCCCATCCTCGCTAAGCCGGACAGCGGCATGGGCGCCAGCGGCACCACCAAGATCCACGACAACGCGGAGCTGGAGGCCTGGTTCGCCGCGCATCCGGACAACTTCGGCTACTATGTGATCGAAGAGTTCATCACCGGCCTGCTGGTGAGCTACGACGCCATCTATGATGCGAAGGGCGAGCCCGTCTTCGAGAACAACACCGTCTTCCCGACCCCCATCATGGAGATCGTGCACGACAACCTCGAGACCTGCTACTGGACCAATAAGACCGTGCCGGCGAAACTCGCTGCCATCGGCCGCCGGACGGTAAAGGCCTTCGACATCAAGAGCCGTTTCGTGCATCTGGAGTTCTTCCAGCTGGACCGCGACCGCGAAGGTCTCGGAAAGAAAGGGGACTACGTGGGCCTGGAAGTCAACATGCGCCCGCCGGGAGGATATACCCCGGATATGATGAATTTCGCGCACAGCACGGACGTTTTCAAGATCTGGGCGGACATGGTGGTGTATGACGAAGCGCGCAAGAGCCAGGGCGAACAGTACTACTGCGCCTATGCGGGCCGCCGCGACTGCTACTCTTATAAGCACGGCCACGACGAGATCATGGCGCGCTATGGCGGCGACGTCTGCATGGCCGAGCGTGTCCCGGCCGCCCTCGCCGACGACCTCTGCGACATGGCCTACATCGCCCGTTTCAAGGAGAAAAAGGATATCGACCGCTTCTTCGCCTTCGTCTGCGAGCGGTAGCTACCGGCGCTTATTCCCGGCGAAGCTCCCCGGCGGGATTGGTGCGTGAAACGTGCAGCGCCCTCCCGGTGATGACCAGCAGGGTCTGCTCCGTAATCTTCCTTTTTTTTGTTAACTTTGTAAATTGGAACAAAAGATCCTCAAGATATGTACAGAACCCACACTTGCGGCGAGCTGCGTCTCGCCGACCAAGGCAAGACAGTGACCCTTGCGGGATGGGTCCAGAAATCCCGCAAACTCGGCGGCATGACCTTCATCGACCTGCGCGACCGCTACGGGCTCACGCAGCTGGTTGTGGAGGCGGATGCCGCCCCGGAACTCGTCGAGACCGCCGCGTCCCTCGGCCGGGAATTCGTGATCCAGGCCACGGGCGAGGTCATCGAGCGCCAGAGCAAGAATCCCAAGATGCCCACCGGCGAGATCGAGATCCGGCTCTCCGCCATCCGCATCCTCAATAAATCCGTCACCCCGCCCTTCACCATCGAGGAGAATTCCGACGGCGGCGAGGACCTGCGCGCCAAGTACCGCTACCTCGACCTGCGCCGTCCGCCCCTCCAGCGGGCCCTCGCGTTGCGCCACCGCCTCGCGCAGGAGATCCGCACTTACCTGGACGCCCAGGGCTTCATGGAGATCGAGACCCCGTACCTGATCAAGTCCACCCCGGAGGGCGCCCGCGACTTCGTGGTGCCTTCCCGTATGAACCCGGGCACCTTCTACGCCCTGCCGCAGAGCCCCCAGACCTTCAAGCAGCTGCTGATGGTCGCGGGCTATGACCGCTATTTCCAGATCGTGCGCTGCTTCCGCGATGAGGACCTGCGCGCCGACCGCCAGCCGGAGTTCACGCAGATCGACTGCGAGATGAGCTTCGTGGAGCAGGAGGACGTGCTGAACACCTTCGAGGGCATGATGCGCCAGATGTTCCGGAACGCGCTCGGCGTCGAGATCCCCGATCCGCTGCCGCGTATGAGCTGGTATGACGCGATGGACTCCTACGGCTCCGACAAGCCCGACATCCGCTTCGGGATGAAGATCCACGAGGTCAGCGACCTCGTCAAGGGATGCGGTTTCAGCGTCTTCGACGGCGCGGAGTACATCGGCGGCATCGCCGTCAGCGGCTGTGCCGAATACACCCGCAAGCAGCTCGACGAGCTGACCGAATGGGTCAAGCGTCCGCAGGTGGGCGCCAAAGGCCTGGTTTATATCAAATGCAATCCCGACGGCACCGTCAAGTCCAGCATCGACAAGTTCTACACGCCGGAGCAGCTGCAGAAGGTGGCCGGGGCCTGCGGGGCCCTGGCCGGCGACCTGGTGCTGATTCTGTGCGGACCCAGGCGCAAGACGCAGACGCAGCTCGGCGTGCTCCGCATCGAGATGGGGAACCGCCTGGGCTTGCGCGATCCGAAGGTTTTCGCCCCGCTGTGGATTGTGGATTTCCCGCTTCTGGAGTGGAGCGAGGAGGACCAGCGCTTCTACGCCATGCACCACCCGTTCACGGCCCCCAAGCCGGAGCACGAGCAGTGGTTCTATTCCGACAGGAAAGAGGACCTGGAGCGCGTCTGCGCCAACGCCTACGATTTCGTGCTCAACGGCACCGAACTCGGCGGCGGCTCCATCCGGATCCACGAAGCTGCGATGCAGGAGCGCATGTTCGAAGTGCTCGGCATCAGCAAGGAGGACGCCGAATACAAGTTCGGCTTCATCATCAACGCCTTCAAGTTCGGCGCCCCGCCCCACGGCGGCCTGGCGTTTGGCTTCGACCGCGTCTGCGCCCTCTTCGGCGGGCAGGAGACGATCCGCGACTACATCGCGTTCCCGAAGAACAACCAGGGCCGCGACGTGATGATCGACTCCCCGTCCCGGATCGACGACGCGCAGATGGAGGAACTTTTCCTGTCTTCCACCTACGTAGCGCCCCAGCCGTGAGGATCCAGCTGAACTACGACCTGTCCGCGCAGAACACTTTCCGGATGAAGGTGTCCTGCGCGTGCTATGTCGAGTATGAGACGGTGAAGGAGCTCGAAGGGCTCAATTTCGACCGCCTCCCGAAGCCGCTGCTGCATATCGGGGAGGGGAGCAACCTCCTCTTCACCCAAGACTTCCCGGGCACGGTCCTGCATTCCAACATCGAGTTTATCAAGTACGTGGACATGGGCTTCGAGGATGTGCCGGTGATGGTCGGCGCCGGAGTGGTCTGGGACCATTTCGTGGCCGAGACCTGCCGCCACGGTCTCTGGGGCGCGGAGAACCTTTCGCTCATTCCGGGCGAGGTGGGGGCGGCGGCCGTGCAGAACATCGGCGCGTACGGCGTGGAGATGAAGGATCTCGTCAGCGGGGTGGTATGCTTCGACTTGCAGGAGCGCCGGAAAGTCAAGTTCTCCCGCGAGGAGTGCCGCTACGGCTATCGGGATTCCATTTTCAAGCAGCCGGAAAACAAAGGCCGTTATGTGGTCACGAGCGTGCTGCTGCGCATGAGCCGAAAATACAGCCCGCGCCTGGACTACAAGGGTGTCCGCGAAGCGCTCGGGATTCCCGGACAAGCCGGGAAGGACGGTTCGACCGTCCCGAACCCCGTCATGGCCGACCCGATCGGCCCTCTCACCCCGCAGCAGGTGCGCGAGGCCATCATCCGCATCCGGCGGGCGAAACTCCCTGATCCGGAAGAGATAGGCAGCGCCGGCAGTTTCTTCAAGAACCCGGTCGTGAGCCGGGAAGATTTCGCGCGGATTTCTCCAGACGGGAGTGCGCCGCATTACGACCTGCCGGACGGCACGGTCAAGGTCCCGGCCGCCTGGATGATCGACCAGTGCGGCCTGAAAGGCGCGACGGAGGGCGGCGCGGCCGTCTATGACAAGCAGCCGCTCGTGCTCGTCAATGCCAGCGGCACGGCCACTCCGCAGGAGGTCCTTGCGCTGGAGCAGAGAATCATCAACGGGGTGCAGGCGCGTTTCGGCGTCACCCTGCACCCGGAAGTAGACCATATATGAGCAGTTTCGTTATCGAAGGCGGACACCGCCTGCACGGCGAGATCCTGCCCCAGGGCGCGAAGAACGAGGCCCTGGAGGTGATCAGCGCCGTCCTCCTCACGGCAGAGCCGGTCACGATCAGCAACATCCCCGAGATCCTGGATGTCAAGAACCTCATCGAGCTGCTGCGCGGAATGGGCGTGGGCGTTGAGCGCTGCGCCAAGGGGGTCTATACCTTCACCGCCAACCACGTCAACGAGTTCTACATCCGCAGCGCCGACTTCGTCGCGAAATGCGCCCGGCTGCGCGGCTCCGTGCTCGTGGTGGGCCCGCTGCTGGCCCGTTTCGGCAGCGCGTTCTTCCCCAAGCCGGGCGGCGACAAGATCGGCCGGCGGCGGGTGGACACGCACATCGAGGGCTTCATGCGCCTGGGCGCCAAATGCGCCTATGACACGGCCAAGCGGGCCTACAACCTCTCCTCGGGCCGTTCGATGAAGGGCTGCTACATGCTGCTGGACGAGGCCTCCGTCACGGGCACGGCCAACATCATCATGGCCGCGACCCTCGCCGAGGGCACGACCACCATCTACAACGCCGCCTGCGAGCCGTATGTGCAGCAGCTCTGCCGCCTGCTCACGGCGATGGGCGCGCAGATCGAGGGTATCGGCTCCAACCTGCTCACCATCCGCGGCGTGAAGACGCTGCACGGGGCGGAGCACCGCATCCTGCCGGACATGATCGAGGTCGGATCCTTCATCGGAATGGCCGCGATCACGCAGAGCGAACTGACCATCAAGGACGTCTCCTGGGCCAACCTGGGCATCATCCCGGAGTGCTTCCGCCGCCTGGGCGTGAAACTGGAGCAGCGCGGCGACGATATCTATATCCCCGCCCAGCGCAGTTACGAAATCGAATCCTTCATCGACGGCTCCATCATGACCATCGCCGACGCCCCCTGGCCGGGCATGACCCCGGACCTGCTGAGCGTGCTGCTGGTCGTGGCCACGCAGTGCAAGGGCAGCGTGCTGATCCACCAGAAGATGTTCGAGAGCCGCCTGTTCTTCGTGGACAAGCTGATCGATATGGGCGCGCAGATCATCCTGTGCGACCCGCACCGCGCCGTGGTGATCGGCCACGACCACAAGATCAGCCTCCGCGCGGGCCGGATGACGTCCCCGGATATCCGTGCCGGTATCGCGATGCTCCTGGCGGCGATGTCCGCCAAGGGCACTTCCACCATTGACAACATCGAGCAGATCGACCGCGGCTACGAAGACATCGAGAGCCGTCTCAATGCGCTCGGTGCCCATATTGAACGCGTATAACAACTATGCAGGTACTCAAATTCGGAGGCAGTTCGGTGGCCGACGCCACCCGGATGTCGGGCGTGCTCGACATCGTGCTCGCCGCTGTGGAGCGGGATCGCTGTGTGCTGGTCAGCTCTGCGATCAGCGGCTGTACGGACGCGCTGATCGCCATCGGCGCCGAGACGGATCCCGCCCGCCGTGCGCAGCAGATCGATGCGCTGCGCCGCCGGCACCACGCCATCGCGCAGCGGCTGTTCACCGGCACTGAGCGCCGGGAGATGACGGACGAACTGGATACGCTCTTCGAAGAACTCGCCGCGGCGGAGCCGGAAGCTTGCGTGACTTTCGGCGAACTCTTCTCCACGCGCATCCTCGCCCGGAAATTCGCCTGCGAGGGCATCCCCACGCAGTGGCTCGATTCCCGCAAACTGGTGCGCACGCTGGGCGGTGTAGTGGCGGAAGGACTGACCTACAGCGGCATTGCCGCCGCCGTCGCCGCGGCCCCCGGGGCGCGGCTTTTCGTGGCGCCGGGCTTCATCGCTTCCGACGGCGCCGGGCGCGTCACGACGCTCGGCCGCGGCGGCTCCGACTACAGCGCCGCGCTCTATGCCGCTGCGCTGCACGCCGCGTCGCTGGAGATCTGGACCGACGTGCCCGGCATGATGACGGCCAACCCGAAGGTTGTCCCGGCTGCCGTGACCATCCCCGATATATCTTACCAGGCCGCTCTGGCCCTGGCCGAGAACGGCGCCAAGGTGCTCTATGCGCCGACCGTGAAGCCGGCGATGGAGGCCGGCATCGCCTTCTCCATCCGCAACACCTTCGATCCCAAACACCCCGGCACGCTCATCAGCGGCCGTCCGGACGTCAAGGAAGGCGCCTGGATGGGCGTGACGAGCCGGACGCTGCCTGAAAAGGGCGAGGCGGTGGTGTGTCTGGTCGGCGAAGCCGTCTCCGGGCGCGCTTCGGCCTCGAGCCGCATCCGGGCGGCCCTCTCCGAAGCCGGCATCCAGCCCCTGGGCGATGTGACGGGCGAGGGGGACACCTTCTTCATCCGCGTCCGCCCGACCGTGGAGCAGGCTGCCGTGGGCGCCATCCACCGCGAGTTCTTCGAGCACCGGGCCGTGACCGTGATTCCGGTCTTCATCGCAGGCTACGGGGCCGTGGGCCACGAACTGGTGCGTCTGGTCGGCCTGAGTGCAGACCGGATCGCCCGGCGCCGCGGCCGTTCCATCCGCATTATGGGCATCGCCGACAGCCGCCGCTTCGTCATCGACCTGCGCGGCATCCGGCCGGAAGAAGCGGAAAACCGCCTGCAGGGCGGGGAACGGGCTGAAGACGGTGCATTCATCGATGCCGTGCTGGCCGCGGCCCCGCGCGGAAGCGTGTTCGTGGACTGTACCGACGACCACCACCTGCACCTGCGCTATGCGGAGCTTTTCCGCGGCGGGCTGGGCATCGTGACCTCCAACCGCCGCTCCCTGGCCCTGCCTTACGTGCAGTACGCCGCCCTCAAGGCGGAAGCCCGGCAGAACGGGACCTTCTTCCGCTACGACACCACGGTGGGCAACGCCCTCCCGATCCTCGAATCCATCGCCAGCGACGCCAACTGCTCTGACGGCATCGAGTCCATCGAGGCCGTGGTCTCCTGCACGCTCAACTACATTATCACCGGCTACGACGGCGCCCTGCGCGACAGCCTCGCGACACTGCTGCGCCGCGCCCAGGACGAGGGCCTGACCGAGTCCGACCCGCGCACCGACCTGGGCGGCAAGGACGTGCTCCGAAAACTGCTCATCCTCGCGCGCGAAGCCGGCGTGCCGCTGGAGGCCGACGACGTGGAGATTACACCGATACTGGGGCCCGAGTTCTTCGACTGTCCGCTGGAGGTTTTCTACCGGCGCCTCGCGGAATACGAGCCGCAGTTCATCGCCCGCGAGGCAGAACTGGACGCGGCCGGGCAGCGCCAGCGCTTCGTGGCTTCGTTGCGGCGCGACCCCGCTGCGCGCCACGGCTACCGGGCGGAGATCAAGATGCAGCGCGTGGGCCCCGAGAGCCCCTTCTACTGGATCAGCGGCACGGAGAACGTGACCGTGGTCCGCAGCGAGTATTCCGCTCCGCTCGTGATCAAGGGCGCGGGCGAGGGCGTCCGGCTCGCCGCCACCGGCATCATCAAAGACATCCTGATGTAGCGTATGGAACTCTTCCGCCAGATTCTCTCCTTCGACTCCACCTCCGGCAGCGAACGGCCGCTGGGGGAGTGGCTCGCCGCCCGGCTGGAGGCTCCGTCCGTGGAGACCTTCGAGGTCGGCGACGGCACGCTCAACGTCCTGCTGCGCTGGAGCGACGTGCCCCGCGTCGTGTTCTGCTCCCATATGGACACCGTCCCGCCCTACATCCCGCCGACCTTCCTGGAGGACCGCGTGCTGGGGCGCGGCACGTGCGATGCCAAGGGGCAGTTCTACGCCATGTACCGCGCCTGTCAGCGGCTCGCCGCTGCCGGGCACAGGGACTTCGCGCTGCTGATTGTCAGCGGCGAAGAGACGGGTTCCTGGGGGGCCAAGGCCTTTGCCCGGACGGACTTCCGCGCGCCGCTGCTGGTCGTGGGAGAGCCCACGGACAACTGCATGGTGAGTGCCTCCAAGGGCACCAAGCGCTTTGACTTGACCTTCACCGGGCGCCCCTTCCACTCCGGCTATCCGGAGCACGGACTGAGCGCCGTGGAATTGTTCGTCGATTTTATGGAACGGTTGCGCGCCGCGGACTTCCCGGAGGATCCGGACCTCGGTCCCACGACCTGGAACGTCGGACAGCTGTGCAGCGACAATCCCCAGAATATCCTCAGCCCGGAGCTGAGCTGCCGCCTGTATTTCCGCACCACCTTCGCCGCCGACGCGGCCGTGGTGGCGTGGATGCGCGCGCAGGCCTCCGGGACGCTGCGTGTCGATGAATACGGCGGCGATGCTCCGGCGCGCTACCCGACCCTGCCCGGGTTCCCGGCGAAAAGCGTTTCCTTCGGCAGCGACGCTCCGCACCTGACGAACTTCGCGCAGAAGATCATCTGCGGTCCCGGCTCCATCACGGTCGCCCACCGCGACGACGAATACCTGTCCTTCGCGGACCTCGAGACAGCTATCAACAACTACAGCAAGATTTATGAAAGTTATCATTAGCGGTTACGGCAAGATGGGCCATATGATCGAGGCCGTCCTGCAGCGGCGCGGGATCGAGCTGGTCTGCGCATCGGAAGACATCTGTTCCATTCCGCAGGAAGTGGCGCGGGAATGCGTGTGCATCGACTTCACGACGCCGGATGCCTTCAAGGCGAATTACCGGACGCTTGCCGCCAACTTCAAGGCGGTAGTGGTGGGCACGACCGGCTGGTATGACAGGAAGGAGGAAGTCTTCGCGGCCTTCGAGGCGGCCGGGACGCCGATGATCTGGGGCTCCAACTATTCCGTGGGCGTGATCGCCCTCTTCGCCGGGGTGGCCCGCGCCTGCGAGGTCCTGCGGGGCCACGGCTATACCCCGCACGTGGAGGAGATCCACCATATCCACAAGCTGGACGCCCCCAGCGGCACGGCCAGGAGCATCGGCGCCCTGATCGGGGAGTTCCTGGGCGAGAAGCCCGAGATCGGCTCCCAGCGCATCGGGGAAGTCCCCGGGACGCATATCGCCGAGTTCCGCTCCGAGGTGGACAAACTGACCTTCACCCACGAGGCCTTCTCCCGCCAGGGCTTCGCCGAAGGCGCCGTGGACGCCGCCCTGATGACGGAGCGCCTGACCGGCGTGCACGAATTCAAGGACTTGATCCTGGCGCGTTAGTCATTCTGCCAAAAGTTTGCTATCTTTACCGGAGTTAGTAGTAAACGCGTCAGAATATGAGACCTCTTGTTTTGCAAGGATGCGGCACGGCGCTGGTGACCCCGTTCACCGCGGACGGTGCCGTGGATTATGAAGCCTACGGCCGGATGGTGGACCGCCAGGTCGCCGCCGGCGTGCATTTCCTCGTCCCCCTCGCCACCACCGGCGAGACGCCGACCCTGTCGGCCGGCGAGAAGACCGCCATTTACCAGCTGGTCAAGGAGCGCGCCAAGGGCCTGCCCCTGATGCCGGGCGTGGGCGTGAACAGCCTGCCTGACACGCTGGGCAACATCCGGCTGCTCGAGCCGCTGGGCCCCGACGCACTGCTCGTCGTGGTGCCGTATTACAACAAGCCGACCCAGCAGGGAATGTATGCGTATTTCAAGGCCGTGGCCGCCGAGACCGACCTCCCGGTCATCATCTACAATGTCCCGGGCCGCACCGGTGCCAACATGCTGCCGGACACGGTGATCCGCCTGGCGGAGGAGGTGCCCAACATCCGGGGCATCAAGGAGGCCTCCGGCAACTACGGCCAGGTCAGCGAGATCCTGCGCCGGGCCCCGGAGGACTTCACCGTGCTGAGCGGCGACGACGACATGACCCTGGCCTTCATGGCCACCGGAGCCCACGGCGTCGTCTCCGTGGCGTCCAACGTCGCGCCGAAGGAGGTGGCGCAGATGGTGGAGGCGATGCAGTGCGGCGATCTCGCGACGGCACGTGTCCTGCACCACCGGCTCTTCCCGCTCTTCAAGGCCTGCTTCGCGGAGTCCAATCCGATTCCGGCCAAGGCCGCGCTGGCGCAGCTTGGCGTGATCGGCGAAACGCTCCGCCTGCCGCTCGCTCCCGCGTCCGATGCCACGAAGGCGCTGATGCATAAAGTTTTAAGTGAATTATGGAAGTAACGATAGAGAAATTCAACGAAGTGATGGCGGCCCTGGAGGCCGGACAGTTGCGCGTCGCCGAGAAGGTGGACGGTGTCTGGCAGGTCAACAAGTGGGTCAAGGAAGTGATCCTGGCCGGGTTCCGGCTCGGCGCCTTCACGGATATGTCCCAGGGGCAGTTCTCCTTCTTCGACAAGGACACCTTTCCCGTGCGGAAGTTCCGTGCGGAGGACGGTGTGCGCATCGTGCCGGGCGGCACGAGCATCCGGCGCGGTGCCTATGTGGCTCCCGGCGCCATCGTGATGCCTCCGGCCTACATCAATGTGGGCACGTACGTGGGGGAGGGCACGATGGTGGACAGCCACGTGACCATCGGCTCCTGCGCCCAGGTCGGGCGCAATATCCACATCTCCGCCTCCACGCAGATCGGCGGCGTGCTGGAGCCGGCGGGAGCCCTGCCGACCATCATCGAGGACGGTGCCTTCGTGGGCGGCAACTGCGGCATCTACGAGGGCACGATCGTGCAGGAGGGGGCGGTAATCGCCTCCGGCGTCGTCATCACGGCTTCCACGGCCTTGTTCGACGCCACGACAGGCGAGTTCGTGCCGCGCAATGCGGACGGGCGCGTGGTCGTGCCGAAGGGTGCCGTGGTCGTGAGCGGCAGCAAGCCGCTGCGGCGGGGCCCCGGCGCGGACAGCGGCGTGGCGCTCTATTGCCCGGTGATCGTGAAATACCGCGACGAGAAGACCGCCGGCTCCGTCACGCTGGAGGATATGCTTCGCTGATGGCCGTGCTTCACAAATATTCCGGCGCCGGCAACGACTTCGTCGTGCTGGACGGCCGGTCTGAAGATGTCTCCGCCTGCCGCACGCCGGAGCGTATCGCCGCGCTCTGCGCCCGGTACGGGACCGACGGGCTGATGATATTGACCGCGGGCGGCGACGGGCTGGATTTCCGGATGGAGTATTACAATTCCGACGGCTCCGGCGGGATGATGTGCGGCAACGGCGGACGCTGCATCGTAGCGTTCGCAGACGCGCTGGGCATCACGCCGGCCGACGGGCGGGTGTACCGCTTCGCTGCGGCCGACGGGCTGCACACCGGCGAAATCCTCTCCCGCGAGGGGGGCCGCAAGACCGTGCGCCTGCGGATGATCGACGTGCGGGAGTTCCGCCACGCGCTGGACGGCTGGGTCCTGGACACGGGGACGCGCCATTTCGTGCGCTTCGTGCCGGACGCGGAGGCCGTGGACGTGGAGACGGAGGGGCGCACCGCGCGCCGGGATCCGCTTTTCGCGCCGGTCGGCGCCAATGCCAATTTCGTGTCGGTCGATCCCGACGGGACACTCCGCGTCCGGACCTTCGAGAAGGGCGTGGAAGGGGAAACCCTCGCCTGCGGCACCGGGATGACCGCGGCCGCGATAGCCGCATTCCTTTCGGCCTCCACAACGCCTGCGCACGCCTCTCTTGCCGCCTCGGGCGTCATTCCGGGCTTGACCCGGGATCTCGTGCAGTACAACATTCAGGCGCGGATCGACCGGCTGTCGGTGGAGTTCCGGCCGTTGCCGGACGGGAGCGGTTTCACGGACGTTTATCTGACCGGTCCGGCCGAGGAGATAGACATCCCTGATTATCAGCAGTTTTTCTCCGCGGACGTGGGCTCTTTCATGCGTTCCCCGGTGCGTGAGATCTTCAAGAAAGTCGATCTCGCATCCATCTATTCTTTCGCGGGCGGCTATCCCGACGCAGCCACGTTCCCGCTCGACGATATCCGTCGCATCAGCGCACAGGTGCTCGAAAAACAAGGCGCCAAGGCCCTCCAGTACGGGGCCACGCAGGGGGTGCCCGAGCTCCGGCAAGTGATTGCGCAGCGTTACGGCGTGCCGGTGGAGAAGGTCCAGATCACGACGTCCTCCCAGCAGGGGATCGATGTCTGCACCCGCGTGCTGGCCGACCCGGGCGATGTCATCCTGACCACCAGCCCGACCTACCTCGGCGCCCTGCAGTCCTTCAAGGCCTACCGCGCCGACGTGCGGACGCTGGATGCGTTCGATTTCAGCCGTCCGGCCAAGTTCTGCTACGTGATCCCGGACTTCCAGAATCCGAGCGGAGAGACGATGACGCTGCCGGAGCGGCAGGCGCTGGTGGCGCTCGCGCGCAAACACGATTTCCTCATCGTGGAGGACAGCCCATACCGCGAACTGCGCTACAGCGGGGAGCCGGTGCCCACGATCTATTCGCTGGCGCCGGAGCGGACCCTGCACCTGGGCAGTTTCTCCAAGATTTTCGCCCCCGGTTTCCGGCTCGGCTGGATCCTCGGTCCCGAGGCGTTGCTGGACCAGATCTATGTTTGCAAGCAGTCGCTGGACCTCTGCCCGCCGGTCCTGGACCAGTACATCGCCGCGGAGTTCATGGGCAGCGGCGCGCTCGACGCCAACTTGCAGAAGAGCATCGCGCTATACCGCGCCAAGCGGGACCGGATGCTCTCCCTGCTGGAGAAATATATGCCGCAGGGCGTATCCTGGACGCATCCCGAAGGGGGATTGTTCCTCTTCCTGACGCTCCCGGAGGGCTTCGATACCGTGGCGCTCTACGACCGGGCGCTCTCCGCAGGCGTCGCCTACGTGGCGGGCTCCTTCTTCTTCGTGGACGGCAGCCACCGCAACACGATGCGGCTCAACTTCTCCTTCCTCGACGCCTCCCGGATGGAGGCCGGCATCAAGTTGCTGGCCGAGGTCATCGCAAGCCGGAACTAAAAAAAGAAGCCGGAGCCCCGGCTTCTTTTGCAAGTTGCTTAAAACCGAACGGTTATTCGGCGTGGTGGTGGCCTTCGCCCTCGCCGTGGTGCCCGTGCTCGTTGACCTCCGGGATCTCACGGTAGCGGCAGCAGGCCTCGAGGCGGTCGTAGGCCTCCTGCGGGGCGGTGAACTTGCCGGCGTCGTAGCCCATGGCGGCGATGGCCTTCAGGACCTGGTTCGGCTTGACCTGGCGGGTCTCGTAGGTGAGCGTAAGGCGCTGGGCCTTGAGGTCATAGGCGGCGGACTGGACGCCGTCAAAACCCTTGGCGGCCGTCTCGATGCGGTTCTTGCACATACCGCAGTGTCCGCGGACGGTGAAAGTCTTCTCGACCACCTTGGCGTTGGCGGCGACGGTAAGCAGCAGCGCAGCTGCAATCATCAGGATCTTCTTCATATTTGTAAGGGTTAATTAATTGTCAGTAGAAGCAAAGATAGAGGATTTCACGCGAAAATAAAATCCCCATTTTTAGGGATATGGCTGCAGGGCTTTCAGGCGCCCGCCAGGAGGACTCCGGCGAGCTCGCGGAAATCGTCCACGATCCAGTCCGGCGATGCCGTCTGCAACTGCGGCCGGTCCTGGTTGCCGAAGGTCACGCCGCAGGTGCGGCAGCCGGCATCCCGTCCCATCTGCAGGTCGAAGACCGTGTCGCCGATGACAACGGTCTCTTCCGCCCGGGCCTGGAGGCGGTCCAACAGCAGGAGCGCCAGGTCGGGGGCTGGTTTGGGGTGGACCACATCCTCGGTCGCCACCATCTCGCAGAAATGCTCCGCGATGTCCAGCCGGGCGGTCAACTCGCGCAGGGACGCGCCGGTGCGGGAGGTGGCGATGGACAGGCGCAGACCGTGCGAGCGCAACTGCGCAAGCGTCTCCGCCACGCCCGGGAAGAGCGTGATGCGGGGCGTGGCCACTTCGGCAAACAGGCGGCGGTACGTCTCGCAGGCCTCGTCCAGCCGCTCCTCGGGCGTGTCCGTCCCGAGGGCGAAACACTCCCGAAGCGGAAGTCCGATGACCCCGCGGATGCGTTCCGGCGTCGAGGCCGGCAGACCCATCTCGCGAAGCGTCGCCTGCTTGCAGCGGACGATCCCCTCGGTCGTGTCCGCGAGGGTCCCGTCGAAATCGAAGATCAGGTTCTTGATGGTCATTTTCTGTTTGGTTTGCGGTCTGCAAAGATACGTTTATTTCTGAATTTGCTATCTTTGCGTTTAAATAACGATAGATTTCCATGAAAAAAACGGTTTTTGCCCTCTCCCTGGCGGCCCTTGCCGCCCTCGCTTCCTGTAACAAAAGTGACAACTCTCCCCGGGACGTCCGCACTTTCGGCCTGACGGGCGACGTCCGGGAAGTCCGCTATTCCGTCGTGTCGATTAGCAATTCCCTCGACGAAGAAGAAGGCGACCCCTGGCTGGAGCAGGACGAACTGCTGCTGTCATTCGATGAGCAGGGGCGCGTGACGCGCGACGACTACGGCAATGTCTATGAATACGATGCCGACGGCCACTACTGCGGCCCCTATGCCCAGTATACCGAAGTGGTCCGCGACGCCTCCGGCCGCCTGAAATCCTTCAACAACACCGCGATCCCCGAAGAGCAGTTCGATGGTTTCGACATCATGAGCTACTGCGACGTGACCTACGATTACGATGCCAAGGGACGCGTGGTCACGGAGACCTACTACGGCTGGGAATGGGGCACGACCTCGACCTACACCTACGACGGCAACCACCCCTGGCCTGCCAGGATCACGCAGACCGGCTATGACGAAGGTTACAACGAGAACGCCGAGATCACCTACGACTACCTCGAGTTCGACGCCCGGGGCAACTGGACCAAGCGGGAGGTGACTGCTGTTACCGAGAGCTATGAGGAAGACGCCGAGGACGAGAAGGAGACCTATACCACGGTGACGCAGGAGATCCGCACGATCACCTACTGGTCCGACAAGAACTGATGCCGGCTTCCATGGCGAGTGTCAACGAAAAGAAGCTGGATGCCATCTCCGCACAGCTGACGGAGCTGTGCGAAGCGTACACGCCGCGTCTGGGCGGCGACGAGGAGATCGCCGCCGGGCTCCTGCGCCTGCAGCGCCGCTCGATGGAGTACCGCCACGGCTCGTTCATCATGCTGGTGGTCGGCCCCGTCAAGTCCGGCAAGTCCACGCTCGTGAACCTGCTCGCGCACCGCTATGTGAGCCCGACGGACAAGCTGGAGTGCACCCTGCGCCCGACGATCATCTCCGGACTGGAGGAGGGGGGCGAGCCCACCATCTCGATCTATTCCTCCAAGGACGAATCCCGCAAGGAAAAGGACCTGGACCTGATCATCGACAAGCTCCGGGGCATCGTGAGCGACGACGCCGAGCTGCGCGAGCACCTGACCCGCGAGTCCTATCCGCTCAGCGACGAGAACATCGACACGTATATCGCTCCGTCCTACAACCGGCAGGACAGCTCCATTATCACGGCAATCACCGCGCCCGCCGGCAAGATGCTCCGCGGCGCGGACGGCGGCAGGATTTTCCTGGCGGACATGCCGGGCTTCGACGGCAACCGGATCAACCTCTCGAGCGCGCTGTACGACGCCATGTCCAAACGGGTGGACCTCATCCTGTTCGTCCACAGCTCGGTGTCGGCCTTCAACGTGACCTCCAACGAGTACCTGGACAAACTCCGGGAGTACAACGGGTCCGTGCCCGTCTATCTGATCCACAATGTCTTCGATGCTTCCTGGTGGCAGGATCCCGGGGCGCGGCGCGCCGAGGTGGAGCGCCAGAGCCGGAGCGAATACGAGGAGATCAAGCACAAGGGGTTCAACATCGAGCCGGACTACGTCAGCTGCCTGAACCTCGGGATGGTCACGGACTATCTCAAGGGTGTCGCCCGACCGGGCTGCGAGGCGGAACTGGAGCAGGCCTGGCACGACTTCGAAGCGGTGGAGGACCGCCTCTACGAGAAAATCACCACCCGGATCGGCGGCCAGCGGCTGGAGCGTTGCCTGGAGCGCACGGACAAGCTGCGCGATGATCTCGTGAAGAAAATCTGGATGCGAACGCAGGCGCTTTCCGCCAGCCGCAGCGACCGCCTGACGCTCCAGGAGCACATCGACGGCCTGGACAAGGCCCTGGCGCTCTCTCCGGCCGACATCGATTCCCTGATCAACAACATCTCGGAAGACGCCGACCGCTCCCTGTTCAAGACGCTGGCCAAGAGCATGGTCAACAAGTCGATGTCGGGCAAGGAGTGCCTGGCGCTCCTGAAGGAGATCCTGGCATCCTTCCTTTTCGACGTGGACGACAAGCTCACCGGGCGGCTTTTCCGCCTGTTCGGCGACAAGATGCGCGACAGCCTGGACGCCGTGAGCGCCCGCCTGGGCACGCCTCTGGAGCCGCTTCCGGCCCTGGAGGAAGTCCGCGCACAGTGCGAACAGAACATTCCAGAGGACAAGGTGAAGCGCTTTATGCGCCCGTCGCTCTTCCACCTCAAGCCTGAGACCGTCCGGGAGGCGGTGTCCAATATGGAGCACTATTTCTACGGTGACCAGGACAACCGTACCATCCAGAATCTCAAGCGGATGCTCACGGCGGAGATCGGGCGGATGCAGGACGGCTACCTGGCGCAGATCCGCGCCCGTTTCGAGGCTGCCCTGGCCCCGATGGTCCACCCGGAGCAGGAGGCGCTGCTCGACACGCTGGAGGCCCTTCAGAAACAACTCAAAGACATTATCATCTGATGAAGAAACCGCTCGTCTCCCTCGCCGTCGCGCTGGCGCTGATCGTCGTGATCCTGCTTACAGGCAACATCATCACGATCGGGGACAAGCTGGCCGCCGGCTCACCGGTGCTGGCCTGGGCCTTCTACGGGCTGCTTGCCGCGGCCCTGGTCTGGCTCGTGGTCCTTCCGACCTGCCGCATCCTGCTCGCAAAGCCGTTTCCGAAACTGTCGGTGGACCCGGCGGCGGAGGACTCGCCGGAGCTGCGCGAAGAGCTGAAGCGCTTCGCCCGTTCGCTTGCCGACAACCTGGGCGACCTGCCGGCGGAGGAGGCTTCTGCACACCGGGCGGAACTGCTCGCGCGGCTGGACAGTTTTTATGATCTGGCGGAGCTGCGCAGCATCATCCAGGACGAGCTCGACCGCCGCTTCGACAAGGCGCAGGGCCACATCAGCCAGTGGGCGAAGACGGTTTTCCTCGTCACGACCGTCTCCCAGACGGGACGGATCGATGCGCTGACCTCGCTGGTGATCAACTGCCGGATGATTGCGGACGTGATCCGCTGCTCGGGCTACCGGCCCACCTGGGGCCAGCTCGGCAAACTGTACGCCCGGATCCTCGCGACGGCGCTGTTCAGCTATTATCTCTCCGACACGCTCGACAAGGTGGAGGTGGACCCGGAGATGCTGCACCTGGGCGCCCTCACCAAGATCCCGCTGGCCGGCATCGTGACCCGCTCGCTGGCGGACGGCACGGCCAACACGCTGCTGTCGCTGCGCATCGGCCACGTCACACTCGCCTGCCTGCGCGAAGGCGCGGAAGCCCTGGCGGGCAAGGCCGGGGCCAGGGTGCGCCGACAGGCGATGCTGGATGCCGTCAAGTCCTTCCTCGCCCTGTCCAGGGACACGACCATCGCCGGCCTGTCCGCCGCCGGACAGAAACTCGATGCCTGGCTCAACGGAGAAGCGCAGGAGCCCGCGGAGGGGGCAGCCGCATGAGACGCTTCGTCATTCCCGGTCTCCGCTTCGTCATTCCCGGCTTGACCGGGAATCTCCTCCTTCTCCTGCTCCTCGCCGCCTGCTCCCGCGGGCCCTCGCTCCAGGAGCAGCTGGTCGCGCGCATGGCCCTGCTGAGCGAGAGCGACGAACTCGGCACGGTAGAATACACCGTGCGCAAGGCCGTCCGCGCCCGCGACGAAGGCGAATGGTTCAAGATCGGCAACCGCCGCATCCTCTTCTCCTGCACGGCCCACATCAAGGCCGGCATCCATCTGGGCAGCATCTCCCCGGACCGCATCGTCGTGGATGAGCGGACGCGCTCCGTCTCGCTGGTCCTGCCGCGTGCCGCCGTCTTTTCCATCAACCTCCCGCCGGAGGAAATCCGCCTCGAATACGAAGACGTGACGGGATTCCGACAGCGGTTCAGCGACCAGGAGCGCCAGGCCCTGCTCCGGCAGGGCGAACGCGAAATCCTGCGTGACCTGCCCAAACTCGGCATTCTGGACGAGGCGGAAGCCAATGCCCGGGAATTCTTCCAGCCGGTCCTGGAGCAGATGGGATTCGAGAACATCCAGATCAGTTTCGAATGAGAAAGCCTGCGCTGCATATTCCCCTGCGGTATCTCCTTCCGCTCACGCTGCTGCTCGCCGTCATCCTGGTCCTGCTGCTGTTCCCGCCCCGGCGGCGCCCGTCCCGCGGCCTGCAGGCGGATTCCACGCCGACGCTCGTCCAGGAGGTCCGCTCCCTGGGTGAACTCGCCAGCGCGGGCTATTACGAAGAGCTGGTGCTGACCGACCGCGACGACACCTATCTGGGCGAACTCAAACGGGCCAGCGGCCTGAACCGGCTCATCGGCAACAGCGACTTCGTCCTCATCTGCAAAGGTCGGGTCCGGGCCGGGTTCGACCTCACGAAGATCGAGGGCTCGGATTTCCGCGTCGCGGGCGACACGCTGCATCTCGTCCTCCCGCCCGTGGAGATCCTGGATGTGGTCATCAATCCGGCTGACTATGAGGTGTTTGCCGGACACCGGACCCACGAAGAGACCGCCGGAATCATCCTCCAGGCCAAGCAGCGCCTGCGCGCCGACGCCATCCAGGCGGGCATCCTCCAGCAGGCCGAGCGTTCCGCCGAGAGCCACCTGCGCCGCCTCTTCGGCGCAATGGGCTACCGCGAGATCCGGCTGGTCTTCCGCAAGGAGCTGGCCCTGCCCTCCGGCGGCTGACAATTCTTTTTTGGATATTCAAAAAAAGTTGTATCTTTGCAATCCCAAACGAGGCTTTAGCTCAGTTGGTTCAGAGCGCTTGCTTGACAGGCAAGAGGTCAGCAGTTCAAATCTGCTAAGCCTCACCACTGAAAAACCAGACACTTACGAGGTGCCTGGTTTTTTCTCGTCATTCCGGGCCGGATGGGATCCGGGGGCAGTCATTCCGGGCTTGACCCGGAACCTCCTGCCAAAGGGACGGGCTGGACAGATTTACAAAAAATCGCCATCTGAGGCCCTGTGGCTGTAAATCTCCCCCAGAAAAAGCGCGAAAACAAGCCGAAGCGGGGAGGGATTTACACTTGTACCCGAGCAGAAAGGCATTTTCGTGTAAAACTGTTTCCAAAATGGGCGCGATTTTTAAGGATTTCCCATCAAAAACCGAGACCGTTGCAGGAAGATCGACGACTCGTAGTTTCGGGTAATCCTCGAAGGCCCTCCAGGGAAGCTCTATACTTGTCCTTTGATGGTCCTGAGTTTCTTACTCCAAAGGAAGGCACCCATGCCGATCTTCGTTATACTTTCCGGAATCGTAATCTCCGTTAGATGCTTATTGCATTGGAAGGCACGTTCTTCGATTACCTTGATAGATGCAGGGATCTTATAGGTACTTGCCTTCCTGTCCCGGGGATAGTAGTGGAATATGCCATCCGAGTAATCGATTCCCCACGAGGGATCGTAGGAATATGGGCTTGGCAGGTCTTGGGCTACAAGACTTCCGGATAATAGAAGAGCCAGAAATACAGCATTTCGGAATGTATTGAATTTCATTTTCCTGCGTTTCTGCAAGTATATTGTCCATAAAACAATTTCACTCCAGCGTAAACTGGAGTGAAATAGGGTATGAATAGATTATTATGCCGTTAGTATTTTGCCTCACAGGTAAACTCCTGCTCTTTGTATAAATAGACAAAACGAATGATAGGTGATTGAATGCCTAAAGCACCAACAGTAAAACTCCATGCAGTAGAACTGCCAGGGGCAAGAGGAGTATTTAAAGACATCACGTTGCCCTCGCTAAGAGTAATACCATTGACTAATTGAGCAGAAACGACGGTGATGTTTTCAGCAGTATAATTATAAATTCCAAAGTTCAGTTTACTGCCACCTTGAATCTTGCCATTAATATTGACGACCGATCCACCCAGAGATCTTGCATATACGCCATCATTAGAATTGCTTAGTACAGTAACGGCGCACGTAGTGGACTCCGAACCCGATCTTGCGGTAATTGTTGCTGTTCCATACGAAACACCCGTGATTACTCCATTTTCGGCGGTTGCTATTTTTTCAGAGCTTGAACTCCAAACGACAGTCTTTGTCTTTCCCTGAAAAAAGTTGACTCGCAAATGCGATCAACAAATGGAGATTAATTTTTCAAACAAGCGCGATCTCTACTATGAGAGAGCGATGAAACTGTACTTCCAAGAAGGACTGCGCGTGACGCAGATAAGCCGTGC
>JAFTGA010000031.1 GCA_017458145.1 Bacteroidales bacterium | reverse complement strand
GCGCGCTTGTGTGTCCCAGATGCGGTCAAATTCGTCCCGATAATCCTGTCGGTAGAAAACTTTATTGCAGGTGCTGAAAAGGGAATCTGTTTGCAGCTGGCGATAGAGATACTGTCCTACGGTCTCGTTATAGAAGAACAATTCTTTGCTGCGATCGCTGATCGCAGCAAGATAGCCGCTGGCGTTCTGAATGTTGCCTCTTAGATCCGAAATTACATATGCGAGAACTTCCGGGGACAGTCTTTTAGAAAGGGCGTCGACGCGCCATTGCAACGCAACTATACGCCTGTCTTTTCCCTTGTTGTCGGCTGAAAATATCTTATAATTATTCTGAAAAAAACGAGAGGTGCCAGCCCTGCCTTGGTTGGAAATCTGCTCCTTGAAATTGTCCGTGAGAAGTTCTGGATAAAATTGAAGTTGGAAATTCCAGATTTCTTCCAACTCGGCGACAAGATCTGAACGATAAAAATCGATGTGCCCGAGATGGCCGTTGCTCATATTCTTCAGGGCGTATGCCGCTGGTGTCAAGCCTGACTGATGGAGGTCCCTTGCTACTTTCATCCCATCAATCAACTGGCCATCTTCGATTGAATCCGTCTTTCGTGAACTCTTATAGCCGCGCTTGTTGTTAATATTGAGAAATACACGGGCCAGATCCTTCAAGGATATTTCTTCGCTTGCGGCCTTGGCACGTAGCTTCAATGTGCTGTGTGTGCTGTCCTTACCTTGCTCGGACAACGATTCTCCTTCGTGAATCCAGCCTTCTCGGGCAAAGAGACTGACCAGATTGTCGCGTCTTTGCTTTCTACGCTGCAGATTACGGCGCATACTGCGTTTGAGCCGTCGTTCAGCGTTGGTGGAAATAGCCTTTCCTTTCTCGAAATTGTCCTCTTCGTCTGCAGCTAAAGGTACGACCCGGGAGCCACAGGCGATAATCCCCGAATGTTCCGAGTCCTTCTCAGCTTGATTGACAATGGCCCAGCCTACGCTGGTCGTCCCGAGGTCCAGTCCAAGTATCTTCTTCATATGTTGGTAAGTTTCACTTTCCTCAAAGATAACAAGAATATTTGTGATTCTCGAAAATGATGTATATCTTTACAAAACAAATTCGAAGCCATTCACAATAAGGATTATTCCGTTGTGAGAACATCAAGAGCGGGTCTGCGGACTCGCTCTTTTCTTGGTTGATTAGTGTCAAACTCTTTCGAAGTGTCGCCAGACAACATCAGAAAGAAGTATTCGCGAGTTCATGGCCGAGGCGGTGAAGCGCTGCTTCAATCTTGGCCACCTGGGCCTTCCTGGGCTTGGACATGCCGTGCTGGTAGGCCCACAGTTGCTTCGGATGGATCCCGGACAGCTTCCCGAGGGCCGTCGGCGTGATGATGCCCGAGTAGTACTCCAGCATTGTCCTGACATCCCAGTGGATGGCAAATTCGTAATCCCCGTCCAGCCAGTCCGGATAGATGAATGCGGCATCCCGCCCGTCCTCCTTGGTCAGACGAAGGGTCTCTTCCAACTCTTTGCGGGCGGCCTCCGGGGTCTCCCCGCTGCCGAAAAGTGCCGGATGATCGTTGCAGTATGCGCTATAGAAGCCGTCCGGAGCTACATTGATTGTAATATCTACCTTTTCCATATCTTATGAATTTGGGAAGGGAGGGATTATTGAATCCCCAGGTCCTTCAGAATTTTCTTTGCAAAATCGTTGTCAATCTCTTTTCCTTTGTGGAAAGGGACTCTGTAAATCCTTCCGTCTTTGGTGTACCGGGTGTGGCTTCCTTTCCCTTTCGTGGGTAGCAGGATCCAGCCGTTCCGGATGATAATCCTGTGTAGTTCTGTCGATTTCATAGTCTATTCTGTTGTCGGTTGGCGTTTCAAATATAGATAATTTTCTATTATTTTCAAATTTAATTGAAAATATTCAATGATTTGTTTCGGTAGGTACTAATTCTCAAAGGAGTGGTACTTCGGTACCGACGAGTACGACTACTTTGATTAAACGCGCCTATAACCCGTGGAAATGTATCGAATTTTAATAGATTTCCACGGGTTATGTCGCCATCTTGAAAGAAAAACCTTATCTTTGTCCTGCAACAAAAGACAACACTATGCTCATTGGAAGTGGTACGATTGCGGATAACTATAAAAAAGTTATTGAAGCAACCATTTCCAGGCAGGAATTATTTCGATGGTGAGCCCGTTTATGTCTAGGGTTTCTTCCTGGTCATAGGTCACGATGACGGCGCGTTCCAGCGGAAAGGCCTTGTTAAAATCGACAAGAGCATTTATTTCCCTTTCACGGGTATCTTGTTCAGCCAGGTTGTAGGAGGCCTGTATGGCCATCCTGGCTTCCGGAACATAGAAGTCCAGGTCCACGCCGCCGTGTTTGTAGTAGAAGAGCTTCGGCTCTTCCGGATTCCACCACTGTCTGCGCAGCTGCAGGGCTACCAGGTTCTCGAGCAGTTTTGTTTCGCCTTTGTAAAGGTAAAGATTCAGCAGACCGTTGTCCATGAAGTAGCGCTTGCGGAGCGTCTCCTGCTCGGAATCCGGAGATGCATAGTTGGGGATGGAATAGACGAGATAGCATTCCTCCAGGTATTCAAGGTAATCCTTGACGGTGGGCATGCTGATCTTCTCGCCGGTCGATTTGATGATGTGTTCGAAGCGTGCGATCGCCGTGGGCTGCATGACATTGTCGGCCACCTTCCTTACCAGCATTCTGAGCTGGCGGTCGTTCCTGATCTTGTGCCGGGTGACGATGTCTCCCAGCAGGATCTTCTGCAGCAGGCTGGTAAGCCATTCTCTTTTCCCGATCAGGGGGAACGATTCGGCGAATCCTCCGTTCTGGAAGAAATCGTCGAAATGCCGTCTTACTGCCAGGCGGGTATCCGGCTCGAATTCCCAATTTAGTCCGGGTATGACCCCGTGGTAGGAAAGGTATTCCCGCCATGAGAAGGGGAGTACTTCCCGTACTACGAAACTGCCCCCGAGCGTGGATGCGACCTCTTTGCTGAGCATCTTGGCGTTGCTTCCGGTGACCATGATCCTATGTTTGGATTCCGCCAGCCGCCGGACAAACTTTGCCCAGCCGTCTATATTTTGTATCTCATCCAGATAGATCATCGGCTTTCCCGGGCCGAACATCTCTTGGTGACAGTCGATAATCAATCCCAGATCCTGTGACGTCATATCAGCGATGCGCTCATCCTCGAAGTTGATGTAAAGGATGTCTTCAAGCCGGTTTCCCCCGGCCCGGATCCTTTCCTGGATGTCCTGATAGAGCAGCCAGGATTTTCCGGCCCGTCGGATTCCCACGTTGACATAGCTCATGGCATCTTCGTATTTGACGGGACGCGTGGTGAGGTCAATCCGGGATATTTCGTGATGCTTCTCTCCGATGATGGTTTTGATGATATTCTTGTCCATTTCAAAATCCTAAACTATACTTTTGCAAAAGTAATAATTATTTTGAAATATATTTTGAGGTTCACCCCGGGGTTGTGATAAAAAATTCGGCAACGAACTGCTTTATTAGTCGTTGCCGGATTTGGGTCGGGATGATCTGACTTGAAAATCGCGTTTTTTGCCCTTATAACTCATTGATAATCAATAGTGGTTTGTAGGGAAAATGGGGTGTTTTCGACAATTTTTGACCCGTTCTTGCCCCGTGTACGTTTCGAGTAAAGTACTCGAAACGTGAAAGTTGCGACAACTACCGTCAAAAAAACTGACCCGTTTTTGCTCATTTCCCTTTGTTTTTATTATCGTTTTTCGATATCTTTGCTACATGTCTAATTCATCTCCAAAACCACCCTATCCCAAGTCTCCCGAGCCGGGAGATTTCTCGGATCCGAGGCGGAGGCCCGTTTGGGGGCTGATACGAATCACTCACACGATAGAGGACGTTCGGTCGGAAATGGATTCCGTCGCAGTTCCCTCAAAAGTGACGCGCATATTCCTGTTGGGTCGCTGCATCTTCGAGGAGGCCCAACAACTGCCGGCAAAAGGGGACGGGCGCATCCATCTCTTCGATGACTAGTCTTCGACAAGCGGATATGATATCGGAACCTTGAAACGAACCCTCTGTTCAGTAGTATTACTGGCCCCCTTTTGCCTCGAACCACCGAAATCCATAATGGACAGGGCATAGATCTCCAACCCCCGTGCTTTGTCATCTTTCTTTATGGCGGTCAGGGCAACGTCAAACTCGACCTCATAGACACCCCGGTATGCCGTTCCAGCAGAATGCGCATTGATGGTGGCTGTCGTGTTATTGTTTTGCTGCGCCTCCCGGACACCATCGACGATGTCCAGGATGGTCTTGGTGACGAATTCTTTCAGTTCCATAGGCGGCTATCGTTTGGCGAGGATGTCCAGGAGCTGCTTGATCTGCGCATCCTTCTCCTTGTCTTGATCTTATTCACGTAAATATTAGGAATCCAAACAGTCATTTAATTTCCGGACCAAATCCTTTTCATGAAGAATTTCAATCTCGATCCCTTCGTCTCTCAGTTCCTCTATCTTTTGAAGCTTTGACGGCCCGGCTCCGGAACCTTGGATTACAATCGATGTCTTTCTGGAAACTGATCCCGTAACTCTGGCGCCCAGGTTCTTCAGTATATCGGCGAGCTCGTCTCTTGATGGATAACTATCCAATACCCCCGTAATCACGACCGTCTTGCCTTTGAAGTAGTTGTCCGGAATGTCACCCAGGTTTTCAGCCCATCCTTTATGCTCCTTTGATACGGACCTGGCCCGGCTCTCTTTGATCTTGGGAATACACAATACCTCGCCGGAATGGCGCTTATACTCCAGTACCAGCATGGCGCAGGCTCGGGCGTCGGCCAGTGCGTCGTGATGCTGGCCAAGGTCAAACTTAAAATACTTCACCGCACTATAGAGAGAGACGTTGTCAAACGGTTCACAAGTGCAGCCAAAGCCCAGGACGGATGGCATTGGAAGGCCGTAGTGATTCAGATTCTGTTCCAGTACCGCTTTGTCGAATGAGACGTTGTGTGCGACAATGTATCGCCCCTCGATGAGTGGAAAAATGTCTGGCCATATGTCAGCGAATGTGGGTGAAGAAGCTGTCTTTTCCGGCGAAATACCGTGAACGAGTACGTTCATGCTGTCGTATATGTTGTCCGGCGGCTGAATCAGGAAGGTGCGTTCCAGCGTTATATGTCCATTGTCAACTTGAACAAGTCCAAGTTGACATGCCATTTTTGAAGCAGTTGCTGTCTCGAAATCTATAGCGGTAAAACTGTCCGGGAAATCCTGATTGACTCGAAAAACGTATGAATCGTTTCCGTGCAACAGTTGCTCGTGGCGCAATTGTAGAGCCACGTGTCTTCGAATAAGGTCTTCTTCAGACGGCGGAGAGCTAATTGTTGTCTGTGTGTCTGACGGCTGCTGTGAATGAGTTGTGCTGTTGGGAGAGTTTTTCCTCCTTACAATGAAATAAACCGCAACCAAGGCGCAGATGATGATAAAAAGCACTACCATATCTGGTTCTATTTTTTACTTAAAATATCCAACAACCTGCTGATCTGCGCATCCTTCTCCTTGATCTGCGCATCCTTCTCCTTGATCTGCGCATCCTTCTCCTTGATCCTTTCGTCTAGCAGATCGATCGTCGCCCGGAGGACGTCCGGGCTGTCGCTGTAGTATTGGCGGTTGTCGATGGGGGAGTGGACGTTGTTACCGTTGACGATAACGCCCGAAGCGTTGCCGCCGATGTTCATCTGATGCCCTTCTTCGGTAAGCATCGACACATCCCAGCCCTGATCGTTGTCCAGCAGTTTCCGAAACTTTAGGGGCGGGAGCTTTTCCTTTCCATTTTCGATTTTGGATATGAAACTCTTTTTCATACCCAAAAATTCGCCAAGTTGGGCTTGTGTGAGCCCGTTTGCTTTCCTGAATTCTTTAAGATCCATAATGTTTACTTTTTCTAAAAATTGTTTCAGAAACATTTGGAAGTTTCCGAAACTTTTCTCAACTTTGCACCGAGCAAACAAAAGGATTGAACAATTATTGCACGCTTCAAATATGCGAAACTACTTAAATTCCAACAAAAAAGCAAGTTTTCCGGCCATCTGGGCGGGCCTGACGGCGACGCAGCAGGATGACCTGCGCGTCAAGCTCGTGGTCGCGGTCCGCGTCAAGGACAATACGCTGTACCGCTGGTACAAGGGCCTCAATTTCCCGACCGACTTCGCGACGCGCCGTGACGTGGCGCAGGTGGTGAGCGATTTCACCGGCCGCCAGCTGACCGCCGAGGATCTCTTCCCTGACAAATAAACCATTCAAACAATATGAGGAATGACGCACAGAACAATCTCTTTCGCCGCGGGCGCCTGGATGGCGTTCTCGGTGTTCCTCGGGGCCGTGCTGGCCGTCCGGGGAGTCCGGGCGTTGATGGGCCTGGTGCCCTTCGCCTGGTGGCATCTGCCGACGCTCTTCGCCGGCATCTATTTCACGTTGGAAGAATTGACGGCGCCCGACCGGGCCTACCTGGCCGCGCTGTCGAGACTCTTGAGAATGAAGGCCGCAGCGTCATTCCTCAAGACCCGCACGAGGGTGCGGATGCGGGCGGCCCGCGGCCTGGCCGCCCTTTATCCTTTGCTCCGGCGTCCATCTCACCCCAAAATCCAGACGGAGCCATGAAGTACGTTGACAAGGATATGGTCATGCGCGTCCTCCAGGAGGAAGCGGACCTGGACGGGTATGAGATCGATATCGTCAACGCCGGGTCCGGATATCCGGGATATTACAATCTGGAGATCCGCCTTCGGACGGGCGGGACGACCCCTGTCGTGTTTTGCGAATTGATGCGGATTCGCCTGCGGCTCCTGAAGGAGCGCACCGGTCTGGCCGAGCCGATTATCGCCATCCGCCCGGATGAGACCGGCCCCTGGCTGGTGCTGCACTTCCAGCATGAATATGTGCGCCCGGAGTTCTATACCAATAAAGAGCAATATTATGAAATTCAGAGTATTACTTCCATCCCCGAAGCGGGGAAGCCGCCTGACGGAGACCGTCGGAGTGGGCGCCAAACAACTGGTTTTCAACAGGGCCATCCAGGCGAAGATGAAGATTCCCTCCTTCAGCGAATGTTATGTCGGCCTGGCGGTGAATGAAGACGGGTTCCTGTGCCTGACGGTGCTGAAGGAGAATGCGGCCCGGACATCGTTCCGCCTGACCAAGCCGAAGTCCGGTGGCGGTAGTCGCTTCGCGGGACCGGGGAGGGAGATCCTGGATCGCCTCCAGAAGGGCCGCTTCGCCATCACCGGCCAGGAGGACGGCTGGTGGATTACGGACTGCAAGTATGATGACTCCGGCGAAGAGCGGAGCGAGGCGGCGGAAACGGCACCCGCCGTCCGGAAAAGCAAAGCCGTCCGGACGCCGCCGGACGGATGGCCGGGGGGGCGGCTTAGGCCATGCTGACAAAGCATGAACAGCGGGAGTACCTGGCGTGCCTTCGCCGCGCCGTGGAGCTGGCCGAACTGGGCGGCTACACTATTGACCAGGTCCGCATAGACTTCACCCTGCTGAAGACCCCCCCGCATAAGAAATACACGCCGCGCATCAGGCGCGGTTCTGAGGCCGTAGGAAACCGCTACCCGCCGGGAGGCGGGGCCAGAACGGAGCACAAGGACAGAAACAAGTTGTGACAAATCTTCCATGGGTGGGGTGTTGCTCCGTGCCCCTTTTTACCTCATGTTCATATTAACTCCATACTAACTGAGTATGACTAAAACAGGAGAAGAAATACACGCGTTATGGTATGTTCTTACAGCCATATTTGTCGCAATCGGTGGTGTCTCAAAGGCCAAAGCGGAGCGAAAGGCCCTCGAGGAAATTGTGAAGATATATGGAGAAAATACACTGAGAAAAGAATTGGAAATCTGATATGACTCAAGAAAGCAACGATAAACTTGTCCGTGCGGGATTTACTATCCTGCGCCTCGATGATTGGCCGAGCGTGCGTCTGAAATACTGGAAACCTGGCAGCGGATGGAATACATTCGAGAAGTTTGAGACCAAATCCGCTCGCAAGAAACGTATTCATGAGCTTCGCCGTAATCAATATGTGGTATTCGATTCCTATGATCCCTAGAGCGTCTCCGCCCAGCGAGTGATTAGGACGCTGACGTCTGGACCGTCGAGGTCTGAGAATGGATATGAAATTTGCATTTTTCAAATATAAACACTATGGTCAGAGTATTAAACCCATTCGCTTTTAGCCTGGATCGCCGCGAAAGCCGATTTTATGAGCTCAAAACCAAGCCCGTCTACGAGAACGGAGAATACAAGGTATTTAGGTATGCCGACAGGTGGTTCGTCACGTGCCGAAAGAACCTGATTGTGACGGAGACCACCGGCATCCCCAAAGACCTTATAGAAGTACTGGTCGCCGGCAAAGAGCCCGCTGATTACTCAAAGCATCGCTATTACAGGGCGCTTGAAGCCTATCAGGACGCCCTTCTATACGCACAGAATGTAGGTTTTAAGGTAGAAGAAATTCAGATGTAAGCGCCATGGTTTTCGGGAACGGGTTCTTCACATACACCGAGAATGAAGCTCTGGAGGAAATGACAAAAGCTGCAGGATGTCGTGTTTTGCCCTGCGTCTTCCCTACCGAAAGCAAGATCGTTTATTACCTGAGCGAGAAAGGGGATATCTATTCCGTTCAGCCGGTCCAAGGTAAATTCCTTACACGGACCAAATCTGTCGAAAACGGAAGCCATAGCAAAAGAAAAAACGGAGGCCTCATAGTTCGACTTAAATCCACCCCGAAAACAGAGCGCTCTTTTCACCTGGAATGGCTGATGTACTGCACGTTCATCCTAAAGCGATGGCAGGAAAGACAGCAGCAGCTTGTCTTCCTGGACGGCAATGCCCGGAATGTCAGACCAGACAATTTACGGCTTCCCAGTAAGCGTATTCCTCCTGAATGGTCCGAGCACATGGATAGACACCAGGCGCTTTACAAGTCCGAATTCAGCACTATAGTCCGGATGACGGCGCAGTGGTCCGGCCTTCCAGAGGAAGACGCAAAGGATATCGTTCAGTCGGTTTTTATAGCACACACCACCGAGTCCTATTCCATCGACTTTAATGGGAAACTCTGGTTCTTCTGGTGTAAAAGGAGGGCCCTCGACTACCTGAATCTCAGGTATCTCCGCTTCACTCACGGCGAGTTTATCGAGGATGTATTCGGAGGTGGGATGGAGACACGTTGCGAGGTAGACCTGTTCGATATGCAACCCTCTCAGTGGCACCGGCGAGGCAGAAGAGGAAACAAAGCCGGATATGAACTCTACTTATGGGCGCACGGATGCACCCCCACAGAGATTGCAGAGATAACAGGTTCCAAAAAAGGCACCGTCGCAAGCAATATAACACGCAGGATACAGTATCTAAGGCAACACCTGAAAGATGAAGAGAAACTACTCAAATAGCGAGCGCAAGGAAATTCTTGCTGATTACATCCAAAAAGGGCTCGGCCAGAAGTCTTTTGACCAGGTCGGGAAGTGTGTGTCGGCCGTATCGTATTTCCTGACTCATGCTTCAGATATCAGCCGCAGAGGATACAGGGAATTCCGCCGGGCAAACGCATCTTACCTTACCCTCAATCCCTGGGCGACAGATGCTATTTGCGGCTTCCTGAACTTTCGCGGCGTCGGATACTCCAAGAAGCAGAACCGGAAAGAGGAAACACTGGAGGAAAAGCCAAGCATCATCAGCGACAAGAATAAAGAAACACTGGAAGGCTATTTGTTCTGGCTCCAGGGCGAAAAGGACTACTCTGCATCAACACTGAGAACCTACTATGAAGGGATAAAGAGGTTCTACGAATACTGCGAGGAGTTTTCGCAGGATAACTGCAGGCGTTTTGTTGCGACACTGGAGCAGCAGGGCTTCAAGCCTCAGACCGTCAGGCTGCGCATAACCGCCCTTGAGAGGCTTGGCGAATACCTCAAGAAGCCTATCAAGCTCAAGCGCCCGGTATACCACCGGACCCTCCATACGGAAAACGTGCCCACAGCGGCGGAATACAAGAAACTCTGCGACTATCTCAAGGAAGAAAAACCGGATGTGTATTTTCTTGTCCGGGTTATGGGTTCCACTGGCTGCCGTGTGTCTGAATTGGTCCAGTTTACCTATGAAATGATTCAGCAAGGAAGCTGCTCGATAAAGGGGAAGGGCTCAAAGTACCGTCAGTTCTTCTTCACTAAAGAACTGCAGGAAATCGCCAAAGGCAAGACTGGACATATCGCCATCAACAAGTACGGAAACGTAATGAATCCCAGAGGGATTGATTTCGCCATAAAAGCCGCAGCCGATAAATGCGGGATAGACAAGAAGAAGGCTCACTGCCACGCATTTCGCCACTTCTTCGCTAAAATGTTCCTGAAGAAAACCAAAGACGTGGTACAACTTGCCGACCTCCTTGGCCATGGAAGCGTAGATACCACCCGCATTTACCTTCAGAAGAGCTTCGCGGAACAAAAACGGGAGGTTAATAGGGTTGTCGATTGGTAAACGGCCAAGATCATCAATATGACGGGACTGTCTTTCATAAGTGTTTGCCGTGTGTGCGGATGCACACACCGCGACCCGTGCTACCATCCTGTACACGGATACTGCTGGTGGGCCGATGCGGCTCAGACGATTTGCAGCCACTGCGCAGATCCGCAGATCGCCTCCGATCCCCGGACCATCCATTGCGTGAACTCAAAAACAACCGAAAAATGACCGAACTAACTCAAGAACGCCTGATGCTGGCCGGGTTCCGGCTGCTCCGGAAGGAGTCGGCGGGTGGCCGCTTCCTGATCCGGTATCGCGATCGGGAAATCTTCGAGGCGTACGGCAACGACCGCTGGCGGACACTCGCATCCTACGATACCGCGCAGGAGCGGGACTATATGTTGGAGGCGACGCTAAGGAGCGACGTTTGGAGTGTTGAAGTATAACAGGATGACCAAGGAGAAATATATGCAGCACACGTTCGCCAAGGGCGAGACGGTGCTTTTCCGGGGAGAGCCCGCCACGGTAGTGGCCACCCTCCAACGCCCCTGCAGCTGGAACCGCCTGATCGTGTCCTTCGGCGGGGCACGCAGGGATCGTAATTTTGCCGCGGTGGGCTATGAAGACATCGAGTTGCCGACCCCCCCATATAAAACTGAAGACCGATGATTCCCAACGAAGTCATAGACCAGATCCGCGATCATGACCTGGTCGCCATCCTCCAGGATGAAGGCCTCACGTTGAAGCGTGAGGGTGCGAACTATAAGTGCTGCTGCCCGTTCCATAATGAGAAGACCCCGTCCTTTGTGGTGTCTCCGTCCCGGAACATCGCGCACTGCTTCGGCTGCAACGAGACCTGGGATGCCATCGGGTTCGTCCGCCGCAAGCACGCGATGACGTTCTATGAGGCCGTCGAGTACCTGGCAGGCAAGCTGCACATCCAGTACGAGAAGCGGGAACCGACGCCCGAGGAGCGGGAGGCCCAGTACCACCGCGACCGGCTGATGGCCGTCAATGCGGCGGCGCAGGAGTATTTCCAGGAATCCTTCCGCCGGTCGCCGGCCGCCATCGAGTACTGCAAGGGGCGCGGCTGGAGCGACGAGACCGTCCAGTTGTTCGGCATCGGCTTCGCTCCCCGGGGCGGCGGCCTGTGCCGCTTCCTGTTAGGCAAAGGGTGGAAGAAGGACTTGATCCTGGAGGCGGGCCTCGCTGGCATCAACGATGAGACCGGCGAGCTGTACGATGCTTTCCGGGAGCGGATCGTGTTCCCGGTCTGGAGCAAGACCGGCTACATCGCCGGCTTCACCGGCCGCTACGTCGGCGACAACGAAGATGTGGCCAAGCGGATGAAGTACGTCAACACCAAGGAGAACGACCTGTTCCAAAAACGGAATATGCTCTTCGGGTGGTTCCAGGCGGCGCGCCAGGTCTCGACGGGGGAGACCGTAGTAATCTGCGAGGGCAACCCGGACGTGATCCGCCTCCATCAGATCGGTATCGGCTACGCCGTGGCGCCGATGGGGACAGCCCTCACGAAGGAGAACGTCGAGTTCCTGAAGAAAAAGGCGAAGAGCGTGATCATAGCCGGCGACATGGATGCTTCCGGCATCAAGGCGACGCAGGAACACGGCGAGGCGCTGCTGCAGGCAGGCCTGCGTGTCCGGGTGATGACCTGGGAGTATCAGAAGGGCGCCAATCCGCCGGACCCGAAGGATCCGGACGAGTATTTCCTCAAGCATCCGAAAGGTTGGGCGGACGCCCTGTCCAGGAATACGGAGGATTTCCTGCCCTGGATGGCCAAGTCCATCATGGAGGGGAAGGCCACGCAGACCGAGGTGGCTGCCGCCATCACGGAGGTGTGCCGCCTGCTGGCCATGGTGCGCGACGAGAATGCCGTGGAGATGTATCTGGCCGCTTTCGTGAAGGAGTGGAAGAACCAGAAGGTCTGGAACACCGAATACTACAAGGCCAAGAATGCCATCGAGCGCCGCGAGGTCTCCAAGGACGAGAAGTCCCGGGAAATGATCAAGGAATACGGGTTCTATGTCAAGGACAACTGCTACTACGGAGCGGCCTCTTCGTCGAACGACCGACGCTGGAGCAACTTCATCCTGGTGCCGATCCTGCATATCCGGGACGAGAAGAATGCCCGGCGCATCTTCCGGATCGTCAACAGCAAGCACCAGGAGTCCGTGATCAAGTTCGCCCAGAGTGAGTTGGTCTCCTTCGCGGATTTCAAGACCCGCATCGAGACGGCCGGCAACTACATCTGGGAGGTCTCGGCCGCGGAACTGACGCAGCTGAAGAAGTATCTCTATGACGACACGCCGTCGGCTGACGAAATCCGGCAGCTGGGCTGGCAGAAACGCTGGGGCTTCTACGCCTGGGGCAACGGCGGCCTGGATGACGGCCACTTCGAGAAGGCGGACAAATTCGGCATCGTGGAGATGCGCGGATCCCGCTTCTACCTTCCTGGCTGCGCGGCCGATACGATTGCGAATACGTCCGGATACCAGCTGGACCGGAAATTCACCTATTCCGTGACAAATGACGTCACCTTGCGCGACTTCTCGACACGCCTGATTCAGGTGTTCGGGGACAATGCCAAGGTGGCGCTGTGCTTCTTGGTGGCCACGCTCTTCAAGGATGTAGTCACGAGTGTCACGACGTCTTTCCCGATCCTGAACCTTTTCGGTCCGAAGGGCACGGGCAAGTCGGAGCTGGGGCATTCACTGACGGCCTTCTTCATCACCGGCAACGCCGCGCCGAACATCTCCAACACCACCAAGGCGGCGCTCGCGGAGGCCGTGGCCGAGGTATCCAACGCCATCGTTCACCTCGATGAGTACAAGAACGACATCGACCTGGACAAACGTGAGTTCCTGAAGGGCCTCTGGGACGGCACCGGCCGGTCCAGGATGAATATGGATAATGATAAGAAGCGGGAAACGACCGCGGTGGACTGTGGCGTCGTGATGTCCGGGCAGGAGATGCCGACGGCTGATATCGCCCTGTTCAACCGCCTGGTGTTCCTGACTTTTGCGAAGACTACCTTCTCCGATGCCGAGAAGCAGGCCTACGAGGATCTGAAGCGCATCGAGAAGCGGGGGCTCACGCACCTGACCGGACAGATGCTGCAGCTCCGGAAGAAGTTTGTGGGCGGATTCCGCCTGGCATGGGATGACACGGTGTCCGACATGAGCCGCCGCGTGCGGACCTTCGGCGTCGAGGACCGGACGCTGAAGAACTGGTGTACGGTCCTGGCCGCCTATCGGACGCTGGAGAGCGCGCTGGATTTCCCGTTCAACTACCAGGAGATGCTGGATCTGTGCGCCTCACTTTGTGTCGATCAGAACAACAAGACCCGTCAGAGCAACGAGCTGTCCGGATTCTGGGAGATCCTGGAGACGCTGGTGTCGAGTTCCAGGATCTGGATCAATATCGACTACAAGATCCGTGACGGCTCGAAGCCGATCCGGACGAAGGAGTCGAGGCGCAGCGGGGGAGAGTTCATCCCGAATCCGGACCGCCGGTACCTGCTGATCAATTTCAAGCGGATATCCTCGCTCTATCAGAAGGAAGGGCGCGACACGCGGGGCAAGACGATCCCCTCAGAGACGCTGCGCTATTACCTGGAGCATTCTCCGGAGTTCATGGGCACCTGCGAGAAGGTCAAGTTTAAGATGGCGGAGAACCAACAGGGCTGGACGCCTCAGGATGACGGCGCCGCCAAGGCGAAGGTGACCACGGCCATGGTGTTCGACTATGACGCTGTCCAGGCGACGTACGGCATCAGTCTCGATGTGATGACCGGATACTCGGACGAAGACGAGGGTGGCGTGTCGCTGGAGGCTTCGTCCGACATGCCTCTCTTCGGCGATGGCGAATAAGTTGGCTGCAGGAATCTGGATGAACGGCCGGTCGTGGCCAGTCTGGCACTATCGCGAGCTGCCGGAGGGCGTGCGGCCCGCCGTTCCTGCTGACCTGCAGCGCTACGGCACACCGGTCCTCTACCAGGTACGCATCGGGCCGGACGCCGGCGACTACTATACGGATTTCGTCCGGACGTCCACACGGCCGGTATTCCTGCAGCTGCTGCAGGAGGGCGTTCCATTGTATGTGAAGGAATAATAAATAAAAATCAACGAAAAAGTTGGATTTTTGCAAACAGGGCATTATATTTGCGCAAAATTAAGCGAATGAATACCCGCGACGAAGTAGAACGTTTCCTCTCCGAATTCCACACTAAGATGCGGGTTTTCAATGTTGTCTTTCTGGATAGGGAGACAAATGCAAAAACATTGGCGGAACTAGAAATTACCGCTTCAGACCGCGAGGAGGTTCTCAAGGAAATAAAGCCCGAAGATTATTCCGAAGGACCCCTTCTCGTTGATGCTTTAGCTTTCTACGGCCCGATGTGGGTATTCGGGAAAGATGTTAAAGGTCGAGAGGTCTACATTAAAATTGCTCTATGTAAGACCAGTAGTACGACCGTATGTATTTCTTTTCACATTGCGGAGTTTCCCATGAGTTATCCGCTTAAAGATTAGAGAGTTCTTTTTATGAGAAGCCCATTTGCTGATTGCGAGGCAACCCTGATGCACGAAGAGAAAAAAGTGGAGTTTAGAAAGGAGACCTTTTCGTACATTGAAAGTTTTTACCGTTGTAATATAACGGGCCTCGATTTTACGACTACGGAGTTGGACGATGCAAATATCGCCCAGGTTTATGAACGGTATCGGGAGAAATACGGTATCCCTTCTCCTGCCGAGATTACTGCTATTCGGGAAAAATACGGTCTTTCTGCGACTAAGATGTCAGAGATCCTTGGGTTAGGTGTTAACCAGTACCGTCTTTACGAGAAAGGGGAAATGCCTTCTCAGTCCACAGGAAAAATGCTTGCCCTAATAGCTGATCCAAAGGTCTTCAAGTCCATTATTAAACACTCTAGGAATCAATATACTGAAAAAGAGTATCGCGCGTTGATGATCAAGATTGATCGCGGAAACTCGAAGTCCATCGAGAAAGACTGGAATGGCGACCTGCAGACAGGGCTTCTTTCCGGTTTCGCGAACTATCTCGTCGCGCCACAGAATAACATCACTTTTGATAACTATGCCTATGGTTCATAATGTCAAGCTTGAGTACAAGCTGTTAGGGATCGACACGCCCCAGTTTGCTATTTTGAAGGATGAGCCCTTTGATCATCCGCTTCAAATAGAAAACAATATCAATTTCGCCGCATCAAACCCAGCCAAGACATTGAAGGCCGCTTTCCAGACGACCTATAAGGACGGGGAAGACATTGTCATGAAGATGATTACGGAGTTGGTTTTCGAGTTGTCGGAAGATAGCTGGAACAGCTTAAAGAAGGAAGACGGGAGTATTGTTATCCCTAAAGATTTTCTATGGCACCTTGGTACGCTGGTCATAGGAGCTGCGCGAGGCGCATTATATGCGTACACCAAGAACACCAACCTAAATAACTTTACGCTACCTCTTTTTGACCTGACGGCTATTATCACTAAAGATATGGTTGTCAAGGAGAAGTAACGAGAACGGTGAACTTGATTTAAATGGCCGGCGAGTTATCGCTGGCCATTTTCATGCCCGCCGGGGTGCCCGGACGTCAGGCCGGAATAGCGCCCCGGCTTGGGCTTTCCTTTTATCCATCCGGATCCCGGACCAGCCGACGGGAATCCCCCGGACCCCCTAATCAAAGAAAATCCGGTGGATTTTCGGAGGCCGAATAAGGGCAGAGGGGCGCCGATTTGCGCGATTTTGGTGCCTGACATAAGTTTTTCTTATTTCGGAAGCGAAAACCCTCGCTACCCATGCTACCGCGAACTACCAGCCGATGTATCAGCGAATTAGGCGGTAGTTTTTCGGTAGAAAAAAGCTACAAAAAACTACCAAAAAACTACCGCTTCCCGAAAAACTACCGAAAATGCTACCGCGCTACCGGAGGTAGTTTTTCAACGCATTGATTATAAGCGCGGTAGCATGGTAGTCGTTAGTAGCACGCTAAAAAGGTATGGACATACGGAAATCGCAGATTTTTGCTACCTTTGTGTGTCTTGAGGGATGGCGCACAGTATCTAGTGCCCATGTACGAAGTTGAACTTGCCGTCGAGTCCCAGATGCTCGCAGATTATCTCCGCTGGATCTTCCCGCCCGGGGAGGGGAGCGCACTGTGTCGCGTGTCCATCACACGGCCGGTCGGCGCGTTGATGGTCGCCCTGGCGTCTCCGGCGCTGATGCGCGCCCAGGTGTCCGGCGATCATGTCGTGCAGCTGGATCTGCCGCAGCTGCACCGGCGGATCAACTCCGATCAGGAGAATCGCTGGCTGTACTACGACAAATCCGCCACAGCCAAGATCAACATGGTTCTCGGGGCGGAATTTGACCTGGAGTTCGCCGGCTACTACCGGCGTGGCGAGCAGCTGGGGATGCGCAAGATGGATATCATCGATGCCTTCATCCTGACGCGGGGCCTGGTGGCCGAGACTTTCGACGCCCTGAGCAAGCGCGTCTACCGCCGCGAGCAGCGCAACCAGGAGAAAATCCGGCAGCGCCTGCTGCGCCGGGCGTACTATATCAACGAATCCATCAACTATACAGGGCTCTTCGAGAAATGAAACACATCATCACCAAAATCCTCTACCGCAGCGTCTTCAGCGACGGCAGTTTCTACAATCTCGGGATGATCCCGGCATCCGGGACGCTCAGGATCCGGACCGAGGACTCCGACAACGGACGCCTGATCACCTATGAGCTGGAGGCCACCGCCGTCCGGACCATCCGTCGTGTCGGGGACGCAGCCCTGGAAGGAGACCTCTTCCTGATCGTCACTTACGACAACGGCCTGCAGGCCCGGATCGGCACGGCGGAGCGTCCGGCCCGGCTGAAGCTGGACGTCCAGGACACGCTCAAAGTCTCCTGCACCTGGCAGACCGTGCTCTGAGCGCACTCTGGGGCGTGTCCTTTCAAAAATATGCGCGCGAGGCCATCTTTGTGAAAACTTTCACACGGATGGCCAAACGCACCAACTATCTCCAGCTCGCCCTTGACCTGCGTCACGGCGGCTGGCTCATCCACGACCCCGACGTGCTGCTGCCGGTGGTCAACGCATTTCTGCTCAGGCAGCCGATGCCCCGGGTTGAACTCGACGAATACCAGGTGTCCGGATATCAGCTCTCGGGCGGCAACGCCAAGAAAAGCGGCGCGGGATCCAAGGAGCCCCGCGTGATTGTGGTCCCCCTGCGCGGCTCCATGACCAAATACGAAACCTGCGAGACCTATGGCACCGAGGATATCGCCTCGAAGATGTCTGCCCTGGTGGACGATCCGTCCGTGCTGGGTTTTGTCCTGGACATCGATTCGGGCGGTGGCGCCGCCAATTCCGTCCCGCCTCTCGTGGCCGCTATCGCGCGGGCCAAGGCGGCGGGAAAGCCCGTCATCGCCCACGTGGATGCCTGCTACAGCGCTGCGTACTGGGTGGCCTCGCAGTGCGACGCCATCTTTATGAACAGCGAGCTGTCCGGCGTCGGATCGATCGGCGCCTTTGCACAGATCCTGGACAACCGGGAAGACAAGCAGACCGGCTTCAAGGTGATCACGGTCTACGCGCCGCAGTCCGGCGACAAGAATGCAGCCTACCGGGAGGCGCTGGACGGCAAGCCCGAGCGCCTGCAGAAGGAGCTGTCGGACCTGGTGGAGATCTTCCACGCTGCGGTCCGCGCCGGGCGTCCGCGCCTGCAGGCCGAGAAGGACGGGGTCCTGACCGGTGCAACCTTCGCCCCCAAGAAGGCGATCTCCGTCGGTCTGGCTGACGGGATGGCATCCCTGGAGGAATGCGTGGAGAACGTGTTTGTCCGCGCGGAGTATAACTGACAATTCTTTCAAATTTCTTGCGTATATGAAGAAAACCACTACCCCTGCTTCCAAGCTTGGCTCCAAGCTTGCGAACAACAAGATGGTCCAGCTGGTGGCCCGCCTCGTCAAGAAGGAGGATTTCTCCGTCTCCGAGGAGGGCGCGCTGGAGCTCTCCGAAGACGAGGAGCACCAGATTGCCGCCGCGTACGGCGACAGCTTCCTCTCCAAACTCAAGGCGCTGAACTTTTCCGAAGCTTCCGTCCAGGAGGCCTCCGACCTCTTCGATGAGGCTGTGCGGGCCGAGGCCGAGAAGATGACGTCCGAGAAGGATACGCTCATCGAGCAGCTCCGCGCCGACATCACCCGCCTGTCTGAGGAGCCGGAGCCTGCTCCGGCCGCCCAGGGCGCCGGGCCTCTCGCTCCCGGTGTCCGTGCCGCCATGCGCCAGTACGCCATCAACATGGCGGCTTCGCACAACGCCCTGGTGGCTTCCGCTCTCGCCTCCCCGAATCCGATGGACCTCTCCCGTCTGGAAGGCGGCTCCCTCGATGTGTCCGACCTGAACAAGGAGTTCGGCGAAGTGCTTCCTCCGCGCACGCGGCTGGACCTGTTCAACAAGAACATCTATCTCGGCATCCCGGATGCCGGTCTGTTCACGCGCGAGCAGTCCAATACGGACTATAAGGCTGCGGCCAGCCTGATCACCGAGGTGTCCCAGCAGTTCACCTCTAAGTGGACGCCCAAGGGCAGCGTGAAGTTCACGCCAATCGTGATCCCGTATCGCCGCCACAAGATCAACCTGACGTTCAAGCCGGCCGAGATCATCAAGTCCTGGCTGGTGTTCCTCTATGAGCAGGGCAAGACCCAGGCGGAAATGCCCGTGTCCCGCTATATCGTCGAGCAGCTGGTGCTGCCGAAGGTGCAGGACGACGTGACCCGCGTGATGCTCGGCAAGGGCCGCTATGTGGAAGTCGAGGCTTCTGAGCAGACCGAGGGCGGTGCCGGTTCCGCCGCCAAGGACTCCATGGACGGTATCGAGACCATCCTCGTGGATGACGCCGCCGCCGATGTGAAGAAGTTCAACCACTACAGGAGCGCGACCAACCCGTTCGCACTCACCGGCCAGCAGCTGCTGGACTACGTGGGCGGCTTCGTGCGTGCCGTGGCCAAGTTCTTCGTGGATAAGCCGCTCGTGTATTGCTCCGAGGAGTTCCTGGAGTATTACCAGGCGCAGGATTTCGCCGTCAACGGCAAGTATACCGGCCAGACCATCGGCAACCGGATCCGCTTCACCGGATTCACCTTCCAGCCGATGAAGGCGATGTACGGATCCCCGATCCTCTTCTGCACCCCGAAGGCGAATATGGTGATGCTGGTGGACTACGCCAAGGCCTCCAACTGCATCAACAAGATCGAGGAGCACCACTACGACGTGGACGTGATGGGCGAGTACTCCCTGTCCGTCGGCTTCAAGATCGGCGAGGCGGTGTATGCTGCGGTCCCCGGCTCCTACGATCCGCAGGACGGCATCATCGGCAACAGCCCGGCCAGCGATGACGACGACTGGGCCACCGGTGCAGCCACTTCGTCCAGCTCCACCTCCGGCTCCACCGAGGGCGGCTCCGAGGGCAGCCAGGGCGGCGATCCTGATCCGGACCCGAATGCTGACGACGAGCAGGGTGCGTAGATCGACAATGGGAGCCGCCCGCGCGGCGGCTCCCATTCTTCTATATATAGAATCATTCTAAATCAGTACCACAATGGCTTACATTAAAGTATCTATTCCGAAGAGCGGCGACGGCGCTGGCGCTGCGACGATCAAGAATCCGACCGTCATCGTGATCGATGTCGAGGATATCGAGACCGAACCTACGAGGTCCGTGGGGAATACCGAGCTGGTCGGCGACATCGCCCTGAAGACGGGCGCCAAGGCCGTAGGCATCTACGCCACTCCGTCTTCGATCCATCCGACCGAAGAGTCCCAGGGCGAAGTGGACGCCCGCAGCTGCGTCAAGGGTGTCGAGTTCGATCACCCCGGCGACAGCGTGGCCATCGCCAATTTCGCCGAGGCCTTCATGAACAAGGGCATCGTGGTCATCGTGCGTGAGTGCGACGGCAGCGCTGACGGCCGTGCCCGCCTGATCGGGTCCAAGTGCAATCCGCTGTATCTGCAGCCGGAGTACACCAATACCAACGAGGCGACCCGCCGCCATTTCGTGGCGAAGCAGGAGCAGGGTGACAAGTTCGTCATCGGGACCTACGCCGGTGCGATGCCGACACTGGCCGATGCTCCCGCCGCTGAATCCGGAGCATAGTCTATGAGCAAGAAGGAAGTTGCCCTGCAGGAAAAGGCCCTGCAGGGCGCCGCTCCTGCCGAGGTGCAGGAAATGGCGGCGACTGAAACGGAAGCGGCCAAGGAACAGAAAACCGAATCCGAAGAGCCGGAACAAGAGACGGAGCGGGAACCGCTGCACCTGATCGTACTGGCCCATCCGGGCACCGAAGATCTCGTTAAGCAGATTTGGGAGAAATTCTATGATCTGCCCTTCAAGATCATCCCCTTCCAGAAGACTGATACGCTCGTGTCCCTGCTGGAGAGCGTGATGGCGATGGAGGATGTGGACCGGTACTTCGCCGTGATCCCCGCCAACCTGGTGCCTTGCGCACCTGTGCGCTGGAGCGAACTCCAGGTGCCGCGTGCCGATGATCTTGGGCACGAGAAGATCGTTTTCTGGGGGCGCGTGCCGGTGCGCTTCGACAAGGAGGTCCTGGTGGATTTCCTTCCGTACTACGGGACGAACTCCGACGAGGAATTCGTGAAGTTCTACGTCACGGAACGGGCGCGCCCGGAGCTGGTGAGCCATCTCTACGGGAACTTCTACACCAAGGTACTGCGCGCCAACCCGTGCGAGTCCGTGGTGATCGAGGGCCTGATGCGCAGGCGTTTCATCTATGCAAACGCCGCAGGCTGGGACGCCATCCGGGATCTGCTCATTCAGGCATTGCTGTGATGACGGAGATCGACCAGTGGTTGAGAGAGGGAGCCGGAGTCCGCGAGGGGCTCCGGCTCCTTTCGGTTTACCGGCCCAATCCGTACCTGGCCCGGATGGTGGAGCGCCATCCGGAGAAGTACCGCGACCTGCTGATCCGCGCACTTGCCGGCACGGACCGCAAGGCGGTGGCGGAGACGGCCGCGTCCGACCGCTCTTTCCGGGAGGACTGGCCGTTCCTCTCGAAACCGGACTGCCCGCAGGAGCTGAAGATCCTGGCGGCCGACAAGATCACCGCGTGGACCAACTTCGCCGCCGAACACGAACGGCTCTTCTCTTGCGTCTCTCCGGAGCAATGCCTGGAGACTGCAAAAAAGTGCGTATTTTTTTATCGACAAAATCGGAAAATCTTCTCCGAATTTGCACATTACCGGGAGACGGGCCGAGTGCTGGGTAAGCATCCCGTTTTTGCGGAGACGCTCCGGTACCGGGAGATGCTCTCCGCCGGTCCCTTCGATTTGATGCGGCGTCGGCACAACCTTCTCTCCGCCATCTCCCGTCTCCGTGTCCAGCTAGCCTCCGGGGACCGTCCGGATCTGGAGGCAGGACGCCGGGAGCTGCTGGCCTCCAAGGAACGCGAGCTGGCAGAGGTGGAGAAGATCCTGACAAACTACGAACGAGCCTATGACGGAAGAACTGATTGACCTGGCCTCCCGGGACCGGGAGTGGAAGGACGCCTCCGGGAGGATCCAGCCGGACCGCGACACGCTGCTTGCGCTGCATGCCTTCGGTGCCCTGTACTGGAGCACGGATGATATCGCCGCCTGGTTCGGCATCACAGACCTGGCCTGGTGGCAGGGCGAAGTGGCCAACCGGATGTCCTGGATCTCCCGGGCCATCCGGCAGGGCGAGCTGCAGCACCGCGCCAAAGTGGAACTGAAGATCCTCCAGGGCGCCGAGAACGGCTGCGAGGAAGATGTGTCCACCTACCGCTCGATGATGCGGGATAAGTCATTCGCCCTGAGCAAGCAGGATCTTTTCGGCGGAGCGGAAGATGAGTCGCTTTGGCAGAAGATCCAGGACTACATTGCGAACGGGAGTCCCGGGACGCTTTCCGCTAAGGAGCAGAACTACCTGGATCTGCTGAACCTGATTTTCAGCCTGGACGGACAGTTCGGCAAGCGCAGGGTGGTCCAGTTCCTGACCAAGGAACCGTTCGGATTCTCCCACGCTCAGGCGGCGAACCTGTACGCCGAGGCGGTGGAGCTTTTCCACGCCAACCGCAAGGTCTCCCGGGAAGCACTCCGGGACAAGACGGCCGACATGTTCGACACGCTCTACCATGCCGCTGTGGCGGCGGCCAAGTCCACAGCTGACTACACGATGGCGGCGGACATCCTCGCCAAGAAATCGAAGCTTCTGCGCCTCGATCAGGAAGAGGTGCAGAAGCTGGATCCGGCCGTGTATCAGCGGTTCCCGACCATCGTTGATGCTAGTCCGGAATCGATCGGCCTGCCCAGGGCAGACCGGCGCGTGCTCGCGGAGATTATCAAGAAGCTGCCGGTACCGGAGACTGAAAAGAAGCGCCTGGCCATGGATGCGGGCGTGATAGACATGGATATCGAAAAAATGCTGCAGCATGAGTCACAGGAAGCAGGTAAACACTGAGACCACGCAGGCGGCGCGCGTTCTGTATATGAACAAGTTCCTGCAGATCCAGAAACTGGTGTCCGCAAAGAATTTCTACGGCGAACTGGGGCGCGGATCCGCCAAGACTACCGACTGCCTGACGGAGCGGATGCTGGATGTGATGCAGGACATGCCGGGCGCGCCGTGTGCTTGGGTGTCCGACACCTTCACCAACCTCACGGCCAACGTGATTCCCACGGTCCTGGAGTCGCTGGAGCGGAAGGGCTACCGCGAGGGCGTGCACTATATCATCGAGCAGGAGCCGCCGCAGTTCCGCGCAGCGGAGACCGCCGATCTCCAGCCCTGGCTGCGCGACCATTTCTGGCGCCCGCGCAACAGGATCCTCTCTTACAACCGCACGATGATCTTCTACACAGGGATGAACCTGACGTTCGGGTCGCTGGACCGGCCGTCCACGCTGGCCGGGCGCAGCTACGTTCACGTGTTCGGGGACGAGGCCAAGTACTTCAAGGAAGAGAAGATCTCCAACCTGCTCAAGGCGGTGCGTGGATATCCGGAGTACGCCGGTTCCGTGTTCTACCGGGGCGTTACCTTCACTTCCGACGTGGCGGATCCGTCACACCTGGGCGAGTATGACTGGATGGCCAAGCACGCGGCCCGGATGGATGTGCCGTCCATCCTGCTGGTGATCAAGGCTGGCCTGGTGTACCATGAATGCCTGCGGGAGTACCTGGCGGCCAAGGACCGCTGGCTGCAGACGCAGCGGGATGCCGACCTGCTGGAGGTGAAGCGGAAGCTGGACATCGCCAATGACTGGGGGCGCCGGTGGACGCAGCTGCGGCTGCGGGAGGAAAACCATGTGTTCTACATGCGCGCAAGCAGTTTCGTCAATGCCGATATCCTCACACCTGCGTGGTTCACGGACGCCATCGACGGCGACGTGCCGGATCTCAAGACGGCCATCCTGTCGATGCGGGCCACGCTCTCCAGCGGCGACCGGTTCTACGCTTCGCTCTCGGAGGATAATTTCTACTACGACGGCATTGATGAGAAGGCATACGACCGTCTTGCCCTGCAGGACCGGGAGGACTGCTCCGTGCTCAGGCATCTCAATCCTGATGCTCCGCTTCGTCTGGGGGTCGATTTCGGCAACATGTGCTCCATGGTAATCGGGCAAGAGGGCACGTGGAAGGGGAGGCGCTGCATCCGGGCGCTCAAGTTCCTCTATACGCTTCCGCCTGAGCATACGCAGGCGCTCGGGCGGAAGTTCCGGGAGTACTTCGCGCCCATGCGCAACCGGCTGGTCTATCTCTACTACGACCGCGCCGGCAACCAGTACAAGTCCGTCGGGAAGGATGCTATCGGCGAGCTGAAGCGGGCCATTGAGATCGACGGGGAGACCGGACGCCGCACGGGCTGGAACGTCGTGCTGATGAGCAGTAACCAGGGCACCATCTCCCAGTCTGAAGAGTATCGTTTCATGCTGAAGATCCTTGCCGGGGAATCGCCGCGGCTGCCGCTGATCCTGATTGACTGGTATGCCTGCAAGCCGCTGCGCTGCTCTCTGCAGCTGGCGCGTACCAAGGTCAAGGACCAGGTCGTGTTCAAGGACAAGAGTTCGGAGCGCCTGCCCGCCGAGGAGCTGCCGCTCAAGTCCACCAATCCTTCCGACGCGTTCAAGTACTTCCTGATGAGCAAGGACCTCATGGCCGCTGCCCGGGAGAGGACGGCCGCGCCGGCCGGCAACCTGGATCCTGTTGTCGGCTAGGGCCTCGCGGTCCGGAATTGCGCCCCTGCCGTGCTCCGGCGGGGGCGCTTCGTCATATATCACCTTTTCGGCGCAGTGTGATCACACCCGAAGAAGAGGGCGGCCGGGCTCTTCCGTCACGCAAAAATGCGGTTTTTTCGGTTGGAACAGCCCAATAATCTGGAAATGAGCGGGAAACGAGAATGAAACTATGCGAAACGCCTTCCGGGACGGCCGTTTTTGCACCATTCGACGGCCGTTTCGGCGTTCCGGGCCGGATTTCCGGTCTTCCCGGTCTGCCCGACCGGTCTTTGTCCTTTTCCTCTGGAGATACGGGGCTAAATTTGTATCCGTGAGATTGTATGATGCCATAAACGAGATGAGACGGCTCTCCCGCGAGGGCGTGCCGTTCTCTTTCTCGTTCATGTCGTACAACTCCAGCCAGGGGACCTCCGATGGTGTCGTGTATGTCCGCCGTGCGCGCACGATGTCGCGGGAATCCCTGGAATTCAACCAAAATGCGGAGATGCAGGAGCGCTACATGGACCTGGACACGATGCAGCCCCGGCGCTTCTGGCATCCGCTCCTAATGACGCTGAATGGCGAGAAAGTAACTGTCTGATATGGAAGTCAAGAAGATAAGCGACCATTCCTATGCCGCACACCTCGAAGACGGCCGGGTGTTCACCCTGGCCACACGGGGGGACGACGGGATGGACTTCATGCCGTGGCGCTACACGGAGCATAACTGGGAGACGTTGCCGTTTGCCGTGCGCGGCGAACGCGTCGTGCCGTTCGGCCACGACAATCTGCTGCCCTCGAAACTCCGCGATATCATGGACGACAACAACCTGGCTCCAGGCGTGCTGGAGCGTCAGCTGGGGCTGATCTATGGCCAGGGCTTGTATCTCTACCAACTGAACTACCAGGACGGCGAGATCGTCCGCGAGTGGGTGCAGGACCGCGAGGTCGAGAACTGGTTCTGGAGCTGGGACGCCGTCTCCTACGCCAAAGGGGCACTGTCAGACTATCTGCACCTGAAGGGCTTCTTCAACGGCTGCTACCTGGAGCGGGGGAGCCGCATCGGTCTCCGGCCCCGCATTGCGCGCCTGGAGCATATTCCGGCCAAGAATGCGCGCCTGGAATGGGTGGACAGTCATGATATCCGGGATGTCCGGCATATCCTGGTCGGCGACTTCGAGCGGGCCTGTGTGGGCACCGGCATCCGGAAATACCCGGTCTATGACCGACGCGACCCCGGCCGCTATGCCGCCAGCGCGGCTTACAACCGCACCTACTCCTTCGGCCGCGACTTCTACAGCGTGCCGCAGTTCTGGGGGACGCTCCGCTGGATCATCCGGGGGAGCGAGATTCCGACCATCTTCAAGTACGTCACCGACAATGGGCTGAACCTCGCTTACCACGTTCATTCGCCGCAGGCATACTGGGATGCGAAGCGGGAGATGCTGCGCCGGATCCATCCGGACTGGGCGGCCGACGATGCCAAGATCGAGAAGGAGATTGCCCGGATGACCGGGGAGTTCCTCAAGAGCCTCACATCCGTCCTCTCTGGCAAGGAAAACGCCGGCAAGTTTTTCCACACTGTTGATGTGATCGATCCGGACACGGGTAAGCCTGTGACCTGGAGCATCGATCCGATCGACCAGAAGATCAAGGACTTCGTGGAAAGCCAGTTGAAGATATCCGAAGCGTCCTCCGGCGCCATCACGTCCGGCATGGGCCTGCATCCGGCGCTCAGCAACCTGATTATCAACGGTAAGCTGGCGTCCGGGTCCGAGCTGCTATACGCCTTCAAGCTGTTCCTTGCCAGCGACACAGAGATCCCGGAATCGACGGTCCTGGAGCCGGTCAACCAGGCTATTGCATTCAATTTCCCCGGCAAGGATCTGCGCGTGGGATTCTACCACCGGGCCGTCCATACCGAAGAGGCTACTTCGGCCAAGGATCGCATCAAAAACGAATAGGGTATGCTTTTTAATAGGGACAACAAGGGCAGCGAGGAGCTGCTGCAGGTGACGGGATACGCCTTTGCCGCGAATGTCTTCGACGCAATCTCCACGGAAATCGAGGACGCAACCCGGACCGTGGCGGGCCTGGTCGGCTCCGCCGTCGTGAACCTCGCCCAGACACAGTATGACGCCGGTACCACGGACGGGCTGGTGGCTGCCGTGCGGACCCCGATCGCAATCCTTGCCGTCGCCCGGTACTCTCGGGCGAACCTGGTGACGCACACCGACAACGGCAGCAAGGTTGTGGCAGACGGCAACGAGAAGATGCCCTGGGAATGGATGATCGACCGAGACGAGCGGGCGCAGCAGGACCGGTGGTACCGGGCGCTTGACGCGCTGTACGCATATCTGGACGAAAACAGCATCACCCAGTGGCAGGAATCCGACGCCTATAAGCGGCGGGCGCGCTCCATCGTCCGCACCATGGACGAAATGGAGGCAGTGTATCCGCTGGACGGATCCTTCTACGTTTTCTATCTGCTGCAGAACCTGGTTGTCGAGTGCCAGGGGAAGCTGCGCCGGATGATGAACGATGACGCCTGGTCCCGCATCTCGGGGGCTTCGGTCGCCGAGGCCGACCGGGATCTGCTGCGCGCCTGCCAGCGCTGGGCCGTGCTGAGCGCCCTCGTGACCGCCGTGCGCCGCTGGTCTCTGGAGGTGTTCCCGCTCTCGATTGTGCGCCGGTTCTGCCCTTCCTACCAGGGCGGCCGGTCGAAAGCGGCGGCCACGATGGCGGAAATGGACGCGTATGTGGGCGATCTTGAAAAGCAGATCGCCGACACCCGGACGGAGATTGCGGAGCTGCTGCTCGACGGCAATCCCTGGCAGGCCTTCAATCCGCTGCCGGAGAACGACCCCGCCAACAAATACTTCACGGCACAGTGACTCGCATCGAGGCATACGGGAGCGGACGCGTGAGCGAGATCCCGTCCAGCTGGGCGGAGATGAGCCCGGTGCAGATCCGCTATGCGTTCCGGATATTCGGGCGCTGCGCTTCGCCGCTGGAGTTCCATATCCGGATGCTGCACAAGTTCCTGGGGCTCCGGATGCGCCGCCCCCGGGGAAATGCGGCCGAGAATGTATATCTGCTCTGCGAGCAGTGCCTGGGCTTCCTTTTTGCGGAGGATGACGGGATGCCGCGGCTGGCAATGGACACGATTGCCAACCCGCTGCCGCGTGTCGGCCGTCTGCGTGGTCCGGCAGATCTGCTGCAGGACCTGACTTTCGGGGAGTTCCGTGCCGCGGCGATGGCCGTGCAGGCCTTCGGCCGGTCTCAGGATCCGTCGGACCTGGATGACTGCCTCGGGATTCTCTACCGGAGCCGTTCCCGGCGGCCCAACCGGGCCGGGCGCCGTGCCGGGCCGATGTCCGGGCGCAGGTTTGACCGGGACCGCCGTGCCGCCTCCCGGATGCGACCCTGGCAGAAGAGCCTGGTGCTGGCCTGGTTCTGCCATTGCCTCCAGTACCTGCAGTCGGAGCGGCTGCTGCTGAACGGCGAAGAGGTGGACCTCGCGCAGCTCTTCGCGCCGGAAGGTTCCGGATCCAAGGGACCCGCCGTAACCTGGAACGACCTGCTGGTCCAGCTCGCGAAGGACCAGACCATCGGAAACATCGACCGTGTGGACGGGGAGCCGCTTTTCAGCGTGCTGCAGATCCTGTGGTCCAATTATAAGGAAGCCAAGCGATATGAAGCGTCTGTCAAAACTCAGAAAGGTCACTGAGTACCTTTCTACCTTCCGGATCCCGGGGTGGCCGGATATCACGCCCGTCCGCGTGGTGGACGGCGAGAACGCCGCGAGCCAGCTCAGCAAGGCTACCGGCGACCAGGTACTGGTCGCGTTGCCAGAGGCGCGGGACTACGGCCAGAATACCGACACGTTCGCGGAGAGCGTCTCAACGGCTTTTTTCGTGCTCGCCAAGATCAACGGGGCTTCCCGGACCGTGAAACTCGCGGATGAAACTTACCTTCGTCTGCTGGAAGTTTCGCAGGCAATCCTGGACAAACTGGACGAAGACCTGACCGGCGGCGAGACGGGGATGCCGTGCCCGCAGCTCGCGGGGCTGTCCCTGACGGATGTCAACGTGGTACCGGAGTACTCCGTCTTCGGCGGATGGTCCGGCTGGAGCATCGAAATTACCCTCGGCTGATGGGCGCGCGGGAACGGTTCATCCAGGAGACGCTGGAGAGCGAAGGGCGGCGGATGCTGGCTGGCCAGGGCGCCGCGATCGCTTCCGGCTACCGTCGCGGCACCGGACGCCTGGAGTCCGGCCGCTCGATATCCGTGTCCGGCGGTGCCGAGGCGGACGGCAAACTGACATTGGAGCATCCCGTCTATGAACGATTCCTGGATATCAAGAACCGCCGCAAGAAGTCCCTGCGCATCCACAACCGCTTCATCTTCGGTGCATATGCCGCCATCGCCCGACGGCTGATGTATGGCTTTACGGAGGATGTCGCGGCTACTTTCCGGGATATCGGGAAGTCTGCATGATGCAATACTCGTGCAATTCACTTGCAATTCAGGAACGAATTTTGTTATTTTGTAGAGTAAAATGAAACAACTCTTACCTATGGGCGATCAGAAACAGTCACGCGAAGACCAGTATGCGCAGTTCATGAAAGGATACGTTCCCTCTCCTTATGTGAATCAGCCATGGCCTATGAAGGATGGGATGTATCGGCAGAATTCTGCTTTTGAGAACGATGTGCAATGCACATCCGGCACCAGCACGTCTATCGTAATGTTGTAGTTATGCCTGGCTGGAGTGAAATAAAGAACGAATCACAAGTTCGAGTCACACCGCAGAATCCAAATGGCGGCGTTTTCTTTCTTGTAGAGCAGAAGAAGCGGTATCTCCGCGAGTTGTCCGAACATACCGGAAGAAATACTATCCTGTACTTTTCGGCTTTTCTTAATAAACAGCGAGCTGATGCTTTGATCAATGACCGGGACATCAACGCTTTTATGGAGACTGTCCACAAATTGGACCGGAAGAAAGGCCTTGATCTGATTCTCCATACGCCTGGCGGAGATATCTCGGCTACAGAACAGATTATTAAGTATCTCAGGTCGATGTTTGATGGGGACATTAGGGCTATTATTCCCCAGATGGCAATGTCGGCTGGCTCGATGATCGCTGTGTCTTCTCGTTCAATTATGATGGGTAAGCAGTCATGTCTTGGCCCTTTCGATCCTCAAATCAACGGCTTGCCGTGTCAGTCTGTCTTGAAAGAGTTTGACCGGGCTGTCCGTGACGTAAGCAGTAACCCCTCCAGTCTAGGTCTTTGGCAAGCCATTATCTCGAAACTGCACCCGACGTTTCTAACTATTTGCCAACAGGCCGACGAATTGTCGAGGGAACTGGCGGATGACATCTTGAAATATTCCCAATATTCGGATGAAGTCCGGGCAGAGATAAAGAGAGTGTTTGTGGACAATGGCGATAGTAAAGTGCACAGCCGTCATATTGATGTCCAGCGGTGCAAGGATACCGGGTTGAATATCGAAAGCCTCGAATCGGATTCGGTCGTTCAGGATCTAGTGCTCAGTATCCACCATTGTTGTATGATTCTTGGAGAAGCAAGCAATCTGGTGAAAATTGTTGAAAACAACATTGGTGGAGAGTATTCTCTCCATCTTCCTCCACAGCAACCTCAAGTTCCTGGTCCTTTGATGCAATTTCAAATAGGAGAACCGCAGATGCCTTGACTGATCGCTCCCGGGGGGAGCGATTTTTTTGCATCGGGCTATTGGATTTTCGGAAATAATGCCGATATTTGTTCCTGTCTACTACATACACCGAGTCTGACGGGGCAGTTCTCCGGGATTTTCCTATCAGATGCAGGCAGAAAGAGATTAGCCAAGGTTCGTCGTATCCGTAAGGTGCGGCAGCATTGCCCCAGGGCGTATGTGGTAGACAGAGCCTTGGCTTTTTTATTTTACATTAGTTATGTCTACCGCTAATGCAACCTCCGGCGCCTCGGTGCCGGCCCCGGGCCTGAACCCCGGACAACTTGTTTCCGCCATCGATCATCTTTGGATGGCAGCCCGCCTTATCGACACGCTCCGCACGGAGCTGCACGTGCTCCCGGATGAGGCCCGGGTGCGCACCTCCGACATCCTGGAGGACGTGCTGGACGATCTCTGTGACCAGCGCCGGGAGTGCTGCGAGGCCTTGTATGAGGTCCTGCGCGGCACCGGCGCCGGTGCTGTTGAACCTTTGAAGGAGGAGGAGCAGGCATGAGACTGGAAGACTACATCGAGGAGTTGCTCGCCGCGACGGAAGGCGGGAAGTACGTGATCCTGCATTTCTATCCGCAGGCGGCTGCCGGGTTCACCGGCCATCCGGAGTACCTGTACGACTGCGCCGTGGCCCTGGGCAAATCGGGCGCGTGGGCGGTGGACGACCTGCGGCGGCCCGGGGAGGAAGACCTGGACATGTTCGCGCTGGTGTCCCGGCGGCTTGACAAGGGATTCTTCGAGAGCGTGATGTGGATCACGGAGCGGTTCGCTCCGCACCTGCTGCGTTCGTTCGATCCGGACTGGCTGCGGATCGAGGAGCCCTGGAAGGTGGCGCTCCGGGTGACGGGACAGCTTGCGATTCCGGAGAATGATTCGTAACTTGCGGACAGAAAAGGAGGAATGACACTATGGATATTTTGGTAAGTGCCGGGATTGCCCTGCTGATTGTAGGGGCTTTCCTGAAAATCAAGGAGAAGATTCGATCCGCTCGGCATGAAAAGATATTTGATGACGCTTACCGCCGTTGGCGGGAAGAAGAGATCTCCAGTCAGCTCGCTTCTCGCGAGAAAATGAACCTGAGGGATGATCAGATAAAGAGGTTGAAACGGGTGGACCGGCAATTCCGCCAGAGTCAGGGTTTCCATTTGGGTGATTACCGAACTGCCTGCGAACAGATTTATTCCGAATGAGAGCCCGTCCTTTGTAGCCGCCTGTGGGCGGCTATTTTTGTGCCATAAATTCGAGAATTTATGGCAAAGGCAATACGCGAAGAGGATCTTCGGCTGAATCTCATCGTGAACGGTGACGATGGGAGAAAGCGCGTTTTGGATTTGAAGGCATCGGTGGATGATCTTACCAAAAAACTGAATGCCGAGAAAGAGCAGGTCGAAAAACTGACAAAAGCAGGAAAGGAAGAGACGGCTCAATGCAAAAGGCATCAAAAAGAGGTGGAGCGGCTTTCAAGGTCTCTTTCGAAAGAGAAGGAGAACCTTGCCTCCCAAGAGCGCCAACTCAAGGTTAACACGATGACGATGTCGGAGCTTCAGCGTCATATCAAGGCCGTAAACGCGCTGCTTCGGGAGACGGATCCGAAGACGAAGCTATGGCAGGATCTGAACAAGGAGCTCAATGATTCCCGCAAACGCTTCAAAGAACTGGCGGGTGGCGCAGGGCTGGTCCAGCGGGCGTGGAACTCAGCAGCAGGCGCCGTCGCCGTGGTGACTGGCATCATTCACGTTGGCCAGAGGCTGGTGCGGGGGATCGCCCGGGCGGTCAGCTCGATGTCCGACTTCGAGCAGGCGAATGCCAACCTGGCCACCATCCTCGGGAAGAACGTGAAGGAAATCGGGGCGCTGACGAATTCCGCACTGGATCTCGGGCGCACGACGGAATACACCGCATCGCAGGTGACGCTCCTGCAGACGGAGCTGGCGAAGCTGGGCTTCAGCGAGGGTCAGATCCGTGCGATGGAGGAGCCGGTGCTGCATTTCGCGACGGCGGTCGGAGCCGATCTTCCGGAGGCGGCCGCGCTGGCCGGCGCGACGCTCAGGATCTTCGATCTGCAAGCCCAGGACTCCGAGGACGTACTCGGCGCCCTGGCGGTGGCCACCAACAAGAGCGCCCTCAATTTCTCCTACCTGCAGACAGCGATGAGTATCGTCGGGCCGGTGGCCAACACTTTCGGCATCGACGTGAAGGACACGACCGCGCTTCTGGGATCTTTGGCGGATGCAGGCTTTGACGCATCGTCGGCCGCTACGGCCACGCGCAACATCCTGCTGAACCTCGCAAACGCCAACGGTAAGCTGGCCAAGGAGATCGGCAAGCCGGTCCGAACCTTCCCGGAACTCATCCAGGCCATGAAGGACCTCGACGCCAAGGGGCTGGATCTGGCCAAGACGCTGGACCTCACGGATAAAAGGTCCGTGTCCGCGTTCAATCGGTTCCTGAACGGTGCAGAAAGTGCGGGTGAACTGCGTGAGGCACTGGAGGATGTTGACGGCGAGCTGGAGCGGATTGCGGACGACCGGATGAATACGTTGGAAGGATCCACGAAGCTGTTCAAGTCGGCGTGGGAAGGGTTGATCCTGTCGTTCCGGAATTCCACCGGCCCGCTGAAGAGCGTGGTTGACTGGCTGACGAAGCTGGTCAACAAGATCAATGATGCGCTGGACCCGGCCGGGGTGTACCGGCGCCAGCAGGATGATTTCTACAAGCAGATGACCGGCATGTACGAGAAAGGAATGGATGAAGGCGTGTACCGCGCCAAACTCCAGAAAATGCTCGATGCCGCCCTCGCCGAAGAGCAGGCTGCGGAAGAAAGAGCCCGAAAGAAGCGCAGGCAGAAGTACACGCTGGAGTACGAAGAGGCCATGCAGAAGCGGATCGGCATCGCTGAGGCTATGGAGCGGGCGATCTCCGATGCCGCCAGTGGTGCTTTGGATCCGGTGGTCACAACTACTGGAGGCGGTGATGGCGACAAATCGAAAAAGTCCTGGTCACTCCAGAATGATCGAGCCTTCCTGGAAGCGAAGGTGGAGCTGACGCGGCAGTACAACGAGGGTGAGATCCAGGACCAGGAGGCCTACAACGCGAAGCTGCTGGAGCTGGAGATCGCCACGCTGACCGCCCGGCTGGCGCTGCGCAGGGAGTCCGGCGCCGACCGTCTCCAGCTGGAGCAGCAGCTGCTGGATAAGACGCATCAGCAGCAGGAGAACGCCAGGAAGAAGGAAGAGCAGCTGGCCAAGGAAAAGGCGCAGGTCCTCGCGGAGATCGAGACCGACGCCGCTAAGAAGGCCCGCGCTCAGGAGGATGCCCGCTACGCAGAGGAGCAGAAGAAGTACCAGGACAATGCCGAGATGCTGGAGCTGATCGAGAAGAAGCACCGGCAGAACCTGTCCAAGATCGAGCTGGATGCGCAGAACCAGGCGATGTCCCGGATGCAACGCGCCCACGAAATCGAGCGTGCGGAGCTGGAGAACCACTGGCTGGACCGCATTGCCCAGGCGAAGAAGGGCTCCGCCGAGGAGAAAGAGCTGCGCAGGCAGATGAACCAGGAACTCGGGGCTCTGGATCTCCAGTACCTGAATGCCCTGCATACACTTCTTGAGCACATCGTTGATACCGGTGAATTCGAAGGGATTGCCATTCCGGAAGAGCAGCTGGACGCCTTCAAGAAAAAGCTGCAGGAGGTGATCAAGCAGATCACGGAGACCACGTCCGCGCTCGCCGGAGAAGCGGACGGCGGGTTGTGGTCCGGTACGGGAGACGGCGAGCTCTTCGGTGTCCGGCAGTCGCAGTGGGAACAGCTGTTTGACAATCTGTCCAAGGGCAAGCTTGGCGTGGAAGATCTGGGCTCCGCCATCAGGGCGATGGGCAGCATCGCCCAAGAAGGTTTCCAGCTGGCCAGCCAGGCCATTGCGATGACGAACGCCAAGGAGCAGGAGGAACTGAAAGCCTACCAGAAGGCGAACGAGACCAAGCGCAAGGATCTGCAGAAGCGGCTGGACGCCGGGCTGATGACCCAGGCGCAGTATGACGCCGAGATTGAGAAGATGGAGGCGGAGCAGGAGGCACGCGAGGAAGAGATGGCGCTCCGGCAGGCGGAGCGGGAGAAACGGATGAACATTGTCCAGGCCATCATCAACACGGCACTCTCCGTGACCAAGACACTCGCCCAATGGGGCTGGCCTGCCGGTGCTGTGCCTGCCGCGATTGTCGGCGCCATGGGCGCAGCGCAAGTGGCCATGATGGCGGCGACTCCCGTCACCGGCCGTGAGCAGGGCGGCGCCTTTGATCAGGACGGCCGCCCGGTCCGCGTGCGCCGCAGGCAGGATGGCCGGACTTTCCCGGCCCGGCTCTCTCCGGACCGCCGGGGCTTCATTGACCGGCCGACGGTGCTGGTGGGGGAGAACGGCACGGAGTACGTAATCCCGGCAGAGGCTCTGCAGAACCCGTCCGTGGCGCCGTTCGTGGATGCCATCGAGACGGCACGTCGCCACGGTCGCCTGCGCGACCTCCGGCTGGAGGCGGTGCAGCCGCGCCTGGCCGTCGCCGGGCGGGCCGCCGGCGGATTCTTCGACGATGATGTGGCAGCTGGAGCCCTGGGCGGCAGCGTGTCGATGCCGGACGGCACGCGCCTGTCGGCGGCGAACTACCAGGAACTCCTGCAGCTGCTCCGCCGGATGAACGCCGTCTTCTCCAAGCCCATCAAGGCCGAGGTGTCGATGCTCGGTCGCAAGGGCATCATCGAGAAGACAGAAGAGTACAACCGCGCAAGGAGGGGAGGACAGCTCAATGGTTGACATTCTGACCGATACAGGCGTGTTCCTGGATCTGGATCCGGACGCCGAGTTTGAACTGACCATCGAGAATCCGTTGCTGCAGGAAGACCGGATCCCGGTGCCCTTCAGCACGGCGATCTCGTTCCTGCCGACGTCGGCCAACAAGGCCGTGTTCGGATACCTGGATACGATGATGCTGGAGCCGCGGGTGAAGCAGCTGGGGGCAGCGATTCTGGTGGGTGGCGTGCAGTTGTACGCGGGATCCCTGATCTATGACAGCATCGACGAGGACGGGCGGATCAGCTACACCTTCTCCGGCAAGGATCTCCAGACGGAATGGGGCGCGAAGATCTGGGAGATATCCGGCCTCGAATTGGAGGGGAATGACTATACTGCAATTCTGAATGCCCTGAAAGCGGACACGGTGCCCGGCATCCATCTCCCGCCCGTCGTGGACGCTGCGCTGACGGGCGAGCCGGGTTTCCGTCCCACGCCTACCGACTACCGCCCGGGCAGGTCGCAGATGAACTACAACCGGAAATACCGCAATCAGCCGGACGCCACTGACTTCCAGGACCTCGTCCCCGCCGTGGAGATCGGGCGTCTCCTGGGGGCCGCCGTTTCATTGTCGGATGTCCCGGATGCGTCCGAGTTCCTCCAGCGGGCGGTCGTATTCGGCACCTGGTGGACTTCCGGGAAGCCGATGACCAAGAACGGCCGCGCCTATTACAATGTCGCCGAGACGCTTCCGGACATCACCTTGGCCGACCTGCTGCTGGATGTCTGCCTGATCTTCTGCGCCGCCGTCTTCCAGGACGGCAATCGTTTGCGGCTAATCTCCGCATCGGAGGTCCTGGCCGGATCCGCGCCGCTGGATTGGGATCAGAGGGTTTCGGACCGATTCCGGAGTTCGCGGGAAGAAAGGTCCGGGTACGAGTTGGGCTTCGGCGGTGATGAATCCGAGAACGCTGCACAGGGGGCCGTGGACGAGAAGAAAGACACGTTGTCCGGCGTGCTGGGCAGTGCCAAGGAGGAGTATTTGGCCATCGAGCATAGCGGGCTGGCCGATCTGTATTCCCTGAAGGCCGCTGACCAGGTGAGCATCCAGTACGATGGCACCAGGACGGTGGAGACGATCGGAATCACGCACGAGATACTGATTGACCGGATCGATCGCGTGTCGGCGAAGCAGGAGGCCGAGGGAACCGACGAAATGCATTCCGTATCTGTCGGCCTCCGTCTGGCGAAGTGCGCCCCGGTTCGCCGGTACTGGAAGGTATTCACTACCACCTTTACGCTGGTGTCCGATATCCGGATGGCTGCCATCCTGTCGCTCCCGGCCTACGGGGGCGAGCGCCCGAAGGAAGCGTATATCGCCTTGTGCTCCGGCAACCAGGCGAGTGATAAAGGCGTCATCATTGCGGATCCGGACAGCGCCGGGAGCGCGGATCAGGATCTCGGTGTCTCCCTGTCGCCCGATGCGCTGTTCGCCCAGTATCACCAGGCGTATGCCGCCTGGCTGGCCAAGGACCGGCAGCTGCTGTCGGTGGACTTGGACCTGACTCCGTTCGAGCTTGCTTCCTTCCGGATGTGGCAGGCAGTGCGGGTGCGGAGCCGCAATTTCCTTGTTTCCAAGCTGTCCGTCCGGGTGAATGCGAGTTCCGAGGGGGTGGACGTGAGCGCGGATCTGATCTCGCTATAGGGTGTCCTTTCTGCCGGGGCGAAAACGGGTATTTTTGCGTTGTGATGAGTTTCGAGCCGATACTATATGGACCTCTGTTTGTCCGCGACGCGCAGGATGTCAACCTGGTCGCCGCAGGCGAGGATACCGTCGATGTGACGGTGGCCGCCGGCGGCTCCAGCTGGACGATCCCGGTGACGCCGGTACTGGAAGGCGGGCGCTATGTCGCGCCGCTCCGGATGCGGGAGATCCTGGCGTCCGTGGTGGAGCAGCCGGGCCTGGCGGACGCCGGCGTCCGGGAGGTACCGCTGGTGACGCTGTCGGCCGGGGACACTTCGATGGCATTCCGCGCCGTTTACGGCGGGGCTGCCGGCAAGACTCCCGCACAGCTCGTTGGCCATTGGCTCAGTTGGCGTGACCAGGTCAGCAAGACATACACCTGGGGCAGGGAACGGTTGACCTTCCTTGCTGGGTTGGACCTTCTCGGCTGGCGGAGCGGGAGCTATTCCGTGAGCGCCAAGGTCTATTTTCTGGACGCGGATCCCGTCACGCTGTCCTTGGCTAGCGGCACGCTACAGGCCGGGTGCCAGTTCGTCACGGTGGATGCCTCTTTCGCCGCCATTGCGGCACGGGTGTCCGGGATCCCGGCGGCATGGGATATCAGCTACGCGTTCTCCGGGACGGATTCGGACGGCGCAGCCGCTTCCATCGAGGGATATCCGCTGCGTCTGGTGGTCGCCAGGGCGGACGTGCGGGTGAAAGAATTCGTGTTCTGCAACGGCTTCGGCGTCGAAGACCGGGTGTTCTCTTCCGGTCGGAGCAATCCGAAGCTGGAGGGATCTTCGGTCGCCTTCCTGAACGGCAGCGAGGAGAGTGAGCTCCGGAACGATGCCGAAGAGGGCCGGGAGGTGTATTCCGGCTACCTTGGCTCTGCGCGCGAGTCGGCCCTCTGGTTGGATTTCCTGAAGGCGTATGACCGGCGGATCCTTCTGAATGGTATTCCGGAGAAGATCGTGGTGGATTCGCAGGAGACGGACCTGCAGGACAATGCCATCGGCAGCGTGAAGTTCACCTACCACCTGGCCTATCTGGATGCCGGCCGTTACTTCCAGGATGCCGAGGGCCTCGGGGATTTCGACCCGAATCAGCAATACGGCGCGCTCTATGTGGGCGATGATCCTGCGAGCGAAGACCTGCCGGTCGAGGATCTTTTTTTTTTGAAAACCAGGCTGGATGAATTCCCGGCCGTAGATCTTACTGAAGAACTTCTTTTCCTGGTCCAGAACCCGCTGACGCGGGCGTGGGGCAATGTCGCGCTGAGCGGTGTCAAGGATTGGCTGCAGCAGGCCATCCATGCCGAGCGGACGCCGGTGTGGTCCGGCCCGTGGGAGGATTATCGGGCCGGTGTGGCCGGTTTTGCGCTCGCGGCCGCCTTGGGGAAGAATCTCGATGACCGGATCCGCGCTATCGAGCGGTCGCCGTTCGTGCTTCCGGTAGCCACAGCCACGGTACTCGGCGGTATCAAGGTTGGCGAGGGACTGTCCATCGACGGCAATGGTGTACTCTCCGTTGAGAATCCAGGATTTTTCCAAAAAAGTGCCGACCTGACCACGCTCATAGAACTCAAGCCTGACTACGCATACCTCGGTACGAGAAAAGGTCTCATCTTCGAGGCCAACGCGGAAACGGATACAAATGCGGATTTTGAGAAGGTGCAAATTACTATCGACGGGCAGACCGTCACTGCGCTGCACTCCAAACTCCCTTTTTTCTCCGACTCCTGGATTTCTGCCGGAGGCATCTCTCCCGGTGGCGGAGCCTCTGCAGGCAATGCCACTCTTGTCGCCCAGACCTACGGAGGAACCCTGTCTGCGACTGGGATCGACCCGATTAACTTCTACTCCAAGGAAAGGGTTGACCAGTTGCTTGCCACCGCCGGGACGGTCCAGACGGTAGCGGGGGTTTCTCCGACGAGTGGTGACATACCGGTGGCGAGTTTGAAGTCCGCTCTCGGTCTTGGTGCTGCAGCTGAGTATGGAATCGGCTCCGTCGCTTCCGGGAACACCGGGCTGGTGACGGGCGGAAGTGTCTATTCCGCCATCAACGAAGCGGTCAGTTCCGTAATGAAGATGCAGGGAACGACCACTACGCCTCTCTCGGACGGAAGCACCACAAACCCGGTTGTCATTGACGGCTCCTCCTATACCGCAAAGAAAGGCGATGTCGTTCTCTACGACGGAAAGGAGTATCTCTGGGCGGGCAGCGCTTGGGAGCAGCTCGGAGACGAGGCGTCTTGGGCGCTCAAGACTACGACCATCTCTGCCGGGACGGGTTTGGAGGGTGGCGGCACGCTGGCTTCCAACAGAACCATCTCGCTCTCTGCCGCTTCCATCGCATCCCTCGATCTTGCAGATTCTGCGTATCAAAAGCCTTCCACGGGTATTCCGCAGACCGACCTGGCAAGCGCGTTAAGCACGAAGATTGACCACGGAGAAAGCGCCTACACTAACCTCAATGACTGGTTTGAGATTGTTGACGGGAATATCCACGTCAAGGGCAACCGGGGGTTTTACTCTGACTCCTTTATCTCTGCTGGTGGATTGAGCGACGGCGGGGGCTCTGCCGGGGTTGATTTGGCCGCTGTCTGGAACAACCTCATCGACAACACGGGCGAGGGACTGAACAAGAAAATCCATACCGCGCATCTTCCGACAGTCTCAATCACAGGAACGAACATCTCCGGCACGGGAACGTACTCCGGGACGGGCGGATCAGCTTCTACCTTGACGCTGAACCTCACGGCGGTGGATACCACGTATTCTCCTGGGGCGGGTCTTTCATTGAGCGGAACGACGTTCTCCAATTCCGGCGTCCGCAGTACGACTATCAACGGCAATTACCTGCGTGTCAACACAAATGGGACGAACGCCGATTTGACGATACCCTATGCAGTAAAATCAACTTATATCACATCGCCATTTGAAGGCTATCCGGATGATGTTATAACCGACGAAACGACATCGGCCGAGCTTTTCAAGGAGAACAACGGCACTCTATTCCCGGTGTTCCACAGAAATGCGGCGGGAGTATATAGTTTCTCCGATACGCTCTACTGGTCCGGCTATAATAAATTCGGAGGCACAGAGCTGGTCACGCAGTACAATGCTGCATCTAATGTCGGAGTAAAAATACGCAAGTATACCCATACCCTTAATAGCTGGGGAGCATGGACTACTTTCATCACGGACGGCAACTACACGTCCTACGTCAACACGACCAACTTCCCAGGCCTGAACAAGACCGGCACCGTTACCTCGATTGCCACCGGGACTGGTCTTACTGGGGGTACTATCACAAGCACTGGTACTGTCTCTATCAATAGTACCTATCAGGGGTATATATCTCACGGAGAGAGTGCATACAATTCATTAGGAAACTATGTGCTGAAAGCTGGTGATACGATGAATGGTTCACTAACTTTCAATCAACCAAGTTCCTCAAGAAGAAACGGAATTATAGGTACTTATGATCCAAACCGTGCGGCAGATATATGGTCAATTGGGGCATCCTATCAGATTGATGCTGACGGCATGTCGATGGGAAATCTTTACGGCGCTTGTTACGTTTATTACGGCAGCGGATATACCTATGGTGCTGGAAAGTCCGGGGGCCATTCTTTTGTATGGGCACAAGGCGGTTCCCCCACGGTTGCGCTTGGAAATAATGTTTGGACTTCTGGTGGATTCATTAAAAATGGTGGCACATCGTCCCAATTCCTGAAAGCTGATGGTAGTGTTGATAGCACTTCGTATTACTATTCTGGAAACCTCTCTCTTGCCACCCTTGCTGGTAGTACGCAAATTGGTTCATCTACTCAACCCGTATATTATAATGGTTCTGCGTTGGCTGCTTGTAATTTATCTACTACCTATGCTCCGTATAATAGTGCTGGGTATTTGCCTTTGAACGGTGGTACGCTTACCGGGAGCCTGATCATTGACAATATCGACGGGTGTTTTGTAAAGAACTTCAAATATCACGCGACAACAGGCTGGGCGCGTGATATTGTCAGCCTTACGGTTGACGGCGTATCCAAGTTCGTTATCGGGGCATACGGCTATTATACAGCAGGTGATTCAAGTAATGGAATCGGCTATGCATACATCGGTGTAAACAACTACAATGGTACGAACCTTCGTTTCGGCTCCGATTCCACGCTAACCTGGGGAACAAATACTATCTGGCACTCCGGCAACTCCAATCTCTCGACAGTCCCCTGGGCCTGCTCTACGCTGACAGCGAGCGGAGATATATCTACAAGTGTCAGTTATTTCATAGGTAACAGGGGAGTTATTAGCCAGTCAGATTCTACGCACGAATTGCAGGTCGGACCTGGCACGTTCCGTAATGCTAACACCAGTATCTATGGAAAGAACATATATTTTAATGCTTACAATGGAAGTTTTCAGCAACTAATATGGACAACCGACGGAAAGTTCGGCATCGGAACAACCACTCCATCATACAAGTTGGATGTAAATGACACGAACAGTTGGGCGACTAGGTTCCTGACAACCAATTCTATAGTTCATACTGCTCATAGCGCCGGATATGGTTTCTATTTGGGCTCCAAACAAAATTCATCTTCTTATTATCTGTTCTCACTTAATTATGGGCAAACGACTCTTGGTACTGGAGGCACTTCGGCATTCTATGTTAGAGCAGATGGCAATGTCGGGATTGGTACTGAATCACCATCCCAGAAGCTTCACGTTGTAGGCAACATCGTCGCCACTGGAGCAATCACGGCTGGGTCTGCCTCGGATGCCAGGCTCAAGACCAACATCCAGCCCCTCTCGGCAGAATCTGCCAAGCGCATCGTCATGGCTCTCAACCCGGTCACGTTTACCTGGAATAGCACGGCCACAGAGTTCTATGACCAGTACAAGGGCAACGACCTCGGCTTCATCGCGCAGGAGGTGGAGCCGTACCTGCCGCAAGCCATCGGGACGATTTTCGAGAAATACATGCGGCTGGACCAGACGAAGGTCATCGCCCCGCTGGTTGCCGTTGCGCAGGATCACGAAACGCGCATCCGCCAGCTGGAGCGGGAAAATGCTGAATTGAAACGAAGATTAAATATGAACTGATATGCCGATAACAAATGGGAAAATAACCGGAGCCGTAGGCATGGGAGACATAGCCTCGGCGCTTGGGCTTTCGAGTCTTGACATCGGAACTCTCATAAAGACCGGTGGCGAACAGGGATTGATTAACAAATACGCAAGATATAAGCCATTCTGCAACGCGGCTTCCGGGTTGTCAACTTTTGCTCAATACGAAAGTGCGCTCCAGTCGGCTTATTTTGGGTTGACTATTCCAGATTCTGCCAACTACAGCAATTTCCGGCAGAACTACAATACTACTATGAAGTGGACATACGCTTTCCCGCGCGGCATTTCTCCTAACAATGAATGGTATCGGAAGCTGGATTTCAAGGGGTACACCCTGGCTTCGGAGGTGCAGCGCGAGTGGGGACTCGGAGAAACGGTTACAACCAACGCCGTGACCTTTGGCGCTCCTTTTGGATTCTTTATGCGGATGCGAAGCAAGACCCTCGGGAATGGGGATGTGATTATTATTTCCATCATCGGGGCAGACCCGGACATCAGCGGGACGCGTTCCGGATTCGATGAAGGAACCGGGTTGCTCTATGCCGATGATTTTCGGAACAGCGGCTACGGGAACAAGTATTCTCAATGGCATTTCGGCTTGGCGTTTATTCATGAATCGAACTACACGAATGACCGGTACTGGGTTTCTTCTGCGTCTCTCGCCACGGAACTTACCTCCGAGGTGGAGGCGACGATAAGCATAACGAACAATCTCCCGAATGGGAATTATACCGTGGTCCCCATTCTCGCCTATGGCCACACAAGTGACGGGTGGGCAGACTACAATGCTCTGAATGGCTCCGGCACAGCGCTTGAGCGGGTTATCTCCCTCGACGGGTATGCGATGGCCGGCTTCGTTAAGAGTGCTTCCGCTTCCGGCTTCTCAGCAATCATCGGGAGCGTCGATACATCTGGAAGCAACGCTATATGCAAGGTCAAGTTCATCAACGCCACCGCCGCAAGCGTTACTCTCTCTACGGTATTTACCTATATTGAGAGTGACGCGATGTTCGACACGGACGCAGAGCATACGGCTATCGTAAATGGCGTTGATGCTTGGGTCAACTCCGGGACAGTGTACGCTTCCGGCATCTCGCAGGGAGGAAGGGTCGTGGCCGCGTATCGGGCGCAGAACGCAATCACCGTTCCGGCAGATTCCCAACCCCATGAATACACATTCACTCTTGCGACTTCGACAACGGATGCAGACGGGAACGAGTATGATGACCGCGCACACGTTTACCTGTGCGTCCAGCAGGGTTCCTCTCGAAAAGTTTACGAATAATTAAATATCTGCATTATGGATTTCAAACCTTCAATCAAGACCCTCGGCTGGCTGCTGGTGCTGCTGGCCATGCTGGGCATCGGTATCATTTCCTCCGCCGGAGCGATGAACTACGGCGGCATCTATCTGTGGGCTGGCATTGCCAACCTTGCTTGCTGGGCTTTTGCCCTCTACAAACTCATCAGAAACCTCATCAAAAACGGAACAATCTAATCATGAAAAAATCCGAAATCAAACCTGCGCTCGATGCGCTGAAAGAAATCAAAATCAACAAATTCGAGGACAAGGATGTCCGCAACACCCTCATCGACGACCACTTCGCCCTGCTCGATGCCGGGAAGAAGCTGGACGCCAAGATTGAGGATATGCGCAAGGTCTTCATCGAATCCTACAAGGACGAGGAGCAGGCCGTGCAGGACCTCCAGACCAAAATCAACGAAACCACCGTCCGCGAGGAGCAGATCGAACTCTCCAAGCAGCTCCGCACCGAGCACAAGGACTATCTCGATGCCGTCAAGGACTTCAACGACCAAGTGACGAAGCTCTACTCCGAGGAAGTGGAGGTCAAGAAAATCGACCGCGAGAAGCTGATGGACGAACTCAAGAAGCAGGACCTCAAGCTCTCCTGGGTGGAAGCCCTCTATCCGCTGTTCAACCTTTAATCCCTTTTTATCATGACGAAAGTAACTCTCAATTCCGGTTCCTTCCAGTATGAGGAAGGTGCGGTCAAGTCCAACGGCGACCTCTCCGTGGACGGCAAGACCATCAACAACATCAACGGTCAGGTCGAAGGGCTCGGCTCATTCGACGCTTACCGCTCCGGCGAAGACCTCCAGTACAACCTGCATCCGACCTCCATCGACAAGGGCGCGCAGCTCGCCGAGGCGGTCGCTGCCGTCGTCGCTGCGGTGGTGGCGAAACTGTAACAATCAAGGGGGCGGACATGACACAAAAAAGACGCCTCGCCCGCTTCCGGGCGCTGACCCGAAATGTGAGCACATCCACGACCGTTGGGCTGTGGCTGTGCATGATTGTGAGCATCGGCATGTTCATCGCCTCGCTGTTCATCCCGCCTCAAGGTGAGATTCATCCGACGGTCCTGCAGGCAGTCGGATGGATCTTTGCCTTTGCGGGCTTGTTCGAGCTCCGAGAGGCAATCCGGGAGGGCCTGGGCTTCAAGCTGACCCACGGCAAAACTACCGTCGAGGTGAAGGACCTGGATGGGAAGGGATCCTCTGAAAACAACGAAACTACCGAAGACAATGAAGAAGCATAAGTATTTCGAGCTGTCGGAATTCATCCGCTCCGACACCGCCAAAAAGAAAGGGATTGACAACACGCCGAGCTTCGAGGTTGTGGAACACCTGGAAGGCATGGTCGAGGAGATCCTGGATCCGCTCCGGGCGGCATATGGCATGCCGATCCATGTTTCGTCCGGCTACCGATGCCCGGCGCTCAACAAGGCCGTCGGAGGAGTGCCCACCTCGGTCCACCAGAAAGGAGATGCGGCAGATCTGCAGGTGTCCGGCAGCTTCAGCAAGTTCCGGGACTTCACGGTGGCCTGGCTCCGCAAGACCGGCACCCGGTTCGACCAGCTCCTGATCGAGAGCAACAAGAAGACCGGGGCTAAGTGGCTCCACATCGGAAGGTTCAACAATGCCGGGCAGCAGCGCGGCCTGATCATGGTGAAGGAGGTGGACAAATGACTGGATGTGAGAAACTCGTCCAGGCCGTCTTCGCCGCGCTGCTGCTCGCTACCTGCTGCATCAGCTTTTATGGGATCGGCTGGGTCGTCGGCCGGAAGAGCGTGCGGCCCGAGATCATCGAGCGGCATGACACAACCATCATCCGCCGGCCGATCCACGTCGCCGCTCCGGAGCCTGCCTCCCGGCTGGATCTCCACTTTATCCTGCTCCCGGTCGTGGTGCCGCCGGATTCCGCGGACGTCCATCCGGGCGACACGCTCGCCGTGCCGGTGATGGAGGAAATGGTTTCCTATGAGAACGAGGACTACCGGGCCGTCGTAGCCGGTATCCGGCCGCGGCTGGTCTCCCTGGACGTGTGGCCGAAAACCATCTATGCGACCTCAGAATCGAAAACGGTTGTGGCGCGTGATGTCCGGAAGCCTCGCATCAGCTTCGGCCTGACGGCCGGGCCCGGCATATTCTGGGACGGCACCGCCATCCGGCCCGGCCTCGGCGCCACCGCTGGTGTAACGCTGACTTTTTGATGGGCCCGGAGCAGTTCGGGCTTTTTATTTCGGCAGGATGGCCGCGCCCTTGATGCGGGCGTTGGCCTCCGGCTTCTTTCCCAGGTAGATGGAGGTGATGGCCACGTTGGAGTGGTCGGCCTGCTGCTGCACCAGGTTGATGGCCACGCCGGCGGTGGCCATGTTGGTGATGCCGGTATCCTTCAGACTGTAGAGCTGCAGCTCCGTAGGGAAGCCGAGGGCCGGGCGGATCCAGCCGGACCAGTATCCGGCGAATTTCCGTTGGTCGGCCGGTGTCGGCCCCGGTCTGAAATCTTCTCCGTCCCCATAGTTTTTGCCGAACAGCGCCCAGTCCGGATGCGAGAGATCCAGGCGCTGCAGGTAGGGGAGTACGGCATCCGGGATGGTCCGGAAAGAGTCGTTGTCGTTCTTGGCGATCTCGCTGCGCACATGGACGGTTTGCGCTTCCAGGTCAATATCCGAGCAGCGCAGCAGCGCGATTTCCTTGGGGCGGATGAAACAGGCGTAGCAGAGCAGACAGACGGCCAGGAACTCCCGGTTGTGAGCCTCCAGCCAAGCAAACAGACACGCGAGCTCTTCGTCGGTGAACGTCCGGCGCTTCTTGGCCGTCAGGCGCTTGGGCTTGCGCTTGATGCCGTCGAACGGGTTGGACGGAATGAAGCCCTTCTCCTGCAGCCAGGCGTGGAGCGTCTGCAGGAAGGAGAGATAGTTGTTCCAGGTTCGCGCCGAGATGCCGGCATTCTCATCGAGATGGTCCATGAATGCCAGTGCCGTCTCCCTGGTCACGCAGCCGATCGGGCGCGGCTGGTCGAAGCCGTTCTCCTTCAGCCACCCGGTGAAGATCTTGATGTAGGACTTGTAGGAGGCGAGCGACTGCGCTTCGGCTTCCTTGGCCTTGACCTTCAGGAAAGCGTCGTAGGCATCAAATGCAGAGACGGACGACTTCGGGGCGGATGCGTCGCGAAGGGGGTTCCATCCCAGGGCGAGGCGTTCGCTGATGGCGGCCATCATCTCACGCGCGACGCGCACGCGTTCTTTCAACGGATTGATGTGGTTGACCTTGATCCGGATCCGGCGCAGGCGGCCTGTCGCCGGGTCTTTCACGTAATAGCGGATGACCCAATCGGGATTGCCCCGTGTCAGTTTCGGAGGTCTGTAATCTACCCCCGGGAGCGGTTTGAAAAGAAACATTTTTTTTTCTTTGGCCGACTCCCCGAAGGCTGCCTCCAGGATGTCATCCAAAGAAAATATTTGACCCGTATTTGACCCGGTTTGTAATAAAAATTCCGGTAACGAACTGTTTTTCAAGTCGTTGCCGGATTTGGGTCGGGATGATCTGACTCGAACAGACGACCCCTACGTCCCGAACGTAGTGCGCTAGCCAACTGCGCTACATCCCGATGCGATTACAAATATACGTCAAAAACCGCGATTAAGCAAGTTTGTTGATGTAAACCGCAATGCCGCTCTTGAGATTGGAAGCCTTGTTCTTGTGGATGAGGCCAATCTTGGCGAGCTTGTCGATCATCGCGTACACCTTCGGGGCGTTGGCCTGGGCCGTGGCCTTGTCGGTGGTGTTGCGGATGTCACGGATAGCGTTGCGGGTGGTCTTTGCATAATAGCGATTATGCAGTCTGTGCCTTTCGCTCTGGCGATCGGCTTTCTTAGCGGATGCTGTATTTGCCATTGTTTCTTTTTTTAATATTTGGTAGTGGGTAGGAGAATCGAACTCCTATTGCAAGAATGAAAATCTTGAGTACTAGCCGTTATACGAACCCACCAAACTCATCCCTTGGCTTTCTCTGCCAATTTGGGATTGCAAAGATAGAAAGATTTTTGGATATGACAAACTAATTTTCAGCTTTTTCTTCCATCGTTTCCGGCTTCTTCCATTCCCAGGAATAGAGAAGGGACTCAACCTGGCGGAGATACTGCCGCTTGTCGAAGCGGGGGGCATAGACAAAAGCTTCGGCCACGATGATTTCGCTGCCGTCCGGGCTGTAGAAGGAGTGCGAGACGAACGGACCTCCCATGAAGTCGTTCTGCACTTCCCACATGCCTCGGGTCTGGGCGAGATCGCGTCCGCGGTATTTGAGGTATTCCACGGTCGGCGGGAAGAATTCGCTGGTAGTCATGTAGGTGCCGTCGAACATCCCCGGGACGTTGTCCTGCATCATGGCGTTGCGGTGCGCGATGATCTTGTCCAGCGTGAAGGGATCACTTTCAGCGGGATAACGGTACACGAAGACATCTTGATAAACGCCTTCCTTGTCATCGGCGATCCAGACGAAGTCCCCGGTAGCCTTGCGGAGCTTGTAGCCGGAAGGAAAGTGGGGAGAGCCGCCGAAAATCTCCGCGACCTTCGGGTAGAGGGAGAGCTCTTCATAGCGGAGGGTGTTGCGGATCACGCGGTCGCGCTCAGCCTGCTCGAAGGAGCCGATGATCATGGCACCTTTCTGGCTGAGCAGTTCGGAAGCCTGTGCGGAGGTCGGGGCGCTGAGCTGGATGACGCACTGGGGCGCGGCCCACACGTCGTGCTTGAAGATGATGCCGACGGAGTCGATCTGCGGATTCACCTGGAAGAGGAGGATGTTGCGGTGCACCTTGAACAGGTCCGCGAACGCGGACGGGACCACGTTGACGAGGTTGTAAAGGGGCTCTTTCTGGGCCAGCCAGGCGCAGTCCTGGGCCAGCAGGCCGCGCACGTCGTTGCCCAGGGAGTTTTCCCAGTCGGGCTTCTCCATCACGACGATGATTTCGCCTGCCTTGCCGCTGACGGCGGGCAGCAGGCTTCCCGTGTTCTTGCATCCGCTCAAGGCCAGCAGCGCGGCCAGTGCGGTCAGGAGGAGGGACGGATGTCTTTTCATATCTTTTGATCTTTAATGGATGAGTCGGGAAATGTCGTTGCCGAATGCCAGGAACATCAGGCCGAAAATGAGCGCCATGCCGATCATCTGTGCGGCGACGAGGAACTTCTCGCCGGGCTTGCGGCCGGAGATGATCTCATAGAGGGTGAAGAGGATGTGGCCGCCGTCCAGGCCCGGGATGGGAAGCAGGTTCATTACGCCGAGCATGATGGACAGCAGGGCGAGGATGTTGAGGAAGCGGTACCAGTCCCAGGTGTCCGGAAAGACCTGGCCGATGGCGATGAAACTGCCCACGGACTTGTAGGCGCCGGTAGACGGGCGGGCGAGCAGGCGCAGGTCGTCCAGATAGCCGCCGATGCTCTGTCCGGCCATCTGCCAGCCGGCCGGGATGGCTTCCAGCAGGTTGTAGCGCCGGGTGTGGACGTTGGGCATCTGCATGAACACGCCGATGCGGCCGAGACTGTCCACCTGGACGGGCAGGCCGAGGGTGTCGGCGCCGCGCACCACTTCCGTCGCCACTTCCTGCGAGGATCGGGCGGCGAGCAGGGCGCGGGAGTCCTGCACGAACTCCACGGATTGTCCGTCGATGGCGGCGATCCGGTCGCCCCGGCGCAGGCCGGAGCCGGCATTGAGCCCGCCGGCCATCACGGAGTCTACGACGAAGGGGATGGCCAGGTCGAACATCATCGGGTCGTTGATGATTTCCCCGATACGGGCCTGGTCAATGTAGATATCAAGGGTATCTGACCCGCGCCGCACGGTCGCCTTGTGTACGCTGCGGCGCGCCAGGTCGGCCTGCAGCATCCCGAAATTCTCCGGCACGTAGTCGTCCAGCCGCAGGATCTCGTCGCCGGAGCGGAAGCCCATTTCGTAGGCGAGTTCGTCCACGTAGATCCGGCTGCCCTGGTTGGCGATGTAGGACTGGCCCCAGATGGCCATGATGGCGATATAGGCCAGAATGGCGAAAATGAAATTGTTGATCACGCCGCCGGCCATCACCAGCAGCCGCTGCCAGGCCGGGTGGGATCGGAACTCCCAGGGCTTCGGCTCCTGCTTCATCTGCTCCAGGTCCATCGATTCGTCGATCATCCCGGCGATCTTGCAGTATCCTCCGAAGGGCAGCCACCCGATGCCGAACTCCGTCCCGCCCCAGTGCCAGCGCGCAAGGGCCTTGCCGCCCAGGTCGAAGAAGAGGTAGAATTTCTCTACGCGGATTTTGAACAGGCGGGCCCAGAGATAGTGTCCGAACTCATGGATGATGATGAGCACGGACAGGGCCAGGATGACTTGAAGAATCTTAATGAATATAACCATCGGCAATGGCGGCGATTTCCCGGTTGGTCTCGAAAATGTCTTCGAGCGAAGGATCCGCTACAAAATTCAGGCCCGAGAGCGCCCGCTCGCAGATTTTTGCAATATCATAGAAGGAGATCAAGTCCTTGAGGTAAGCGGCCACGGCCACCTCGTTGGCGGCATTGAGCGCGCAGGGGGCGTTCCCGCCGCGCCGGAGGGCTTCAAAGGCAAGGCCCAGGCAGGGGAACCGCTCCAGGTCAGGCGCTTCGAAGCTCAGCGATCCGAGGGCGGCGAAGTTGAGTCTCTTGTTGCCGACGGTCAGGCGCCGGGGGAAACTCAGCGCAAAACCGATGGGCTCGCGCATATCCGGGCAGCCCAGCTGCGCGATCACGGCACCGTCGGCGAACTCGACCATGGAGTGAATGACGGATTCGGGATGGACGACCACCTCGATCTGCGCCGGGTCCAGGTCGAAAAGCCATTTGGCTTCGATCACCTCGAAACCCTTGTTCATCATCGTGGCGGAGTCGATGGTGACCTTGGCGCCCATGTCCCAGTTGGGGTGCTTGAGTGCCTGGGCGGCCGTGGCTCCGGCGATGCGCTGGCGCTCCCAGGTCCGGAACGGGCCGCCGGAGGCTGTCAGATGGACTTTCTCGACCGGATTGTCCCCGGCGGCGAGCAGGCACTGGAAGATGGCGGAGTGCTCCGAATCTACGGGCAGGATCACGCCCTGGTGTTCGCGGGCGGTGCGTGTCACGATGGCGCCTGCCGCCACGAGGGTCTCCTTGTTGGCCAGGGCGACGGCTTTGCCGGCGCGCAGGGCGGCCAGCGCGGGGCGCAGCCCGCTGAATCCGACCATCGCTCCCACGACAATGTCGACGGAGTCCATGCCCGCCAGGTCGCACAGGCTGTCCACGCCGGCCCAGACCTGGGTGCCTCGCGGCTGCAGCGCGTCGGCAACTTCCCGGTAACGGGATTCGTCACAGATTACGACGTGCGCGGCGTCGAACTCGATGGCCTGGCTGATCAGCAGGTCCACGCTGCGCCGGGCGGAGATCAGTTCGACTTCAAACAGGTCGCGGTGCTGGCGGATGACGTCCAGTGTCTGGGTTCCTATGGACCCGGTGGATCCGAGAATGGCGATTTTTCTTTTCACTAGAAGCTGATGTATCGGGTAGGATCGAGGCTCTCGCCGTTGTGCCAGAGTTCGAAGTGGAGGTGCTCCGCGCCTTCGGTGCGGGACGTGCCGCCGACCAGGGCCAGCGGCGTGCCGGCCTTGACGGTTTCACCGCCCGAACGGAGGAGTTTCTGGTTATTGGTGTATAGGCTGATGAGGTTGTCGCGGTGTTGCAGGATGATGATATAGCCGGTTTCGGCGTCCCAGGAAGTGAAGACGACCGTGCCGTCCAGCACGGCGCTGACCACGCTGCCTGTCGGGGCCGCGATGTCGATGGCGGGATGCATCACCCGGTCATAAGGCGTGGCAACCACACCCTTGAGCGGCGTGAAGAAATGCATGCCCTCGATGGGGAGGTCCCGCTCCTTGCTCTCGCTGACGCCGAACTGCTCCTCCTGCTGGACCACTTCCTGGAGCAGGGAGTCGCGGCGGGCCAGTTCTGCCGGATCCTTGTCGGAGAGGTAGCGGGTGGAGGTGGCTTGTACGAGACTGTCGAAATCCACCGTGGCGCCGCCCGTCAGAACGCGGCTGAGATTCTCGGCGTACAGGCTCCAGCGGGTGACAATGCTCTCCAGGGAGTCGATCTTGATGGCGCTGGCCACGGCTTCCTTGCGGGAATGGGCGTCCGGGTAGCCGGGGATGATGGTCCGAAGCGGCGTGAAGGCGAAAAGCAGGTAGAAGACAAGCAGGAGCACGATCATGGCGGTAACGGCCCCGTAGATGAGCTGTGCCCGGTTGAAACGCAGCGACCGGATCATGTCGTGGGTCTCGTTGTCAACCAGCGAGAGACGGTATGTTTTTTTTATCGGGTCGGGATTTTGTCTTCCCATACTTTTGAATTAAATTTGCAGTGATGAACAGGACGATCGGAATAGACTACGGGCGGGCCCGGGTGGGTGTCGCGGCGAGCGACCCGCTGGGTATCTTCGCGTCTCCTCTCGAGACCGTTCCTGCTGCAAAGATAATAGAATATCTCCAAAAATACGCTGCTGCCGAGACGGTCGAACGATTTGTTGTCGGCTGGCCGCTGAATCTCGACGGCCGGCCGGCCGCAGCCGCCGCGGACGTGGAGGTGTTCCTGAAACGTCTGCGCAAGGCCTTCCCGGGCGTGCCGGTGGAGCTGGAGGACGAACGCTTCACCTCCGTGCTGGCGCACCGGGCGATGATCGACGGCGGAATGAAAAAGAGCGACCGTCGCGACAAGGCGTCCGTGGACAGGATCAGCGCGGCGATCATCCTGCAAAGCTATCTTGACAAGAAGAAATGATACAACCGATTTATCTGTACGGCTCGGAAGTGCTGCGGAAGGTGGCGGCTCCGGCCGATATCAAAGACAAAGAGTCCCTGCAGAACCTGGTGAAGGACCTGTGGGACACCCTTGACAATTCCGAGGGCTGCGGCCTGGCGGCTCCCCAGATCGGGGTGAGCCTGCGGGTGGCCGTGGTCAACGGCGACATCATGCAGGATGTCTATCCCTACCTGAAGGGATTCCGCCGCACCTTCATCAACCCGGTTGTCGCGGCGTCGAGCGAGCAGATGTGCGAATACAATGAAGGATGCCTGAGCATCCCGGGCATCTATGCCGACGTCCGCCGCCCTGAGACCATCACGGTCGAATACTACGACGAGAACCTGGAGAAGAAGGCGGAGACTTTCGACAAGTTCGCCGCCCGGATGATCCAGCACGAGTTCTCCCATCTGGACGGCGAGCTCTTCACGGATCTGGTCGCTCCCATCCGCCGCAAGATGCTCTCCAAGAAACTGACGGGCATCTCGCACGGGAAGGTGGGCACGGCATACAAATCCAAAATCAAGTAGGCGCGTATGAGCACGACCACTCCCACGCTGCCCCGCCTGGACGCGCACGCAAGCGAAATCCTGCAGCAGTACCGTGACCTCCAGCCTGTCTACAACAAGTTGGACGAGGTCCTTCCGGGGAAGCTCCGCAGTTTTTTCAGCGAAGCCGGCATCATCGTGGCAGCAATCGAGCACCGTGTCAAGGAGGAGTCCTCCCTGGCCGGGAAACTTGCGCTCAAGGGTGGCAAGTACGGCAGTATTTTTGACCTGACGGACATCGTGGGCCTGCGGGTGATCACCTTCTACATCGACGACGTGGACAAGGTGGCCTCGGTGATGGAGCGCCTGTTCGAGATTGACTGGGAGAACTCCGTGGACAAGCGCAAGCTCCATGAGATCGACAGTTTCGGCTATCTGTCCCTGCACTACATCTGCCGCATCCCGGAATCGGCTTACAGCGACCCTGTGCATCCCGAGATCAACAGGATCCGCTTCGAGGTGCAGATGCGTACGGTCCTGCAGCATGCCTGGGCCAACATGAACCACGACACCGGTTACAAGAGCGGCGTGGAGATTCCGCGGGTGTATCTGCGCAACCTCAGCCGCCTGGCCGGCATGCTGGAACTGATCGACGACGAGTTCAGCCGCATCCGCACCGAACTGTCCGACTACCGTCGCCAGGTGCGCAACCTCGTGGCATCCGGCAATCTGTCCGAAGTCGCGCTGGACGGCGACTCGTTCAAGAGCTACCTCGAGCTCGGCCCCTTCGATGCGCTCAACCGCCGGATTGCCGCCGTCAACCAGGCGGAGATCCAGAAAGATCCGCTGCCGGATTTCCTGTCCCTGTTCAGGCAGATGGGTTTCCGGACCCTCGGGGACATCGATTCCCTGATCCGCAGCTACTCCGACGCCGCCTATCAGATCGCCTGCTTCCAGATCGGCCTGACGGACATCGACATTGTCTCGTCCACCATCGGCCCGCAGGACCTCTGCATCGCCTACATCCTCAAGAACGGCGGAGGTCGTGCCGGGCTTCGGAGTATGCTCGACACGCTCAACGGTCCCTCGGAGGGAAACGACATGATGGCACAGTTCCTGCTTGAGCAGACCAAGGACCTGGCGTTTATGAACCAATGACATGAAGACCAATCAAGCAAATATGGGCAATAAACCGTTGAATACTGAATTGCTGGACCGTGCCATCGTCTTTGCGGTCCGCGCCCACGCCGGGACGGAGCGCCGTGGCAAGGGATTCCCTTATATTGTGCATCCGATGGAGGCCGTCGCCATTGTGTCCACGATCACGCCGGACCAGGAGATGCTCGCCGCTGCCGCCCTGCACGACACCGTGGAGGACACGGATGTGACCGTTGAGGAGCTCCGCGCCGAATTCGGCGACCGGGTGGCTGGGCTGGTGGCTTCGGAGAGCGACATCGTCGTGGAGGGTGTGTCCGAACAGGACAGCTGGCGCGCGCGCAAACAGGCCGCGATTGACCGGCTGGCCGCGGCCAGCCGGGACGCCAAGATCGTGGCCCTCGGGGACAAACTGTCCAATATGCGGGCGATTGCGCGGGACTACGCCGTGCAGGGTGAGGCCCTGTGGGGGCTGTTCCATGCCAAGGATCCGTCCGACCACGCGTGGCACTACCGCGGGCTTGCGGACGCCCTGCGCGAGCTGGATGACACTTTCGCATTCCGCGAATTCGAACAACTGATCAACCAGGTATTTGGAAATGGAAGCTGTTAAGATCTCCCTGGACGACTACGTCCTGTCCGGTGGCGGCGCCAACGGCGAAAGCTACGACCTCAAGAGCGATCCGCAGGTGATGCTCAAACTCTACTTCCCGGGCAAGATCCAGCAGCCGCTGGACGAACTGGAGATGGCCCGGAAGGTCTATGATCTGGGCGTGCCTTCTCCCGAGCCGGGCGATTATGTGGTCACGGAAGACGGACGCTACGGCATCCGGTTCCGCCGTATCGCCGGCAAGAAGTCGTTCTCCCGGGCGACCGGAGACAATCCGGAGAAGGCGGGGGAGTATGCGGCACAGTTTGCCCGGATGTGCCGGGACCTGCACGCCATCCACGTGGACACAACGCAGTTCCGTAACGTTAAGGAACTGTATTTCCGCCTGCTGGAGGAGAATCCGTTTTTCACTGTGCGGGAAAAGGACAGGCTCGGCCGTTTCATTACGGATGTGCCCGAGACGGACACGGCCCTGCACGGCGACCTGCAGTACAGCAATGCGATTTTCGTCGGGGACCAGCGCTACTTCATCGACCTGGGCGACTTCTGCTACGGGAATCCGCTTTTCGACATCGGCATGGTTTACCTGTGCTGCTATCTCAGCAGCCCGGAGTTTATCCAGGAGACCTTCCATATGCCCAAATCCCTGGCCATCCGTTTCTGGCAGGCCTTTGCGCCGGTCTATTTCGGCACCGACCGTCCGCTCAAGGATATTGAAGAGCAAATTATGCCTTTTGCGGGCCTGAAGACCTTGATCGTGGAGCGGGACACCCGCTGCCCGATGCCGGAATTCCGCGCAGCCCTGAAGAATATACTGGCATAGCATGATGGCAATTACCGATACATTCAAACGCCTGTACGCCCGCCAGGGGCTGGCGATGCTCCTGACGGCCGGGCTTCTGCTGGAAGCCACGGCCCTGATCCAGTATCACTTCTCCAAGCAGGGCCTGCGGGATGAAGCGGACCGGCGGGCGCAGAGCGAGATGACGGTGGCACGGCTCCGGATCGAAAACACGACGCTGTCGGTGGAGAATGATGCACGCAGCCTGTCCAGGGCCCTGTCCGAGAAGCTTTATACCCCGGAACAATTCGCTCCGCTCATCCAGCGCCTGATGGAGAATAACGAGGTCCTGGTCAACGGCTTTATTGCGATGGAGCCGGATTACTACCGCTGGGAGGGCCGCTGGTTCGAGCCGGTGGTGTCCCGCCGCGACAACGGCTTCGAGACGATTCGTCTCGGCTCTGCCGAGCATGACTATTTCAACACGGACTGGTACCGTTTCGCGATGGACAACGAGGACGGCTACTGGAGCGAGCCCTATTTCGATGCGGACGTGACTCAGGACATGGTGGTCACTTTCTCCGTGCCTGTCAAGGATACCCAGGGGCGGAAAGTCGGTGTGTTCGGCGTGGATGTCGAACTCACCTGGCTGGACAAACTTATCGAGTCCGTGCAGCCTTATCAGGATGCCTACGGCACCCTGGTCAGCCGGGGCGGCATGCTGCTCGGGGCTCCGGCGGAGACCCTGACTGTAGACCGGACCCTGCGCTATGAGACCCTCATCGGCCGCACGGGCTGGAAGATGTCGGTCGTCATTCCCGAAGACGAAATTTATGGCGGCATCAAGCGGGTCGGACTTATCGTGACCTTGCTCCAGCTCCTGGGCCTGCTGCTGCTGATCCTGATCATCTGGCGCTCCGCCAGGGAGCAGATGAAACTCGAGGAAGCTCAGGCCGGCAAGGAGAAGATGGAGAACGAGCTGCATATTGCCCGGGAGATCCAGATGTCGATGATCCCCAAGATCTTCCCGCCTTTTCCGGAACGGCATGACCTGGATCTGAACGCGGTTATCGTCCCGGCCAAGGAGGTGGGCGGAGATCTCTACGACTTCTTCATCCGGGACGAGCAGCTTTTCTTCTGTATCGGCGACGTGAGCGGCAAGGGGGTGCCCGCTTCGCTGGTGATGGCCGTGAGCCGGAGCCTTTTCCGCACGGTGGCCGGCCATGAGACCAGCCCTTCGCGCATCGTCACCTCCATGAACGACGCGATGGCGGAGATCAACGAAAGCAGCATGTTCGTGACCTTCTTCTGCGGTGTCCTGGACATGGCTTCCGGCCATATGCGTTATTGCAATGCCGGCCACAACGCCCCGGTCATGCTGACCGACGCCAAGCGGATGCTGCCGGTGGAGTCGAACCTGCCCTTGGGCGTCATGGCGGGATTCACGTTCTCCGAACAGGAGACGGACCTGTCCTACGACGATGCCATCTTCCTGTACACCGACGGCCTCACCGAAGCGGAGAATTCCGCCAAGGAACTCTTCGGGGAAGAGCGGATGAAGGCCGCCCTGTCCGGGCGCAAGAGTGCGGCGGATCATATGCAGGCCATCAAGCAGTCGGTGCATGAATTCGTGGGCGATGCTCCCCAGAGCGACGACCTGACCATGTTATTTATCCATTTTATGAACGAGAACCCTTCTACTGACCGGCATCTGGTGTTGCACAACAACATCCAGCAGATACCGCAGCTGGCCGATTTCATCGAGACCATCGCGGTGGAGAAGAACCTGGACCAGGCCCTGGCGATGAACCTGAACCTGGCTCTGGAGGAGGCTGTGACCAATGTGATCATGTACGCTTATCCGGATGGGGCTGACGGGCTGGTTGACATCGAGGCCATCCTCCGGGAAGGCTCCCTGGAGTTCGTCGTCTCAGACAGCGGACGCCCCTTCGATCCGACCGCACGTCCGGAAGCGGATGTGACCCTGCAGGCCGAAGACCGCCCGATCGGTGGATTGGGCATCTTCCTGGTGCGCCATATCATGGATAAGGTGGACTATGCCCGCATCAATGGCAAGAATGTATTGACAATGACAAAATTTATTTAAGAATATGGAAGTAATTATTACTACAGAAGGTTCCGAGACCGTGGCCCAGTTGATCGGCCGTCTCGACACCCCGGCCTCCCAGGAGGTCAGCGAGGCACTCGCCCCGCTCCAGGACAAGGCGGACGGCACCATCGTGCTGGACTGCCGCCAGATGAGTTACATCTCCAGTTCCGGTTTGCGGATTTTCCTGATGCTGCGCAAGGCGACTGCCGTCAAGGGCGGCAAGGTCATCGTGCGCGGCATCAGCAACGACATCCGCAATGTCTTCATGATGACTGGCTTCCTGAACCTCTTCCAGATCGAGCCTTGATGTTGCTGCCGCTGTCCATCTTCTCCGGCGGGATCCATTCCGAGAATTTCCTCCTGCTGGCCTCCGTGCTGGTTTTCGTGGCCATTATCGTCACGAAAGTCGGTGCCCGTTTCGGCGCCCCCGCCCTGCTGCTGTTCCTGATCCTGGGTATGGTGGTGGGCAAGGACGGCCTGGGGGTGGAGTTTACGGATTACGAATCGGCCGAGTCCATCGGCCATTTCGCAATGACCATCATCCTCTTCTCGGGCGGCCTGCAGACCTCGCTCAAGGAGACGCGTCCGGTGATGAAGCAGGGCATTATGCTCTCCACGCTGGGCGTTTTCCTGATGGTGCTCATTACCGGCGGATTCATCTGGTGGGTGGCCCGGCCGTTCATCGGAGCGCTGGGCGCTACGCTGCTGGGCTGTCTCCTGCTCGCGGCCGTGATGGCCTCGACGGATTCCATCTCCGTCTTCTCGGTGCTCCACGGCAAGCGGATGCAGCTCCGTGAGAATCTGGGTCCGCTGCTGGAGCTCGAATCCGGAAGCAACGATCCGATGGCCTATCTGCTGACCATCCTGTTGGTCAAGGTGCTTTCCGGCGGTGGGGAAGTGGTCACCGCGCATCCCAGTCTGACCGCCCTGACGGTGCTCCTGCTGTTTGTGGTGCAGGTGGCCATCGGTTTCGGGGTCGGATGGCTCGTCGGTGCCGGATCCAGATGGCTGCTCTCCCGCATCCACCTGCCAGGCAGCGCCCTGTACGCGATCCTGATCATGAGCATCGCCTTCTTCTCCAACGGCATCGCCTCGCTGCTGGGTGGCAACGGCCTGCTTGCGCTGTACGTCACGGCCATCCGGATCGGCAATATGAAGGATCTGCCCTGTCGCAAGGATGTACTGAAATTTTTCGACGGAATGACCTGGCTGATGCAGCTGCTGATGTTCCTGGTCCTGGGCTTGCTTGCGCGTCCTTCTCAGATGGCCTCGACGCTGCTGCCCGCGCTGATGATCGGTGCATTCATGATTCTGATCGCCCGTCCCGCCAGCGTCTTCCTGACCCTGCTTCCTTTCCGCGGCTTGTCTTTCAAGGCGCGGCTGCTGGTCTCCTGGGTCGGACTCAAAGGCTCCGGCCCCATCCTCTTCGCCCTCTGCCCGGTCGTGGCGGGCCTGGAGGGTTCGGCGGATATCTTCAATATTGTCTTCGGCATCTCGCTGCTTTCGCTGCTGGCCCAGGGCATGACGTTGCTGCCTGTGGCCAAGCTGCTGAACCTGAGCTTTGAATCGGATCCGGAGGTGGAGACCTACGGGATGGAGATCCCCGAAGAGATGGGCCTGCTGCGCGACCACACCGTGTCCGGGGAAGAACTTGCGGCCGGGGCCACCCTGCGCGACCTCAGCCTGCCGCACGGCATCCGGGTCGTGATGGTGAAGCGGGACGACAAATTCCTGGTTCCGCACGGCAGCATGAAGCTGATCGAAGGAGACCACCTGCTCATCATGATGGGCGAAACTGACGACTGAGAACACCAAAACCAATTATTATGTTGAATATCCAGGAAGAAGCCGTACGCTGCCTGCTGTGTGAGAACGCACCTTGCAGCGCCGCCTGCCCCCACGGGGATCCGGCCCGCGCCGTCCGGGCCATTCGTTTTGACAACCTTGCGATCGCCGGACGCTGGTTTGCCGGTTGCACACCGGAAGATCTGGAGCGCGCCGAGCAGGCCTGCCTCCATTATGACCGCCCGATCCGTCTGCGCGAGATCGCCGCGGTGCTTCCTGTGCCTTCTCCGGCGTCGTCGCCTTCGCTCGCCATCGACTTCTGCGGCATCCCGTGCGAACATCCTTTCTTCCTGGCCTCATCGGCGGTCTGTACCAATTATGAAATGGTCTCGGCGGCTTTCGAGTCCGGCTGGGCCGGGGTGTTCTACAAGACCATCTGCCTGCAGGAGATCCGGGAGGTCTCTCCCCGTTTTGATGCCTTGAAGCGCACCGGAGGGGCATTCTCCGGCTTTCGCAATATGGAACAGCTGTCTGAGAACCCGCCGGAGACGGATTTCGATATCCTGCACCGCCTGAAAGAGAACTATCCCACGAAGGTGGTTGTGGCTTCGATTATGGGTCAGAGCGAGGAGGACTGGATCACCCTGGCCCGGCGGGCGGAAGCGGCGGGCGTGGATGCTGTCGAGCTGAACTTCTCCTGTCCGCAGATGCGTTTGGCCGGGATGGGCAGCGATGTGGGGCAAAGCCCGGAACTCGTGACCTTCCTCACGGCGTTCGTGAAACAGAACGTCAAGATCCCCGTGATCCCCAAGATGACGCCGAACCTGGCCAGCATGACCCAGGTGGCGATGGCCGCGTATTTTGCGGGTGCGGACGGCATCTCGGCCATCAATACGGTCAAGTCCCTTACGCCGGGCGGGGTCGTGTCCGGCAAGCGGGCCATTTCCGGTTTTTCCGGCCGGGCCGTCAAGCCCATTGCCCTGCGTTTCATCGCTGAGATGGCCAAGAACCCGGTGATGAAGAACTTGCAGTTGAGCGGCATCGGCGGCATCGAGACCTGGCGGGACGGGCTGGACTTTATCCGGCTCGGTTGCCGCAACGTGCAGGTATGTACGGCCGTGATGGAATACGGCTACCGAATCGTGGATGATCTGGTCAGCGGCCTGCAGGCCTATCTGACGGAACGTGGCCTCGCATCCGTCGTGGAACTGGTCGGGGAGGACCTGGACAATATTGTCCGTCCGGCCGACCTGGACCGCGACACGATGGTGTTCCCCACCATAGACCGTGCACGCTGTATCGGCTGCGGCCGCTGCTATGTCTCCTGCCGCGACGGCGGCCACCAGGCCATCTCTTTCGGAGATGACCGTGTGCCGCACATCATCGGCACCCGCTGCGTGGGCTGCCATCTCTGCCGCCTGGTCTGTCCGACCGGAGCGATGGGGGAGGCCCGGCGCATCCCCAAGCGGAATTAATCTTTCAGGAAAGGCTCCAGATACTCGCCGATGCGGTCCAGCCAGGTGTAGCTGCCTGTGCCGGGCGACGCCGTGCGCTGGAAGCAGTGCGGGCGCAGGGCCAGGGTGTGGAGTTCGCTCTGGATACCCATCGCGCGCATTCTCTCCCAGATTTTGACGGAGTTCATCGAAGCATACGTGTCGGCGTCGCCGTGGATGAAGAGCATCGGCGCCGTGTCCAGATCGAAGCTGAACTCCGGCGCGGGCACGGCGTCGTCCTCATTGCCGCCGGCGCTGTTGCCTCTTTCCAGCCCGTCCGTCAGGGCATAGGCCGGGTAGATGCCGATCCCCCATTGGACCTTGCAGGAGAGCCGGTCGATCTCGTCGACCGGCAGGTAGGCGCGGTGCCGTGCGGAGGTCGTCCCCATCAGGGTGAGGTGCCCGCCCGCCGAGGAGCCCATGATGCCGATGCGGTCGGGGTCGAGTCCGCGCGCGGCGGCTTCGCTGCGCACGATGCGGATGGCGCGCTGGAGATCCTGCCAGGCGGTGGTATGCTTGGCAAGCCCCTCCGGACGCGGGGTGCGGTATTTCATGGTCACGACGGTCACGCCCATTGCGTTGAGGTAGCGCCGGGCCGGGGCCACTTCGAATCCGTCAGGATCATTGCCGTTGTAGGCGCCGCCGGAAAAGATGATCTGGATGGCGCGGGTCTTGCGGACTGCCGGAATATGCCATTCGATGTAGGGCATGCACTGCTGCACCTGGGCATCAGGCATCTTGCCTTCCGGCCAGACCGCTTCCCGGATCAGTTCCGCGCGGTCGGCATCGGAGCTGAACCGGTCCGTCAGGGCCACCTCGGGCAGCACGGGACCGAGGAATCCCATCTGGCGCAGGAACTCGATGCCGCGCCCGAAGCCGTAGGCGCCATGCCCCTTCCCGGGATAGAGGTGCAGTTCGGCCGGAATGCCCATCCTGCGCAACTGGCGGTAAACGAGCGTGGAGCCGTTGGGCGAATAGGGATCGGCCCCGCCGTGGTGCAGGCTCATCGGGCAGGTCTTCGCGTCGAAGCGGAACAAGCTGCTCAGCCGCACGTCCGCACCGTAGCCTTCGCGCGGGGCGGGAATCCCCTCGGCATCGGCGTCGGAAGTCACGTAGGCAGGGGCGTTGACAATCGCGAAATTAATGTGGCAGGGAGTGTCGTCCAGCCGGTCGACCGGCTCATAGGCGGCTGTCAGCGAACTGGTGGCGAGCAACAGCGCAAGGTGGGATCCGGCGGACATCCCGACCGCTCCGATGCGCTCTGGATCGAAGCCGCGCTTCCCGGCCTCGCTGCGCACGAGCCGGACGGCGCGCTGCGCGTCTTCCCAGGCTGTCTGGTAATACGGCAGGCCCTCCGGACGCGGCGTGCGGTACACGAGGTTGACGCACTGCACCCCGGCGGCCGTCAGCTCTTTGTGCCATTTGTCGATCAACCCCACGTCCACGGTGCCGTTGTAGGCGCCGCCCGAGATCAGGATCATGCAGGCACCGTTGCGCACGGCGGCATCGGGGGTTTCATACCATTCGAGGTAGGGCGTCCGGTGATCGTCGGCCTTGAAGCCAGGAGCCTGGATCTCATTGCGCATCGCGGCGATCTGGCCGGCCTGCGCATGGGGCATCCTGCCCTTGGGCCAGACGGCTTCGCGCTCGAAGGCGCCGAGCGTCAGGGCGGAGAACAGAATCAGCAGCAGGAGGAGAAAGGTCTTTTTCATATGCGGGAGGGTAGCGGTCTATGCAAATTTACAAAATCTGATACAGATTTGAAGAATCTGCCAAGAATCTGGAACATTTGGACAAGTCGGATTGGATGAATGTGCCTATCTTTGCATCAGAAACGTTGACAAAAAGAGTTTATCACCACGATAGATTTTTTGGGAAAACGGTTATGATAATTGGTTGATTTGGTTATGCGCCGGAGCCCCTGGGAAGGAGCTCCGGTTGCGCTATGTTATTCTCCGCCGAGGTTGGGGGTGTAGGCATCGTGGTTGGGACCGGCGATGGCGTCGATCTCCACGCGCGCACCCATCGGCAGCGCCGCGACCTGGTAGCATACGCGGGCGGGCTTGTCGTCGGGGAAGTATTCGGCATAGACGGCGTTCATGGCACCGAAGTCGGCGATGTCCGCGAGCAGCACGGTGGTCTTGGCGATATCGGAGAAGCCCAGTCCTGCAGCGGTCAGGATGGCGCCGAGGTTGTCCAGGGACTGGCGTGTCTGGGCTTCGATCCCCTCCGGCATCTTGCCGGTCGCGGGATTCACCGGCAGCTGACCGGAGAGATAGAGGGTGCCGTTCAGCAGGACGGCCTGGGAGTAGGGTCCGACGGCCTTCGGAGCGGCCGGGGTGGCGATGATCTGCTTCATATTCTGTCTGTAAATTAAGGTCTGGTTTGGCCGTTCCCGTCAATGAGCCACTTGTAGGTGGTGATTTCAGCCAGGCCCATCGGCCCGCGGGCGCCGAGCTTCTGGGTGCTGATGCCGATCTCCGCGCCAAGTCCGAACTGCGCCCCGTCCGTGAAACTGGTCGGGGCGTTGACATAGACGCACGCGGCATCGACTTCCGCCTGGAAACGCGCTGCCGCGGCCGGGTCGGCGGTGACGATGCTCTCGCTGTGGCCGGAGCCAAAGCGGGCGATGTGGGCGAGGGCTTCGTCAAGGGAGTCCACGGTCTTCACGGCCATCTTGTAGTCCATCCATTCCGTGCCGAACGAATCTGCAGTGGCGCTTTCCAGCAGGGGATAGCGCTCCCGGAGAACGGACCGGGCGGCATCGTCGGCATAGAGGAGGACCTGCTTGTCTGCGAGCGGTGCCACGAGGGCCGGCAGGTCTGCCAGGCGGCTGCGGTGAATGATCAGGCAGTCGAGCGCGTTGCACACCGACACACGGCGGGTCTTGGCGTTGAACACGATCCGGCGCCCGGTGTCCAGGTCGCCGGCCGCGTCGAAATAGGTATTGACCACGCCTGCGCCCGTCTCGATGCAGGGCACCCGGGCGTGGTCCCGGACATAGTCGATCAGGCGCCGCCCGCCGCGCGGGATCACGAGATCTACGCAGCCCACGGCGCCAAGCAGCTCGCCCACGGCTTCGTGGGTGGGCGGGAGCAGGGTCACGGCATCTTCCGGCAGGCCCCGCTGCGCAAGCACGGAACGGATCAGCGCCACGGCGGCCCGGTTGGAGGCGTCGGCGTCGCTTCCGCCCTTGAGGATGCAGGCGTTGCCGCTCTTGAAGCAGAGCGAGAACACGTCGAAGGTCACGTTGGGACGCGCTTCGTAGATGACGCCGACCACGCCGAACGGGACGCTGACCTTGCGCAGGCGCAGCCCGTTGGGCAGGGTCCGGTCTTCGAGCGTGCGGCCCAGGGGCGAGGGGAGCGCAGCAACATGACGCATATCGGCGGCAATGCCCTCCAGGCGTTCCGGGCTGAGCCGGAGACGGTCGCAGAGGGGGTTCTGCGGATCCATCCGCGCAAGGTCTTCCGCGTTGGCGGAAAGGAGCCCGTCATGTTGTGCGTCCAGGGCGTCGGCGACGGCTTCCAGGGCCGCCGCCCGCTCCGTGTCGGGGAGCAGCGCCACTTGCGCCGCCGCCCGTTTGGCTGCTTCGAAGGGAGTCATATCGCTCAGGGCAGAAATTCGGTGAAAAGCGTATCGTCCGGGTGCTGCAGCAGGTCCGGCAGGATCCGCTCGCGTTTGCCGTCGGCAATCAGGACGCGGATGCCGGACGCGGCCACGCGCCGGGCGGTATTGTATTTGGAGAACATTCCGCCGCGGCCGAAGGCGCTTTTCTCTTCGCTGATGCAGGCGGACAGGTCGTCCTTGCAGTGTACCGTGCGGATCAGGGAGGCATCCGGCAGACCGGGCTTGCGGTCATAGATCCCGGGAATGTTGCTGAGCAGGATCAGCGTCCGGGCGCCGACCATTTCGGCGATCAGCCCGGAGAGTTCGTCGTTGTCCGTGAACATCAGCTCGGTGACGGACACGGTATCGTTCTCATTGACGATGGGCACCACGCCGTGCTCCAGCATCACTTCCATGCAGGCGCGCTGGTTCTCCCGCTCGCGCGCGGTTTCGAAATTGCGCTTGGTGGTGAGGATCTGGCCGACCTGCAGGCCGTAGTCCCGGAAGAGCCGGTAGTAGAGGTCCATCAGGCGGACCTGTCCGACGGCGGAGTACAACTGGCGCTGCTCCACGCTGTCCAAGTCATTGTCCAGCCGGAGCTCGGTCCGGCCGCAGGCCACGGCCCCCGAACTCACGATGACGGTGGCATAGCCCATGGCGCGCAGTTCAACCACCTGGTCGACCAGCGCGGAGACGCGCGTCACGTCCAGCGTGCCGTCCGCCCGCGTGAGCACATTCGTGCCGATCTTGACAACCAGGCGCGTCATCTACGGCAGGGAATTATTTCTCCTTGACTTCCCGGTAGGGGACGTTGGGCACGGCATAGAGGAGTTTGGTGCGCTCTGCCTCCCCCTGCCGGATGCTGTCGATGCGGACCTGCTGCTGCATCCGCCCGGCTTCCTCGGCGGCCTTGCGGGACGCGTCGTCGGCTTCCATTTTCCGGAGCACCTCTTCCACGAGGGCTCTCTGCTGCGCTTCCGCTTCCTGGCGTTCGCGTTCCTGACGGGCCTGCCGCGCTTCGCGGAGCGAGGCGCAGGAGGAGAAACCGAGCAGGGCGAGGATTCCTGCGAGAAGATAATTGACAGTACGTTTCATAAGCCCAAAGTTATGCAATTCTTTTCAAATGACAAAATAGCAGCTGCCCCCGGTCGTCGCGGAGGTGCATTCCTCCGCCGAGACAGTATTTGAAATACCTGCATCCGGCGCATTCGCCGGTGCGCATCCATTCCCGGTCGCGGTAGGGGCCGAAGCCCCGCTGCCAGACATCCATCAGGTCGTCGCCGCGATAGATGTTGCCCTGGTGGTAGTCCGCCCGGATGCTGGCGCAGGCGGAGATGGAGCCGTCGCACAGGATGGAGGCGGCCGTAATTCCGGCTTCGCAGCTGTAGAAATGGTCCCGCACTTCACCCTCGTAATTGCCCAGGAAGCCCTCGCAGCCATAGGATGCATGGATGCGGCCTTCCTTGCGGGTGGCCTTGATGAAGTCCAGCAGGCCGCGGAACTGGTCGTTGGGGAGCTGCAGCTCGGGATCGCCGGCGGCGCGTCCCATCGGGAATACGGTGAAGAGGCGCCAGCCGCGGACGCCCCAGCCGATCAGCGCCTCCTTGAGGCGGGGAAGTTCGGCATAGTTGCGCCGGTTCACACAGGTCACCACGTCGAAGACGAAGTCCGGCTCCCGGGCGAGCAGGCGGATGGCCTCGGAGGCACGTTCGAAACTGTGGGCGCGGCCGCGCATCCAGTCGTGGCTGTCCTGCAGTCCGTCCAGGCTGACGGTCATGCTGCCCATTCCGGTTTCCCGCAGGCGCCGGAAGCGCTCCGGAGTCAGGGCGAAGCCGTTGGAGACCATTCCCCAGGCGAATCCTTTTTCGTAAATGCTGCGTCCGCATGCCTCCAGGTCAGGCCGCATCAGGGGCTCTCCGCCGGTGATGATCACGAATACGGAGTGCGGCTCGCAGTGCCGGTTTACGCTGTCCAGCACGTGCAGGAAATCCTCGCGGGGCATATCGGGTGCGAGTGCCTCCACCTTGCAGTCGCTGCCGCAGTGGCGGCAGGCGAGGTTGCAGCGCAGGGTGCATTCCCAGAAAAGCTGCTCCAGCGGATGGGCGCGCCGCACGTCCCGCTGCAGGGCATTGTTGACGTCCAGGGCGATGCGGTGGCGCAGATCGAGGCGGATGTCAGTCTTCTCCATTGAGTTTCCGTTGGTCCTGCAGAAATTCCGCAGGGGTGAGGACGCGCGGGGTCACGCGCACTTTGAAGATGTCGCCGTGGAACCAGCATACCCGGTTCTGGCGTACGCCCAGGGAGGTGAACCCTTCCGAGATGAGCGGCTCCCAGGGAAGTTCGCTGCGGCACTGCTCCACGCCGTCCACATAGCTGACCAGTCCTTCGGGGGAGGCGGTCATTGCCAGGGCGTACCAGCGGTCCGCGGGGTGGGTGAGCGTCTCGTCGATGAGCACGGCACTGCGCCGCGCCGGAGCCGGATTCTCCGGGGTGGCTTCCGGAGTGCCCAGGTTGACGAATGCATCGAAATACCAGGTCCGCTCCGGGGTCACGCGAGTCTCGAAGAGGATGCGCTTGTCCATCGTGCCGATGTGCAGGAAACGCTGCTCGAAGGCGGCGTCGCCGCACTGGCGGAAGATGACCTCCAGCGTGAACGCTTCCAGCCCGGCCACGGGCACGGTGTCCAGGAACACGCCGTCGTCCACGCCGTCGAAACTGACGGCGGCGCCGAGCGGAGTCTGTACGGTCTGCGGCCCGCCGAGGAGTTCGCGTACGGCGGGATGGTCGTCTGCGGTCCAGACGGTGCTGCCTTCATCGGAGGCCTTGGGTGCGCAGGCGATGGCGCAGCACGCCAGAAGAAGGGCGAGGATTCTTTTCATATTCTCAAAGATAGTCAAATTATGGCAGATACAAGCCGGATACATCAAAACTGGTAGTAAATAAACGGTTGCATATCTCCGGTGCGCAGCTGGATGACCAGTTGGACGGCGAGCAGGAAAACCAGGAAGATGACGGCCCAGGGCAGCCGGGTGAAGCCGGCGGCCATCCGCCTGTAGGCCCGGGGCGGGATCAGCAGTCCGGCGGCGCCGGTCAGCAGCAGGATGCACCAGAGCTTGCGGGCCGACCAGAACGGGACGAAGTACGCGAGGTCAAAGTCCGTGAGGATCCGCCGCAGGATTTCGCCGGCATCCTCCAGGCTCGCGGCCCGGAAGAATACCCAGCATACCATGACGAAGAGCATCGTCAGCAGCCAGCCCAGGGCCTTGACCGGCCAGGTGTCGGGAATCTTTTTCAGGACGCCCCGGCAGAGCTTGTGGACGGCGAGGCCCAGGCCGTGCAGGGCGCCCCAGATGACGAACATCCAGGTCGAGCCATGCCAGAGGCCTGCCACGACCATCGTCAGGAAGTTGTTGAGCAGGGTGCGCGCCTGCCCCTTGCGGTTGCCGCCCAACGGGATATAGACATAGTCCCGGAACCAGGTGGACAGGGAGATGTGCCAGCGGCGCCAGAACTCCGTAAGGTTGCGCGAACGATAGGGGAAGGAGAAGTTTTCGTCGAGGCGGAATCCCATCAGCGAGGCGATGCCGATGGAGAGGTCGCTGTAGCCCGAGAAATCCAGGTAGATCTGCATCGTATAGCCCAGAACCGCCATCAGCAGTTCGTAGCCCGAGTAGGTCCCGGGGCTGTCGAACGCCAGGTTGTTGTAGAGCGAGAGGTAGTCGGCGAGCACTCCCTTCTTCAGCAGGCCCAGGATGATGAGCCAGAAGCCGAAACGCAGTTCGTGGCGCGTGGCGGGTTCGGCCCGCCGGATCTGCGGCAGGAAGCGTCCGGCGCGCGTGATCGGCCCCGCGAGCAGCAGGGGGAAGAAGGACAGGTAGAAACAGAATTCCAGGAAGTCGGGCCGTCCCTCATACTTGCCCCGGTACACGTCCACGGAATAACTGATGGCCTGGAAGGTGTAGAACGAGATGCCGATCGGCAGGATGATGTCGCCGACGCTGAAGTTGCTCTTCAGCAGCGGATTGAGGATCCCTTCCACCAGGAACCCGCTGTACTTGAAATACACCAGCGCCGACAGGTCCAGCAGGATGATCAACGCCAGGATCCAGCCGGGCCGGCGGATGCTGCCCGGCGGGCGGACCAGCTCCGTGAGGAAATAGTTCACCGCAGCGGTGGCGGGAAGCAGCAGCATCAAAAGGCCGTTGGCCTTCCAGAAGAAAAACAGGCTGAAGGCGATGACGTACAGGAGCATCGCCGTCCGGTTCCACCGTTTGACGAAGATGTACAGGACGAAGAAAAGCGTAAAAACCGCCCAGAAATCCAGACTGATGAAAAGCATGGGGCGGTCAGTCTTTGGGCGGCGAGAGCAGCGTCACGCCGTGGGTTTTTGGGGTGTCCTGGGCGGGGATGTCCCAGCGGATGGGATGCGCGCTGGAGTCCCGAAGCCAGACGGACACGGAGTCCGCCCACATGTTATAAGACTTCAGGACCGGGTGCGCACCGTCCTTGGCACGTTCGTAGTGAAGCCGCAGGCTGGGGTAGTAGCGTTTCCTGCCGCAGCGGCGCAGCAGGATGTCGTTGATGCCCGTATCGGGCTTCCAGTTGGGCGGGCCAATCCAGATGAAGGGCAGGCTGCCGATTTCCCGGATGATCTCGCCCACGGCATCGTCGCGCTCATCTATATTCCTGACAAACAGCTCATTGGCGCCGATGCAGAGGAAGATATAGGTCGGATCGAACTTGCGGATAAAATGCGAGAGCGTGTCGGATTTGGCCCAGTATTTCGAAGAGGAACTGTACCAGATCACGCATTGCATCGTGTGGCCGTTGGCCGTAGCATACTGCGAGAGCCGGTAGCGTAAGCCTTCGACCATCGAATCGCCCACGAACAGGATGCGGTGCGCGGAGGTGTCCGGCCCCGCGGGTTCGGGCAGCGGTGCCGGAGGGGGGATTGTGTCCGGAATGGCGGGACCGTCCTTTGCCTGCGGAAGCAGGGTGGCCAGGTTCACGCGCCGCAGACCCTTGTCCGGGTCTTGCGGTGGAAAGAAGCGCGCAAAGCCCAGGACACACGCCAGTGCGGCGGCAAGGATGACTGCGGCCCAAAGGGAATGTTTCACGGCGCAAAGATACAAAAAGATGCCGTTTTTATTTATCTTTGTGGCCAAAAAGGAAACTACCATCATGAAGAATGATTTTTTGATTTCCGGCATTCAGCAGGTCGGAGTTGGGACGGAGAACTTCCGTAGAACCTGGAACTGGATTATCGGGATGTTCGGTGCCGATGTCCGGATCCTCGAAGACGACACCGTGGCGGAAAGGATGCTTCCGTATACCGGCGGCAAGCCGCAGAAGCGCCATGCCTGCATCGCCGTGAATCTGCAGGGCGGCGGCGGATTCGAGATCTGGCAGTTCTCGGAGCGCAGGCCCGTGCCCTGTCCCTTCCGGCCGTCCGTAGGTGATCTGGGCATCCTTGCCGCGAAGGTGAAGTGCCGCGACGTGGCGGCATTCCATCGTGAGATTTCCGCCAAGTGGAAGGATGTCAGCCCGGTGGAGGCGCTTCCGGACGGGACGCCCTGTTTCTATGTCCGGGACCTGTACGGCAACCTCTTCCAGCTCGTGGAGCGGAAGGATATCTATATCGAGCAGAACCTGCTGACCGGCGGCGTCATCGGCGCCGTGATCGGTGTCGGCGACATGGATGCAGCCATGCGCTTCTACGGGCGTATCCTCGGCTTCGACCGTGTGCTGAGCGACACGACGGGTCCTTTCTCCCCGGACGCCTTCATCCCCGGTGCCCAGAAGAAGTGCCGCCGCGTGGTGCTGGGCCGGACGGTGCCTTTCACGGGTGCTTATACCGGCCTGCTGGGCCAGAGCACGCTGGAACTCGTCCAGGGGCTGGAGATGACTCCGCGCAAGATGTACGAAGGCCGCTTCTGGGGTGATCCGGGTTTCATCCAGCTCTGCTTCGACGTCAAGAACATGAATGCCCTCAAGGCCTTCTGTGCCGCCGAGGGACATCCTTTCACTGTGGACAGTTGCCCGGAAGGGGAGCGCTTCGACATGGGCGAGGCCTCCGGCCGTTTCTGCTATATCGAGGATCCGGACGGCACGCTGATCGAGCTCGTGGAGACGGAAAAAATCCCCGTGGTCGGCAAACTGGGCTGGTACATCGATATGACGCGGCGGGATCCGCAAAAGTCCCTTCCCAAGTTCCTGTTCCGGATGATGGGGCTTGTGTCCCGGCAGAAAATCCAGGACGAATAGCCCTATGCGGAAGGTCTGGATCACCGGCGCCTCGTCCGGCATCGGGGCGGCCTGCGCCTGCCGCTATGCCGCGGACGGTGCCCGGCTCGTGCTCACCTCCTCCTCGCGCGAGCGCCTTGAACACGTGTCCGGACAGTGCCGCGCCGCCGGGGCGACGGAGGTGGCCGTGCTGCCGTATGACTTCCGGGACCCTGCCGGACTCGAGGCGCTGGCCGCCTCCGCCTGGGATGTCTTCGGAGGGCTGGACATCGTCTTCCTGAATGCCGGCATCAGCCAGCGCACCACCGTGGAGGAGACTACCCCGGAGATGATCCGGGAGATTATGGAAATCAATTACTTCGCCCCGGTGACGATTGCCCGGTCCCTGGTCGGCCGGATGGCTGCGCGGGGCGGCGGACACCTTGCCGTCACGACCTCCATCGCCGGCCGCTTCGGCTTTCCGCTGCGCTGCGGTTACAGTTCTTCCAAGTTCGCGCTCTACGGATTCTTCGAGACCCTGCAGGCGGAATACTACGACCGCGGCATCCGCGTCACGCTCGTCTGTCCGGGCCGCGTGCGCACCAACATTTCCTTTTACGCCCTGGACAAGGGCGGACAGCGCCACGGCAAGATGGATCCGGGCCAGGGCGGGGGAATGGCCCCGGAACGGGCCGCACAGATCATCGTACGGGCGATTTCCCGCAGCCGCCGCGAAGTGCTCGTGGGGCGCGGCGAACTCCTGATGGTCTGGATCAAGCGTTTCCTGCCGGGGCTGTGCGCCCGCCTCGCCCGCAAGATCAAGCCGATGTAGGCTGGTACAAGATTTGATTGTCTCCCCACTGAACACCTTTAATACGATTGAAACATGAAACCGATTCGACTCGTTCTGGCGACCCTCCTGCTTGCGGTCTTTCCTGTCTTCTCTTTCGCGCAGGATTCCCAGCTCTTCCATCAGCGGGAAATCGTACAGTTGACCAACGATGACGGTGATACCAATTATGTCATCCTGGCCATCGACAATGACGGCGCCAGCGAGTATTACCTGATGCTCTCCGGCGTCGGTTTCGGGGATGCCGTCCTCCGTGTGGGCGACCCCCTTACCAACTTGTTCGTCAAGTTGGGCGACACGCTGGAGGAGTCCCAGCAGACGCTGAATGAATTCCTGGACCTGCTGGCCTCGGAACCCGGCACGTACAGGGAAATGGACGCCCATTTCGCCCTGGCCACGACCGATGAGCGCCCCGCGGAAAAGATCAAGGTCACGTCGATGAAGAGCATCTTCGGAAAATACCTGGAATTCGGCACGGAGAGCGAAGGCCGCGTACGTGCGGCGGATATCCGCCGCAGTGAACTCAGGAGCCTGCTGCGCAGTGTCAAGTTCTACGCCAGGATCCATCCCAACGAGAAATAACACGTCCGACACTGATCTGCATATGAATAAAGTTCTCAGGACATTTGTGGCCGCCCTTCTGGCGGGTTGCACGCTGGTTTCCTGCAAGGCTTCCGAAGCGCCTTCGTATGAGGGAGCCTACCAGGACAGGGACAACAAGGAGCCCGATCTGTCCAAAAAGTCTTTCACTACCATCAAGGAACTCCCGATAACCAGTGTCAAGAACCAGTACCGCAGCGGCACCTGCTGGGACTACGCCACGCTGGGCTTCTTCGAGAGCGAGATTCTCCGCAAGACCGGGAAAGCCTATGACCTCTGCGAGATGTTCGTGGTGAACAAGGACTATATGGACTGTGCGACGCACTATGTCCGCATGCACGGTTTCAGCCAGATCTCAGAGGGCGGCTCCTGTGATGACGTGGCCGAGGTAATCCGTCGGCACGGCATCTGCCCGGAGGATGCGATGCCCCTGCCGGGCTCCCTCGTAGGCGAGCCGTATGCCAATTTCAGGACGTTCTTCCCGGAGCTGGAGCGGGCCGTCAGCGCCGTTGTCTGGAGCGAGGGAAAACCCGAGCTGAACCGTTTCACAGCGGAGGAGCAGGCCCCGCTCCGCAACAAAAGGCCTGCCGAGAACTGGCAGGAAGGCGTCCAGGCGGTGATAGACAAGTACGTCGGGAAGTGTCCCGAGTCTTTCGTCTATGAAGGAAAGACCTACACGCCCAGGTCTTTCGCCGACCACCTCGGCCTCGATATGGACGATTACGTGAGCCTGACCAGCTACACGCATCATCCCTTCGGCGAGTGGTTCGTGCTGGAGGCGCCTTACAAATGGCGTCTGCGGCCCAGCTACAACATCCCGGTCGAGCAGCTGATGGCGGCGCTGGACAGAGCCCTCGACAAGGGCTACACCGTGGCCTGGGGCGGCGATGTGTCCGGCCACTTCCTGAGGAGGGAAGGGCTGGCGTTCCTGCCGGATGGCGTCGTCCCCTCGCAGCAGCTCAGGCAGGAGCAGTGGGACAGTTGGGAATTTACCTACGACCACGTCATGCTTATCTATGGCAAGGCCGTGGACGAAACCGGAGCTCCTTATTACCTGGTGAAGAACTCCTGGGGGCAGCAGAGCGGTCCCTATGAGGGCATCTGGTATATGTCCCGTGACTACATCGCGCTGAACACTACCTACATTTACCTCAACCGGGAGGCTCTGGACCGTCAACTCGGCAAGGCTGTCGGCCGGTAGGCCGGATGACCGTTGCTTTTATTGAATCCCCAGGATCCGCTTGCAGGTGGACAGCTCTCCGGACATGGATTCTTCGATCTGGCGGAGGGAGGCCCGGACATTCTGCATCCGGGAATAGAATATATTGAACTCGGTGAGTTCGTGGAGATAGCGGACATAGTCGCGCTCTGTCGCCTTCCAGTCGCCATAAAAGCGGGCATAGACATTATCGGCCACGACGCGCTTCTGGTCAATGACCTGTGAGGAGACATCCGCATGTTGCCGGGCATAGGAGTAGAACTTGTCGATGTGGCTGATGAGTTCTACGTTGCCGATGGTGCCGAGGATTTCGGCCTTGTATGCGTCGATGCCGTTGTCGATATCGGCCTGGACATACTCGGACAGGGAAAGGTTCAGGAAAGATGCCACCAGCGTATCGCTTACCCAGTCGAGTGTGTCGGCCATGATGGCCAGGTGCAGGCACATGGAGGTGGAATCGATGGCGTCGTAGAGTTCCTGGTAGTCGTGCAGATCATGGTAGGTCTGATCCATGTTCTTGACGATCTGCTGGGCGAGCAGACGGGCCGTCTTGGCTCTCTTTGAAGAACTTACAAGATTGTCAATGCCGAAGGTGAGCAAGATGCCCAGTGCCGTTGCCAGGAATCCTGCCAGGAAGGTTGCCAGCCAGTTTCTTCTTTCCGCGTTCATATCCAGTTTTACTATCCGGGATGCAAAGTTAACATTTTTGCGGAAAAGCGGGGCTCAATCATTCAGAGCCCCTGCCTGCGCCCTGCGAAACTCGTCGGGTAATCGCCGAATTTGAGTGAGAAGACCAGTTCGTCTCCGGCGATTTCTCCGCTCAGGTCCGTAACGGTGTAGCGGGGATATTCGCCTCCCATTGCCAGCGGAACAACCCGCGCGCAAGAAAGAAGAATCTTCTCCGCAGTGCCCAGGAGCGTGATGCCGGGGATGGTCACGTCAATCGTAACCGGCATTTGGGGCACGAATCGGATCTGGTGGATGGTAATGGAGGCCGATGCGCCGTCTTCTGCGGGCGTAAAGTCCACGCTGATGTTTTCGTTGTCAAAAGGTGCGCCTTCGTAGATGACGGTGACGGTCCCGGTGTAGGCGGATTCTTCCGGCACCACGGGCTGCTCAGGCGTTGCTTTTCCGCAAGCCGTCAGAAGAAGGGCGGCTGCAAAGGCGGCAGATAGGAACTTGGTTTTCATATAAAACTAAAATTTAATGGATATCCCAGCCAGGAAAGCGCGGGGCTTTTCGTTTGCAAAGAACTCATTCCCAATCGATTTGAAGTAGAATACGTGCCCATTTGAGTCCGTAAGGTTTTCCCCTCTCAGGTAGATCTCCCACTGGGGAAACACCAGGGCTGCCCTCGCGTCGATCCGGGCCCGGAAAGGGTCTTCAAGCGTGTTGGCTTCATTCCATGAGACAGGACCCGTCCCCCGCAGGAAAGCATCTATTTCCAAACGGCATGACCCCAGGGGCAGGCTGTAACCGGCACTCACATACAAGGTGTGCTTGGGAATATATGGGACCGGGTTCCCGGAATAGTCGCTGTTTCCGTCGTGATAAGAGACAAAGCGGGCATCACACCAGGACCAGGACAAATGACTGCGGAAGTTCCCCGGCATCCAGTCCAGCTGAACTTCTGCGCCAAGGCTGCGGCTTCTTCCGGCATTGGTCATCATCCTTCCCGTAGAAAGGCCGGGAGGAAAAACCGTAAGTTGCTGGTCCCTTAAGACAATCGCGTATGCTGACAGCTCCGCGGAAAAAGCTCCTTTCCGGATGCGGGCCCCCGTCTCAAAGTTCCACGCCTGTTCCGGATCGTACTCCGTATTCCCGGCCGTCACCGATACGACGGGCCGGTCCAGATAGACGCCGAGGTCCCTCATCAGCGCGTTCATGGTCATATTCTGGAGGATGTCGGAAAAGATCTGCGTGTTGAATCCGCCGGAGCGGTATCCCTTCGAGGCAGTCGCATAGAGCGAGACAAAACTTCCAGCCCGGTAGAGTGCCGACAGCTTCGGAAGCAATACGAGGTGATCATGGCGCTTGACCCCGGCGTAGGGCACGGAAAAAGACTTTTCGGAACTCATTGTCGGGATGAACTGATAGTGCAGGCTTGCCAGGCAGTCATAGTCCATCATTGCGCCCTCGTAATCCAGCCTCAACCCGGCAGTGAATTGCCACTTTCCCAAAACGAACACGGATTCATGGAACAAGGCGGTGTTCCATGTGCCGATCAGGAAATTCGAGTTGACCGGTATTTCCTCGTCCGGGATGGCAAGGTGGCCGATATCGGGTGGAATATGCGCATTGGCATGGGACAGAATAAGTTCCTCGATACCGGCCCTTTTGAAATTCACCGGCGCGGTTATCCGGTTGCGTTTATACATGGCAAAGATGCCTGTCTGGGGGATCCAGACCTTTTCTGCAGCGTTTCGGGAAATACGCACTTCGACCGTTCCGGCCATGCTCCGCTGCCGTTGCTGCAAGGTAAACACGGAAACGGGCGTGAAGTCTTGGTCCATTTTCATCTGGTCGGAGAGCACCTGAATGGAGGCGGATGCATCGGCAACGATCGCGTCCCTGCGGAATTGCGCATGAAGCCCGTCGATCAGGGAAATGCGCCCATAGCTTCCCTCGTCGTTGTAGGATACACGCTTCTGCTGCCCGTTGTCCCACTTGCCGTAAGCGAATCCGCCTTCCCTGGAGGCTGTGGCCGACAGGGTGTTCTGGAGCCGGACCGATTTGACCGCCCCTTCCCATTTCCAACGCAGCGCTGCCCCGTTATAGGGGTCGCAGGGTTCATTCTTGTACGTGTTTTGGAAAAAACCGTTCAGGTGGCGGAAGGTGATCGATAATGCGTTTGACCCTATGATGGCGGATGCGGAGATGCGGAGATGTCCTGCCGTTCCGTATTCGAGATTCAGGGCCGGACGTGTCCTGTCGGAGGGCGACAGCGTCCGGAGCGTCAATACCCCGCCCATCGAATTCCGGCCGTAGAGCGTCCCCTGGGGACCATGGAGCATCGTAACCCTCACCACATCCTCCCAGTCAAAAACATAGGCGTTCTTGTCCAGGATGGGAATGCCGTCCACATAAAGCCCCATCACGGGATTGTCCATCCTGGATCCCATGCCCCGGAGATAGATGGTCGCAGTAAGCGACGCGCCGTAATCCGGAATGTAAAGTCCCGGGATACGCGAGGAGAGGCCCTGGGGCCTGGATATGCCCGTTTGTGACAGTTCAGCGGCCCTGACCACGGAAACGGGCGAAGGAATGTATTCAATGGACATCTGTTCCTTCAGGACCGATACCGTTGCCGGCAATAGCTCCACCGTATCGGCCGGTGCAGCATGAATCAACAGTGTCGAAATAAGAAGAGCCTTGATCATTCCGGCCGCAAAGATCCGAAATGGCGAGGAATAAATTCATAATTGAAAATGCCCGGATTTGGATTATCCGTGCATTACTCTCCGGAACTCGGATGGCGACATTCCGGTATGATTCCGGAAGAACCTGGAGAAATAGGCCTGATCGAAAATCCCCACTGCTGCGGCGATGTCAATCACCCTTTCCCGGGTGTCCTTCAGGAGCCTCTTCGCCTTGTTGAGCCGGGCGATGTCAATCCAGGTACTCACCGGCTTTCCTGTCGCTTTTTTGACCGTCCGGTTCAGATAATTCAGGGAAATGTTCTGCTCGAGAGCGTAATCGGCCGGGGAACTCAGGGGTGCGCCGGGACGGAACAATCTGTCCAGAAAGGTGGATGCCGTCTCAGGAAACGCCTGCTCCTTTTTGTTTTTGACAAGCGTAAACAGCAATTCAAGGCCTTTAATGATGAAGGCCTGGTCGCCTTTTTCGAAGCTGTTGCACAACATGTTGAAGAGCTCTCCCACAAAGGCGGCATCGTCGAACCAGAACGCCTGCCTGAACGGTTCAGGAAGGATAAAAATACTTTTATTCTCCGGTATATACGCCTGCTTGAAGCCGCCGGTGAATCCGCATGCATCGCTATAGTGGAGGATGGCAAAGTCCCTTTCCTGCGGAATCAGGAGCAATTGCCCGGCACTGCAGAGGAGGGGGACTCGCTCGACCTCCAGAAGCATTTCTCCGGACGTGAGGTAGATAAAGCCGACGAGCGGCAGCCGGGCGCGCGGCACCTCGGCTGCCTTTATATACCCCGAAGTGTTCATCCTCCGTATGAAAAACGGGCAGGAGGAATAGTCGGCATCGGGATGCCAATATGGAACGGGATTCACCATGCACAAGCTGCTTTTGTATAATCCGTGCAAAGATACAAAAACAGTTTCTAATAGACAGGCCAATCGGGATGACCTGTCCTGCCCTTTCACTGATTGACGGCTATGTACTGCTCGTCAGAGACGGCCTCCAGCCACTCGTTCGAAGAGCCGGGCTGCACGTCTTTGTGCAGGGCCAGGTGCTGCATCCAGCTGTCGGCGGCTGCTCCATGCCAGTGCTTCACGCCCTCGGGCACTTCGATGATGGTACCTGGCGTAAGCGGGACGGCCGGTTTTCCCCATTCCTGGTACCAGCCGCGGCCGCTCACGCAGATGAGTACCTGAACGGCCCCGTGGTGGACGTGCCAGTTGTTGCGGCAGCCGGGCTCGAAAGTCACGTTGGCATAACCGCCTGGAAGGGGATTGAGGTAGCTCTGCCCCGTGAAATACTGCGCGTAGGCATCATTGGGCTCTCCTTTGGGCCAGGTTGCACTGCCCCGCGGATGGAACATCGTCACCTGGCGGCCACCGAGGCCATGCTTTTCGCGCAGGGCTGCGGCCTCTTGCATCATGGGCGAGGCATGATAGCGGTTCAGGGCTTCCTGGCCGGCCCATTCGTCAATCAGCAGAAGACCTTCCGGGTCATCGGCCGGGAAGAAATAATCGTATCGGAGGCAGCCTTCCACGGCGCGGATCCTGGCGGCGATGCCGCTCTCTTCCATTTCGTTGACGTAAGCGCGTGCGGCTCCGTTCTCGCCGGAGTAGCGGATGTTGATGGTGAGCTGGGCGTTGCAGGGAATGGCCATGATGAATAATGCGATAATAGTGAAAAACTTGGCGGATTTCATTTTATTGGATGTTAAAAAGCTGCTTTGCATTGCAGGAAAGAACGTCTTCAAGATTCAGGCCATGCGCGGCCAGACGTCCTTCCAGGGTTTTTTTGGCACCGATAAGCGCAGATGCAGCCACATAAGGATAGTCGGATCCGTAGAGGATGTGAGCGGGCTCCGTGATGGTCAGGAGCGACGCGATGGCTTCGTCCGTGGCGGCGCCCGCCAGGTCAAAATACAGGCGGGAAATGTTGGCATCCACGTCCACCGGCTGCATGTAGCCTTGTTGTATCATCACCGGCAGCAGACCTTTGAAACGAGGCAGGGCATTGGGCAGGAAGGAGCCGCAGTGGGGGACTACGACCTTCAGTTCCGGATAGCGGACCAGGACATTGTGTGCCACCATATTCAGGACGGCCCGGGTGGTCTCTGCCAGGTATTCGTAAGAAGCCAGCGGCACGGTGGAAATGAGTTTGTCGTTCACGGCCGATGGCTTGTTCGGGTGCGTGATGATGACGGCTTTCCTGCTGTTCAGATAAGCCATCAACGGCTCCAGTTCCGCATCGCCCAGATACTGCCCGTATGCGTTGGTGGCCAGTTTGACGCCGTCGGCCCCGAGGACTTCCAGGGCATATTTTGCTTCCGCGATGGCCGCGTCCACATCCGGCAGCGGGAGGGCGGCGCAGAAGAGGAAGCGTCCCGGGTACTGCGCCTTCAGGGCGGCAGCTTCTTCATTGAATTTCCGGCAGATGGCAGCAGATTCCGCACCGTCTCCAAACCAGGGCTGAGGTGCCGGCATGGTAAGGACGGCGGTTTGAATGCCGGCCTCGTCCATGAACTGCAGGTGCGCATCGGCACTCCAGACAGGAATCGGGAATCCTTCGTCCATTTCCATGCCATGCGCTTTCACAACCTCCAGATAGGAGTCCGGAATCATGTGGCTGTGCAGGTCCGTCTGCGCCAGGACAAGATGAGAAGAGAGTATCAACATGATGCCGATCAAGAGCTTTTTCATGGGACAAAGGTCGTAACTTTCCTGCAAAAGATTCTTAACCACTTTACGGAAGAATCTATCATTTTTACGGATAATTTGTAACTTTACACTATGGAAAATGTCTTGAAGGTCCAAAGCGTCAATGATTACGCCGAATTTGTGGGCGCTCCCGTCCTGCATCCGCTGGTGAGCGTGGTGCACTATGACGAACTGGAGCAGTGCCGCCACTGCCTGTGCGAGTACGGTGTCTATGGCCTCTTCCTGATGGAAGAGAGTCCTTATACCATCCAGTATGGGCAGGGCGCCCATAAGGTGCAGTCCGGTTCACTCATGTGCGTGGCGCCCGGCCAGAAAGGAGGAATCACCGACAACGGGGAAATCATCCACATCAAAGGATGGGTGCTCCTTTTCCACCCGGACCTTCTTCCGGGGACTATCTTGGAACGGATCATCAAGGATTACCATTTCTTTTCCTACTACAGCAACGAGGCCCTGCTGCCGACCCGGGAAGAGTGGCTGCGCCTGGAGCGCTGCATCGCAGCCATCCGCAAAGAACTCATCGACTATCCTCAGGACCCTCATCTCAGGCGCATTGTCCTTTCATATATCTCCTTGTTGCTCGAGTTTGCATCCCGTTTCTATGAGCGTCAGTTTTCGGTCCAGGAGAAAGACGGATTCGGACGGAAGATCAAGGCGGTGCTTGATCGCTATTATGTGGAAGGGCGGCAGACCTGCGACGGGGTGCCGGGGGTGCGATATTGTGCCGGTGAACTGTGTCTTTCTCCCAACTACTTCGGCGATCTTGTCCGTGCCCGTACGGGCGGTAGCGCCACACAGTATATCCGGCGCTATCTTATGGAAAAAGCCCGGGGGATGCTTTTGGAGGGGCAAGCCGTCTCTGCCGTTTCCGATGCCCTGGGCTTTGGATACCCCCAGCATTTTACCCGCATGTTCAAGAAAGAGTTCGGCATGGCCCCCAGCAAAATCCAGGATACATAGTTTGAAACAGTTCCTGGACTTCAATTAATCGAAATTTGTTTTCCGGCTATTGTCCGTATCTTTACAACATGAAACTCAAGAAAAGAAAGCTCAAGTTCGCGGCGATATTCGGTGTCTGTTGGTTCGCGCTCCTGGTCCTGCTGGTTGACGGGATCCTGGAATTCCAGACACTGGTCGACCATTTCGGTTCATACGCTCTGGTTGAAATTACGTTGCTGTTATTGGTTATTCTGCCTACCGTGGCTGTGTATTTCTTTACAAAAGAATGACGGACCAGTTCAGGTTTTTACAAGATTTCAAGTCCGGCGAAACGTCTGATTCCTGGTGTCCGGCAGTCGCGGTGGTCTTTGTTGAGGCGGATGAGGGTTACGTCCGGGTAGGTGGCGGCCATCCGCCCGCAGGCAACGGCGGCCACACGTTCATCGCGCCAGGAAAAGGTCCCTGCGCTCCTGCCGGGAGTCCGGAACAGGTATCGGCAAAGCGATTCGGGACGATTGTATTCAGAATCCGAATTTGCCATTGACATTCAGCCGTTTGTCTTCCGGGAGGATGGATTCGATGGTGTCCCAATGCTCGGCAATCTTGCCATTCTCGAAGCGGAAGATGTCAAAACCAACCTTGGGGGTCGAAGAAGTTGTAATCGGTGTGCGCGACAACGTAGTTGCCATCCTGGAATACGCGGACGGTATTCCCCTTGGATTTGAGTTCCTCGACTACCATTCTTTCAAAATCAGTGTATGCCATAATGCTATTGTGTTTAAAATGTTTTGTTCTGTTTGACGATGCAAAGGTACGGCAATGATGAATATTTGTCAAGTAGATACTTTTTTGTAAGTATATAGTTTTCTCGTAAGAAATTGAATGGAATATAATTTACGTGGCATAAATGGTGTTAACTTTTTTGAGAATTAATTTTGTATGGGCAGTTTTTAATGCTTACTATTGGAAAGTAAAGAGATATTCCTTACCTTTGCTGCATCAAATCGCGTATGATGAAAGAAGTCAATACAGCCTATCTTACCTGTCCCATCCGGAACGTCATCGACCGTTTCGGCGACAAATGGTCCCTGCTGGTCTTGTATCACCTGCATAAGTATGGGACCCTTCGCTTCGGCCAAATCTATAAGGAAATGAGCGATGTGTCCGAGAAGATGCTGTCGTCCACGCTCAAAAGCTTGGAGCGGGACAAACTTGTGAGCCGCAAGGCCTATGCGGAGATTCCTCCGCGCGTGGAGTATTCCCTTACACCGCTCGGTGAGTCGCTGATGCCGCACGTGGACAGCCTTGTCGGCTGGGCAGTGGAGCACTTTCAAGATGTTACGAATGGAAAAGTTCTGGTATAAACGCCGGAAGCCAGGCAGAAGTCATCGCCCTTGTCCGCAGTTTCAGGCCTGTCCCGGTTGATGAGTTTGACCGTATCGCCCGGCCTTTAATCAATTAGACCTATAAATATAATTAGTAATAAACATATGACCAACATCTTTAAGAACCTTGTCATCGGACTATGCATCTTCGCAGTGTCTTGCGGTAGTCCTTCCCGGGAAACGCCGGACACTGCATTTGCCGACAGTGTGGCCGATGCGCTTGCAGGTGGCGGACAGATTAACTTTGACCAACTGCAATGGACCCGGGAACCTGCCGCCTGTAAGATGAAGGGCGGCATCATCTCCGTCACAACCGTTCCACATACGGACCTTTGGCAGCGGACGTACTATCATTTCCGGAATGACAATGCGCCGGTGCTGCAAATGAAAACACGCGAACAGTACTTCAGCTTCGTGGTGAAGACGGACTTCACGCAGAGTCATCAGCGCTTTGACCAGTGCGGAGTGGTGATGTATCTTGACAGCGAAAATTGGCTGAAAGGCTCCGTGGAGTTTGAAAATGATGAATTCCAGCACCTTGGCAGCGTAGCCACCAACAACGGTTATTCGGATTGGGCCACCACTGCCATTCCCGCCGATGTTAAAACAATGTGGTACCGTTTCTCCCGCCGGGTCGATGACTATTGTATTGAATGTTCGACAGACGGAGTCAATTTCAGCCAGATGCGCATCTGTCACATGCATGCCGGAGGCAATGAGATTTCTTTCGGTATTTACGCCTGTTCTCCTGAAGAGTCATCTTTTACGGCGGTATTCTCCGACATGAAAATAACCGAATGCATGTGGAAGGCTCACGACGGGCAGCAACCTGACGGGAAATGACCGAGAAAGAGAAAATGCTGGCCGGGTCGCTTGGCTCTGTCGGTGAAAGCAATGTCCGGAGAGATGCTTTGTTGGGGACAAGGGTGACGCGTGACGTTTTCTGTACTTGTGATAATTCTTCCGGAAATATTGATAACAAAGCTTTGGGCCATACCGTGTACCTTTGCATCAGTTAATTGATTGTTACGATGGCAAAGACACTTATCGCATTCTACTCCCGTCGCGGAGAAAACTGGGTGGACGGCGGCGTCCGCTTCCTTCACAAGGGCAATAATGAGCTTATCGTAGAGAAAATCAAGGCTCTACTTCCTGAGGCCGATGTCTTCCGGATTGACACTGTGAAGAAGTACTCCGACGATTATATGGTCTGCATCGAGGAGGCCAAGCAGGAACTCCGTGCCAAGGCCCGCCCGGAACTGACCGCCAGGGTGGGGAACATGGAGCAGTACGACACCATCATCCTGGGCTATCCCAATTGGTGGGGCGTGCCTCCGATGGCTGTTTTCACCTTCCTGGAGAGTTACAACTTCGCCGGTAAAAAGATTGTTCCCTTCTGCTCGCACGAGGGCAGCGGTCTGGGCGGCAGTATCCGCCAGATCAAAATGGCTGTTCCCGAGGCCAACCTTACTGCAGGCGTAGCCATCCACGGGGCCGCCGCATCCCACTGCGACCGTGAAGTGAATCTCATTCTGGCGCAGGCTAAGTAATCTTTTAAATGAATTCGTCACCGGAGGCAAGTGAATGACGGATAAAGAACAGATCCAGAGCCTGTACGAGTCCATGTATCGGGCAATGATTGCCAAGGATACGATGGCGCTTGGCGGCTTCAGATGGATTCTCAACTTCGGAAGATTGGCGGGAAATGGCTTATCACTTATAGCCGGGCATATACATATTGAATCTGGACAATGTGATAATCTAAGTAATCTTCCGTAACTTGGCGTTAAGGAAGATTTTTTGATTTACAATACCCTGGTGGACGGGAAATACCCGGATACCTACAAGGACAATTATCATTGTCACATCCTTTGCCGCAGCGGAGAGATGCAGTTTGATGCCGTAGGCAAGACCTTTGCGGCAGGTCCCGGAGACCTGGTCATCTGGCAGATGACGACGGCTGTCTCCAACGTAAAGTATTCGGCGGATTTCGATGCCGATTTCGTGCTCATTTCCAATCCATTCCTGAATCTGTACAATCCGGAACAGGTGTGGGCCACCAAGGGTTACGTGTATATCAAGAGCCACCCGGTGTTCCACCTGGAAAACGATGAATGGGATGTCATCGAGGCCGATTTCAACCAGTTCCGCCGCCGGATACACTCAAGGTTCAACCTCTTCTATGATGATAAGGTGGGGCGGGTTTTCCAGTTGCTGCTGATGGATATGTGGAGCATCTACTCCCGCGAGATGGAAAAGGCCGATACCGATGAGACATCGGCCATCCTGTTCATGCGATTCCTGACGATGCTGAGGCAGAATTGCCGGGAGGAGAGGGAAGTGGCCTGGTACGCGGGGGAACTCTGCGTTACGCCCAAGTATTTATCGGCCGCATGCCAGAAGATGACCGGGAAGGGAGCAGCCTACTGGATTGAGTACTACACGCTTCACGAGATTCTGCTGCTGCTGAACAATCCGGCCCTGACCCTTACGGAGGTCACGGACCGGATGCATTTCCCGGCGCCGCCGATGCTTACGCGCTATCTCAAGCGCACCATCGGTATGACGCCTTCGGAGTATCGTTCCCGGAAAAATTAATCCCAGATTTCGTAGTTCTCCATCCAGTCCTTGATCTGCTGGTAGTTCATGGTGAAGTAGCGCTTCTCCTGGTTCAGGGAGGCCATCTTGGCCATTTCCTGCCACCGCGGGACATCATCAGGCTCCCGCCCATAATGAGCACATTATTTCCGATGGTTACCTGATCAGCGCAGACAAGATTCAGCGGAGGCAGTACCCGGCTTCCTTCGCCGATTTTCCCTGCGAAGAGTTCCTTCACCAGCTTGTCATACTCCTCGGTATAGGGCATCGTGTGGTTGATGGCAAATACCAGTTTCACATCGCGCATACCGCGCTCGAATTCTTCCGGTCCGCTTTTGCGGGGATCAACGATAAATCCTTCCATTTCAATTGTATCCTTATGTTTTCGGATGCAAAGGTAATGGAAGTGATTTGTTCTCACGTTATCGTCATTCCAACTTGTCTTATCAATTTTCCGAAAGTGTTCCAATCAAATAGATTTTGTCCTTTCCCAGACTTCACCCTTGCGGTGCTTCACGAAGCAGAAGTCGCACATCGGCCCGAAGCGTTCAAGAAGGCCGTATTTGAACCCGAGGGGAATGAACTTCCGCATGAGTGGGAGAAAGAACGGGAAGCGCCTCTATGCCATCATCTACAAGATGACCGAATGGGGGCAGGAGCATCGCAGCATCATGATTGGATAGTTCACTTACCTTTTGGTAGGTAACGATGGCGGTTCGCATTTCTTCCGTTACCTTTGCCGGGCCAAAATATAAGAACCATGCATTTTACAGACCCCGTTTACCGCAATCCATACTGGCCCACCTGGCCACTGAACCAGATTACCCGGAGCTGCTCCCACAACCACTGCCTTTTCTGTACCTATTTCAAGGATCAGAAGTTCAGCAAATCACCCATTGGAAAGCCACGACGAAAAACAGTTCCGGAAGTACCGGGAGCAGATAACCCGTACCTTTCTATGATGTTTTTTTGTAAATTTGCATTCGAGATTCAAGATATGAAGAAGATTGTAATTATCGACGGCGGCCCGCGTCGTAATATGAATACGGCCCAAATGCTCCAAAAATTCGCCGAGGGAGCAAAGTCGGTGGATGCCGGCATCGAAGTAAAAACTTACCGTCTTTATGACCTGGACTATAGAGGATGCATGTCCTGCATGGCCTGCAAGGTTAAGGGCAAGGCGTCGAACGTCTGCAAGTTCAAGGACCCGCTAACGCCCATCCTGGAGGAGATCGCCGAGGCCGACGGGCTGGTACTGGGTTCGCCCATCTACTTTGGTGATGTCACCGGTCAGATGCGCACCTTCCTGGAGCGTCTCTGCTTCCCCTGGCTTTCCTACAATGACTACAGCATGACGGCACCCAAGCGGATGCCTGTTGTGCTCATCGAGACCATGAACGGTCTGCCGGAGCGGAACAACGACAACGGTTACGGCTCCATGGAGCATTGTCTGAAGGTGACCCTGGGTATCCCGGAATACATTATTGCCTACAACACTTATCAGGTCAAGAGTTACGACCGTTTCGAGCTGGGGGCGTTCTCCGAACCGGCCAAGCGCCAATGGCGTGAGGAGCATTGGGAGGAGGATTTGCAGAAAGCGTTCGACGCCGGCCGAAAGATGGCGGAAGGGGAGTAGTATCTTCTTATTTGTTTTATAAATCGGATAATATGAACAAACTGTCGGCATAATATGAAAGTACTTATTATCAACGGAAGTCCTCGTCAGAAGGGCAATACATCCATTGCACTTGGAGAGATTGCAAAGATACTCCGGGAAGAGGGCATTGACAGTGAAACCGTCTGGATTGGCAATAAACCCGTCAGGGGATGCGTTGCCTGCAACCAGTGCGCCAAAAAGCCGGGCGCATGTGTTTTCAATGACGATATCTGCAATGAAATCAGTGCCAAATATGCCGATTCAGATGCGTTGATCGTGGGGTCTCCGGTCTATTACGGCCAGCCCAACGGGGCCCTTTTGTCCATCATTCAGCGGTCATTCTATTCCAACGGCGGGAATATCGCCGGAAAACCTGCTGCAGCGGTAGCTGTTTGCCGGAGAGGCGGCGCCACAGCGGCTTTTGAGACGCTCAACCTCCCGTTCCAAATGATGAATATGCCCGTTCTCGGTTCTCAGTATTGGAACATTGTCTATGGACGCGAGCCGGGGCAGGCCGCACTTGATCAGGAAGGTCTGCAGACCATGCGGGCCTTGGCGCACAATATGGCCTGGTTGCTGAAGGCGACTGGTGGCAAGCCCGCACCCGGACGCGGTGACGAGCCGTGGACTCCCATGCATTTCATCAGGTAGGCACGGTACCGGCAAGCCCACGCCCTGTAGTACGAAAAAGTAAACTCTACATAACGATGAAAGCTCTTGTTATTGGCGCCACGGGCGCAGTCGGCCAAGACCTTGTCCAACAACTTCTCGCAGATGACACATTTGAGCGGGTGGATGTATTCGTCCGGCGCGAGATTAAGATAACATCGGCCAAACTGGTTCCACACAGGGTCGATTTTGACCATCCTCAGGCATGGGCCCAACTTATGACGGGCGATGTCCTCTTCTCCTGCCTGGGTACCACCATCAAGGCCGCCGGTAGCCAGGATGCGCAGTGGAAGGTGGATTATACCTACCAGTTTGAGGCCGCCAGACAGGCTCGGGCCAATGGTGTAGAAAAACTTGTCCTGGTATCTTCCGTCGGAGCCGATTCCCGGTCTAAAATCTTCTATTCCAGGATGAAAGGCCAGCTGGACGATGACGTGGTCAAACTCGGTTTCCCGGGTTGCTTCATCCTCCGTCCGTCGTCTTTGATCCGGAAGGGGAGTGACCGCTTTGGGGAGAAAGCCGGCGTGGTTATTCTGAAGGGGCTCAACGCCATCGGCCTCTTGCGTTCCTGGAAACCGATGCCTACGGAAGCGGTCGCGGCATCTATGATCCGGCTCGCGAAAGGCGGAACCACCGGGCTCCGTATCCTTACCTCTCAAGAGATTCTTACTGACTAGCCCTGCGACCCCGACGCACAGAAAAAGGACAATAATGACTGAAAAAGAAAAAAGAGACAACGGCGAACTCTATTATGCCGGGGCCGATTCCGACTTCCTGAATGAGGTAGTCAAGGCCAAGAATCTTTGTTACGAGTACAACCAGCTTCCTCCGATGGACTTCGGCGCCCAGCGCGAAGTTCTTCTGAGGCTATTGGGAAAGATTGGGGAGGGCAGTGTCATTTATCCGCCTTTCTGGTGTGACTATGGCTATAATATCGAAATGGGGAAGGGATGTCTGGCCAATCACGGACTTACCATCCTGGACGGGGCCAAGGTCCGGTTCGGAGATAACGTTCTGATCGGCCCCGGGTGTTATTTTCACACGGCCGGCCATCCCACGGACCCCGTTCTGCGCAAACAATGGCTGGTTTTCACCAAACCCATCACGGTGGGGGACAATGTCTGGTTTGGAGCAGGCGTGCATGTGCTGCCCGGTGTGACGATTGGCGACAATGCAGTCATCGGTGCCGGCAGTATTGTTACCAAGGATATTCCGGCAGGTTGCGTGGCGGTGGGAAATCCTTGCAAGGTAATAAAAAAGATAAGAGATGAAAAACACATGGAAGTTCAATAACTAATTCGAAGTTACCATCTTCCTCTTTTACGACATCGACAAATGGGAAGCCAGGAAAGGGTTGCGTCTGCCACGTCCGGGTTCTTGAGGCCAAGGACGGCCCCGGCGATACCGATGAAGGAGAACGGCCCACCAGGCGGAGAAACCGGCCTGTTGGTATGCTTGAACCTCATAGTGAAAAGATATACCCTATTTTTCCCGCACTCGTTTTCCCGTGCAATGTTCAATCTGGAAGGCCAGCACTACGGCACGGGCGGCGTTCCGCTGCATGTCCGCTTCCATGTCATACCCCTCCGGGAAATACTTTCCTCCGAGTTGCCGCAGCCGCCTGTCCTTCTCCTCGGCATCCTCGACGAGGCTTACACGCCCGAAGCAGATGACGCTCCGCACATGGTACCACCAGTCGCCGGGCTCCTTTTCGGGCGTGTCGATGACCGTAAAGCAAGCCTTGTCGCAGGCACGCAGTGCATCCAGCTTGTGCCCTTCCGCCGCGCAGTGGAAATAGAGCACACCGTCAGCGTACACGTAATTAATGGGAACCGTGTAGGGGTACCCGCCGTCGCCAATGACGGACAGGAAACCGCGATAAGCGGTGTTAAGTATCGCCGTGCACTCCTCTTCCGGGAGCTGCTGCTTAAACCGGCGCATCGGCCGGAAAGTCATTTCTTCCATGAATCTGTAATAATATCACAAAAATAATCATTTTGACGGACTTCCACCAGCCTTTCCTGCTTCTCATTTCATGGAAAAGCAGTATCTTTGGACATGCAAACTGCTATCATCATAGGAGTCACGTCCGCAATTGCCGTGGCAGTTACTGTCATTATCGGCAAAAAAGAAAGACGCCACATAGGATCATGCGGGAAGGCAAACTCCTGAAAAGAGAGATGGTAGGCCTGGACGGAGATCAGTTTTATGTGGAGAAGGTGGCTTTTAAGGATTGGCATGTAAGCCTTCATAATCCGGATTGTGTGCGAAGCGGAAACAAGCGTCGCTCGCGGCGACTTGTTACACAATCCCGATGGGATTATGTACGCGGATTCGGGGCACCGACGGTCGCTCCGGCACTACGTCTCCCGAGCGGTTTATCCGTCCCGGAAGGGCAAGTGCCGCTTCTATTTCTATGCTGATTTCTCTTGCTCAGCTGCGTGAAAATGTGTATTTTTGCGATGATGAAGTGTTTCGTTCTGATATTGTCTCTGCTGTTGTCCCTGTTTTCCGGGGGCAAGCCGGACAACGTGAGCGAGGTCTCATCTGCCGAAAGCCGGTATTCTGTTTCCGAGCGTTCGTCATCCGAGAATGCTGTTAACCATACCATTAACCGGGACATCTGCATCACTGCCGCCCAGGGGTATTCTTTTACAGGAAACAACAGCACCAACTCCGTTTCTGTCCGGACTACGAATACCGGACGCCGGCCTTCGCCTCAGACTAAATCGACTTTCCGAGTTGTCAAATCCGGAAAGGTCATCGACAATAATAATCTTCATCCGTCCCTGACACCTTCTTTCATCGCATTGTCGGGGACTCGTACTATTGAAAGGTATTTGTATTCGATCTGCAGGCTGCAGATTTAGCAGCAGGGAGTCTCTTCCTATCGTTTATTTCATCAATTATCTTTCAGAACATCAGTAATGACAATTGTATTGCTGCTGGTCGGTCTGGGACTGATTGTCTTGGGCGCAGACTGGCTTGTGGACGGTGCCTCCGGGATTGCCCGGAAGGCCGGTGTAAGTGAATTTGTGATAGGGTTTACGATCGTAGGCTTCGGGACATCCTGTCCTGAGCTGGTCGTGAGTTTGACCGGGGCTTTCCAGGGCAATGCCGATATAGCCGTCGGCAATGTGATGGGCTCCAACATGTTCAACACCTTGTTTATTCTTGGGCTTACGTCGCTCATTGTACCCGTGGCGATGACTGATGCCAACCGAAGACGGGACATTCCGCTGACACTTTTTGTGACGTTTCTTCTGCTGGTATTCGGTATGAGCCGGTCCTTGTTCGGTATAGGCGTGGCAGACTCTCTGGCACGATGGGAAGGAATCATATTCCTTGCCGTTTTTGCTGCATACATATTCTGGTCCTTCCGCTTTTCCGATCCCGATTCATTTCAGGATAATGGGAAGGCGGCCAGGAGGCTCAGCGTGGCGATTATTCTGACGATTGTCGGTCTTGCGGGCCTTGTGGGCGGAGGAGAGTTGTTCGTCCGGTCTGCAACGAACCTCGCCAGACAGATAGGAGTAAGCGATAAGTTCATTGCCGTGACTGTCCTGGCAGGAGGAACGTCGCTTCCTGAACTGGCGACCAGCCTAGTGGCTGCGCTCAAGGGACGGGACCAGCTCGCTCTGGGGAATATCCTGGGGTCGAACGTGTTCAATATCCTTTTGATTCTTGGGGCGTCGGCCTTGGTTACACCGCTTTCTTTCGCGTCCGTGACTTTGGTGGATGCTTCTGTACTTCTTCTTAGCGCCCTCCTGTTGCTTTTGTGGGCATATACCGGCCGAAGGCTTCGGATTGATCGCTGGGAGGGATGTGTTATGCTGGCACTTTTCGCCGCATACTATGTTTATCTTTTCTATAAACTTTGACAATCATATGGAAATCAAATTCAAGAAGGTCCATACAATGAAGGACCTTATAATATCTACAATCATGGTGGCTGCAGGTGCCGGCCTGTTTTTCGTAAATGCCGGACTGGGCATTTTCGTCGGGGTCTGCGGACTCCTGATGCTGATCTTCTTTAAAGCAGCTTACAAACGTGAGGGAGATGATACTGTTCTTCGCAAATCGGCGCTGGACATTTCTCACTCGTGCCGTGATTCTTTGAAGGAATTTCTGGACGGAAAAGAGGTGGAGCCGGAGGTGAACACTTCTGTAAATGGCGGTGTCATCCTCCTCGAGGTGTATCACAACGCAGCAGCTTCCGTAGCTTACGCCCAACTGTTCGATTTCTCCAACTATACCTATGTTCCGGCGACAGAAATCGTGGAACTTCGCGGTAAAAGGGCGGAGTCCCTTATCAGAAAGATTGCGTGATGGAGAAGCAGGTCAGACAAACATTCCTGCCGCAGGATATTGCCGTCCTTACGGCAATCTTTGCGGCAGGAGCCGCCTGCTTCCTTCTGGGTGAAGGATGGGGCGGTCTGGGCATCGTCATTATTATGTGCGGAGCTATGATGCTGCCATTTTATC
>JAFTGA010000001.1 GCA_017458145.1 Bacteroidales bacterium | reverse complement strand
TGTTCACCTTGCTGTCTGTTTTTTTGGGGTCCCTGCCTGCAGGACCGGACATTTTAACGTCCGTTTTTTTGTCCGGTCCCGGAGGCCGGGTACAAAAATCAAAAACCTGCCCTGGAAATAATTCAGGACAGGTTTTGCGGTTTTCAAAAAAATATCTATCTTTGGGACAAAATAACGGACGTTAAAATGTCCCGCGCAGTTAGCTTCTCAGCTGCTTTATTTTCAGATATTTACGTTACTTTTTGGAGATTCCGGGTCAGGTCAGGCCCGGCCTATACCTGGAGCCGGTGCCTCTTGTGTTCGGACCAGAGGCCATAGACCTCGCTGACGTTGCCGGCGGTGATGAAAGCCGGGATTTCATTCTCCCGGATGAAATTCATCAGGTCGGCGAATTCGTCCTTGGTCAGCAGGCTCTGGATCTCCATCCGTTTCTCGCCCTTATAGCCGCCCGTCACTTCGTAGAGGGAGCAGCCCCGGACGATCTTGTTGACGATATAGTCCCGGATGCGTTCGTGGTCGTCAGAAATGATGCAGACGCGCTTGCGGCGGCTCAGCGACGCCATGAAGTAGTCCACGATCAAGCCGTTGATCCAGGTACCGATCAGGCCGATGATCACCAGGCGGAACGGATTCACGAAGAAGGCCGTGCAGCAGATGACCACGCCGGCAATCGTCACCGAAAGGCCGATATCGAAATGCAGGTACTTGTTGACGATCTTGGCGAGGATATCCAGGCCGCCGGTAGAAGCGTTGATCCGGAACATGATGGCCTGGGACATGCTCAGGACAAGCACGAAGCAGACCAGGTCGAACCACAGGTCGCCCATCACCGACGTCTCGCCGGGCTCCAGCAGGTTCTCATAGGGGCAGATCTTCTCCCAGACATCCATCATCGGACCCAGGATCAGGGCGGTGTAGCAGGTCTTGAGACCAAACTCCTTGCCGATGAGGAAATAGGCCAGCACCAGCAGGATGGCATTGATCACCAACACCACGGTGGACACCTTGACGGCCATGCCCGCCTGCGTGAACATCGCGCTGATCACGATGGACAGACCGGAGATGCTGCCCACGACAATCTTGCTGGGCACAAGGAAATAGTAAACGGCGGCGGCGGCGATGAACATGCCGACCGTCATGATCAACAACTCCTTCCAGAACTTCCAGGTCCCGACAGGAGCCAAAACATCTTGAAGTTTCATTATGTGGTTATCAAAGCCGGGGCCCCTTCAGGCCCCGGAATCGTGTTATTTCTGCTTGAGGTAGGCATCAATCGCCCTGGCGGCGGTGCGTCCGGCCCCCATCGCGAGGATGACGGTGGCAGCGCCCGTGACGGCATCTCCTCCGGCGAATACGCCCGGGCGCGTGGTCGCGCCGGACTCGTCGGCGACCAGACAGCCGCGACGGGTGGTCTCCAGGCCTTCTGTCGTCTTGGAAATCAACGGATTGGGCGATGTACCCAGGGCCATGATGACGGTCTCCGTCGGGATCTCGAATTCAGAGCCGGCAATGGGCACCGGGCTGCGGCGGCCGCTTTCGTCCGGCTCGCCGAGCTCCATCCGGATGCACTTGAGCGCACGGACCCAGCCCTTCTCGTCTCCCAGCACCTCCACCGGATTGGTCAGCATATCGAAGATGATCCCCTCCTCCATCGCGTGGTGCACCTCCTCGCGGCGGGCGGGAAGTTCGGCCTCGGTACGGCGATAAACGATATGGACTTCGGCGCCCAGGCGCAGGGCCGTTCGCGCAGCATCCATCGCCACGTTGCCGCCCCCCACCACGCAGACCTTCTTCCCGGCGTGGATCGGGGTCAGGTAATCCTCACGCCACGCCTTCATCAGGTTGTTGCGGGTCAGGAACTCATTGGCGGAGAAAACGCCGCAGAGGTTCTCTCCGGGAATATTCATGAACTTGGGCAGGCCGGCACCGGTGCCGATAAAGACGGCCTCGAAGCCCTCCTTGTCCATCAGGGAGTCGATCGTGATCGTACGGCCCACGATGACGTTGGTCTCGATCCTGACGCCGAGCGCACGCACGTCGTCAATCTCGTGCCGGAGCACCTTGTCCTTGGGGAGACGGAACTCCGGAATGCCGTATTCCAGCACGCCGCCCGCCTTGTGGAGCGCCTCGAAGATCGTCACGTCGTAGCCCCACTTCGCCAGGTCGCTCGCACACGCGAGGCCCGCCGGCCCTGAACCAATGACCGCTACGCGCTTCGCGCTTCGCGAAGGCGCCTTCACCCCCTGCACCCCCTCAAGGGGGATGGCCGGATAATCGCTATCGCGATCCGGCCCGCTCGCAGCAACGTCAGCAATGTGCGCAGACGGCCCGGCATCAGCCAATTCGCGGCTGTAGTCGGCGACAAAGCGCTCGAGCTTGCCGATCGCGACCGGCTCGCCCTTGACGCCCAGGACACAGCTGCCCTCGCACTGCGTCTCCTGCGGACACACGCGCCCGCACACGGCAGGCAGGGAAGAATCTTCCGCAATCACGGCAGCCGCACCGGCGATATTGCCCTGAGCCAGTTCCGCGATGAAACGCGGAATCTGCAGGCCGACCGGACAGGCCGCCATACAGCGGGGATTGCGGCAGTTCAGGCAGCGGGACGCCTCAAGCAGCGCCTCCTCCTTGTTGTAGCCGTAGCACACTTCGTCGAAATTGGTCGCGCGGACCCTGGGGTCCTGTTCGCGCACCGGCACGCGGGGAATCCTGTTTGCCATATTATTTGCCCCTCCCTATTTTACAGACATGTTTTTCGTTGGTCTCGGCCTCCTCGGCCTTGTACTGTCCCTGGCGGCGCATCGCCTCGTCGAAATCAACCTCGTATCCGTCGAACTCGGGGCCCTCGACGCAGGCGAAACGCGTCTTGCCGCCCACGCTCACGCGGCAGGCGCCGCACATTCCGGTCCCGTCCACCATCAGGGTGTTGAGCGAAACGGTCGCGGGAATGCCCAGCTTCCTGCAGGTCAGCGTCGTGAACTTCATCATGATCATCGGACCGATGATCACGGCCTGAGTATAGCGGTGGCCGTCGGCGACGACCTTCTCCAGCATATTCGTACCCATGCCCTTGAAGCCGAAGGATCCGTCATCCGTGCAGACAAAGAGGTTGTCACACACCGCACGCATCTCGTCCACATAGATCAGCAGGTCCCGGGTCTTGGCGCCGATGATCACATCCACGGGCACGCCGTGCTCCTTGAGCCACTTGGCCTGGGGATAGACCGGAGCCGTTCCCAATCCGCCGGCGATCAGGATGTAGCGCTGCTGCGAGAGCTGGTCCGGACTCATCGTCACGAACTCAGAGGGCAGGCCCAACGGGCCGACCACGTCGGCAAAGCATTCGCCGCTCTCATACGCAATGATGTCGGCGGTCGAGGCGCCGATCTTCTGGGTAACGATTGTGACCGTGCCCCGCTTCGCATCAAAATCACTGATGGTCAACGGGATCCGCTCGCCCTTCTCGTCTGCGCGGACGATCAGGAACTGGCCCGGCTGCGCCGCTGCGGCCAGCCGCGGGGCCTCTACTTCCATCCGGCAGATCGCCGGAGTCAGCATCTCTTTGGACAGGATCTTATACATGGTTTCTTTAGAAGCGATAGCGGATACCGAGGGCGACGCCCGCCCAGTAAGGCCCGCCGATGGAGACGATGGTCGGCCTCCAGTCCAGGGAAATATTGATCGGGACGGACGGGATCTGGGCCTCGACGCCCAACTGTGCCACCAGGCCGATGTTGAAACGCATGGCCGAGCCGGTGTCCGTCTTGGCATTGTATGCGCCGATCTGGAAACCCGGACCAATATAGAAATCGAAAATGTTGGCTGCGGCGAAGACAAAGTCGTACGTCGCGTTGAGGTGCAGACCGTTTCCGACGAAGAAGCCGAGGTCGGCCTCAATGAAATTGGTGCCCAATGCATGCTGATAGGACAGTTCTCCGCCATAACCGGCACGGATACCGATGGCACGCGGCTGGGCGGATGCGACGGCGGCGAAAGCGAGCGCGCCGGCAAGAACAGCGATTAATTTCTTCATTGTGATCAAGTTTTGAATGGTTAAACGATTCCGGAGAAGCCGAGGAACGCCATCGCCATGATGCCCACGGTGATGAGCGCGATCGGAAGCCCCTTGAACGCCTTGGGCACATCATTGCCCGCCAGGTGCTCGCGCAGGCCGGCGAACAAGCACATCGCCAGGCCGTAGCCGAGCGAAGTGGCGAAGGCATAGACCGTCGCCTGGCCGAGATTGAGCATGTGCGGAGCGGCTCCGCCCAGGGCGAAGTCCTTGGTCACCACGGTGATGGCCACGCCGAGCACGGCGCAGTTGGTGGTGATCAGCGGGAGGAAGATGCCGAGGGCCTGGTAGAGCGAGGGACTGATCTTCTTCAACACGATCTCCACCATCTGCACGAGGGCGGCGATCACCAGGATGAAGGAGATGGTCTGCAGGAACTCCAGCCCGAAAGGCACCAGGAGGTACTGGTTCAGCAGGTAGGTCACCACGGTGGCGAGCGTGATCACGAAGCATACCGCCCCGGACATGCCGGTCGCCGTGGAAAGCTTGTTCGACACGCCCAGGAACGGGCAGATGCCGAGGAACTGCGCCAGCAGGATGTTATTGACGAAAATCGCCGAGACAATGATCAGAAAATACTCCATAGCGCAATTTATTTTTTAGCGAGATACTTGTTGAACAGAACCATCAGGAAGCCCAGCACCAGGAAGGCGCCCGGTGCCATCACGAAAGCGAGGATGCCGTCGCCGGAGATGAATTTCCAGCCGAAGACGGCACCGCTGCCGAGGATCTCGCGCACGATGCCGATGACCGTCAGCGAAGCGGTGAAACCCAAGCCGACGCCCAGTCCGTCAAGGGCGGACTCGCCGGCATTGTGCTTGTTGGCGAAACCCTCGGCACGGCCGAGGACGATACAGTTCACGACGATCAGCGGGATGAACAGGCCGAGCGTCTCATACACCGCAGGCGTGAAGGCCTGCATCAGCAGCTGGAGCACGGTCACGAAGGTCGCGATCACGGTGATATAGACCGGGATACGGACCTTGTCCGGGACCATCGGCGCAATCAGCGAAATCACGATGTTGCTCAGGATCAGCACGAACATCGTCGCGAGGCCCATCTCCAGGCCATTCATGGCGGAGGTGGTCGTGGCGAGGGTCGGGCACATGCCGAGCACCAGCACGAAGGTAGGGTTGTTCTTGACGAACCCGTCAGTCACGAAATGCCATTTACTCATTGTCCTGCTCCTTTAACTGGTTAAACACGGCCACGGCGTTGGAAACCGCCAGGGCATAGGCACGGGAGGTGATCGTAGAAGCCGTGATGGCATCCAGGTCGCCGCCGTCCTTCTTGACAGTGAGGGACTTCACAGCCGGGTCGAAGCCCCGGAACTGCGAGATGAAATGCTCGTCGGTCGTGCACTTGGCTCCCAGACCAGGCGTCTCGCTGTGCGAGAGGACCGTGGTATTGTGGACCTTGCCTTCACCGTCGATACCGACCATCAGGGTGAGGGCGCCGCCGAAACCCGAGGTCGTGGAGATGATGGCACAGCCGGCGCCGTCGGCCTTGTAGTAGGTATAGTCCGTCCCGTTCACGTTGATGCTCCCCTGCTCCGGCGTGCCGGTGAATTCCGGCAGCACGGCAGCGATGGAGGCCGTCGTCTTGGCCTGGGCGGCCTCGTCGATCGGCTCCTTGGTCACGGCGTACGCGACGCCGACCACGGCCGAGCAGATCAGGCACACGGCCGTCAGGCAGAGCGCCATATTCTTGAGTGTAGATTCAGCAGCCATATTATGCCCTCCCGTATTTTTTCTGGTGGAACCACATATTGATGAGCGGCACGGCGCAGTTCATCAGCAGAATCGCAAACGACATGCCCTCCGGATAGGAGCCGAAGTAGCGGATCATCATCGCGATGAGGCCGATGCCGACACCGTAGATGACCCCGCCCCAGGTGCTCATCGGAGAAGTCACGTAGTCCGTGGCCATGAACAGGGCGCCGAGCATCGCACCGCCGGTCACCAGGTTGAAGAGCGGCCCGGTATACTGGTCGGGGTTGATCCCGTGGAAGATGGCCGCGACGAGGGCCATCGTGCCCAGCACGGCAAGCGGGATCCACGGCTTGACGACGCGGCGGATCAGCAGGTACACGAAGCCGAGCAGCAGGGCGATGGCGGAGATCTCGCCGGCCGATCCGCCGATATCCTGCATCAGGCTCTCGAAGGTCTGGCCGGTGGCCTGCAGGTAATCCGGAATGCTGTGGCCGGACTTGAGCTGCTCCTTGAGCACGCTCAGCGGCGTGGCGCCGGACACGGCGTCCGTCAGTTTGATGAAGCCGGACGTCGGGGTCCAGTCCGTCATCTGGGCCGGGAAGGACACCAGCAGGAACACGCGGCCGGTGATGGCCGGGTTGAAGACATTCTGGCCGATGCCGCCGAAAGGCAGCTTCGCCACGCAGATGGCGACCACGGCTCCGATAAACACGATCCACAGGGGAATCGAGGACGGCAGGTTCATCGCCAGCAGCAGGCCGGTCACGACGGCCGACAGGTCACCGACGGTGGAGGGCTTCTTCAGCATCCAGCGGGTGACGGCCCATTCGAGCAGCACGCAGGAGGCCACGCTGACCAGGATGACGAGCAGCTCCGCCCAGCCGTAGGCCAGCACGGAAACCAGGAGCGCCGGGCACAGCGCGATGATGACATCCCGCATGATGGAGGTCGTGGAGATGTCCGCGTGGATGTGCGGAGAAGGAGATACGATATACTTCTTGTCCATAGTCTATTACTTTTTGGCGGCCTCGGCTGCAGCCTTGGCGGCTGCGGCGCGGGCACGGATGACACCCATGACCTGGCCCTTCGCCTGGCGGATATTGTCCAGCAGGGGGATATAGGCCGGGCAGCTGTACAGGCAGCAGCCACATTCGATACAATCCTGGGCCGCATTCTGCTCGAGCGCATCGAGATCGGCGGCCTTGTAGAGGCGGTTCAACAGGAACGGCTCCAGGCCCATCGGGCAGGCGTCGGCGCACTTGCCGCAGCGGATGCAGCTGCTCTCCGCCTTGCGGCGCGTGAAGGCGTCGGTCAGATAGAGGATGGAAGAGGATCCCTTGACCGTGGCGGCGTCCAGGTTGGCGATCGCCTTGCCCATCATCGGACCGCCGCTGACCAGTTTGGCCGCGTTGTCGGGGACGCCTCCGGCATACTCCGCAATGTAGGAAAGCGGGACGCCGATGCGGAACAGGTAGTTGTGCTGGCGGTCGGCGGGCATTTCGTTGCCCGTGATGGTGAGCACGTTGGTGATGAGCGGCTTGTTCTTCTGGACGGCCTCATAGACGGCCAGGGAAGTACCGACATTCTGCACCACGGCGCCGACATCGATCGGCAGGCCGCCGGACTTGACCTGGCGTCGCATCACGGCATCGATCAACTGTTTTTCACCGCCCTGCGGGTAACGCTTCTTGAGCGGCTGGACGGTCATGCCGGCGTAGCCGAGTTCAGACACGGCCGCGCTCATCGCGGCAATGGCCTCGGGCTTGTTTTCCTCGATGCCGATCACACACTTGCAGCCGCCGAGCACCTTCTGCATGATGGCGGCGCCGACGACGATCTCTTTCGGACGCTCGATCATGATGCGGTAGTCGCTCGTCAGGAACGGCTCGCACTCGGCTCCGTTCAGGATCAGGCACTCGGCCACCTTGCCGGGAGCCGGGTTGAGCTTGACGTGCGCGGGGAAGGTGGCACCGCCCAGGCCCACGACGCCGCAGGCCTTGATCCGGTCCAGAATGGCGGCCTTGTCCTCGGGGATGGCGGTCACCAGGTCCGGCGTGCGGTCGATCGCGGGATCCCACTCGTCTCCCTCCACCGCGATCTCGATGTGCATCACGGGATTGCCGGCAAGGTCCTTGCGGGGCGCAATGCCCTTGACCGTACCGGAGGCCGGGGAATGGACGAAGGCGGAGATGAACCCGCCGGGTTCGGCGATCACCTGGCCGACTTTGACGCTGTCGCCGACGGCGACGACCGGCTTGGCCGGAGCGCCCAGGTGCTGGGCCATCGAGACATAAACCGTCTGCGGGAGCGGAAGCTCCTCAATGGCGCGTTCGCGCGCAAATTTGCTGTCGTGGGGGTGGACACCGCCCATCGAAAATGTTATCTTACCCATTGGCTACCTCCTTTTTCTTGGTTTCCGGCTCAGCGGCCGGAGCGGCTGCGGCCTGTTTGGGAGCGTCATTCCGGGCCAGGCCCGGAGCCTCGGCGGCCTTGGCAGCTTCCGCGGCCTTGGCCTTGCGGTCGGCGATGCGCTTCTTGACGGCTTCCTTGTCGAGCTCCTTGGGGAAATTCACGCCGTGAATGGCACCGGTCGGGCAGACCGCCTCGCACTCGCGGCAGAGCTTGCACTTCGTGAAATCGATATAAGCCACATTGTCCGTGACCGTAATCGCGCCATGCTGGCAGGTCTTCTGGCACAGGGCGCAGCCGATACAGGCGGCAGCGCAGGCCTTCCTGGCCACGGGGCCCTTGTCCTTGTTGACGCAGGACACGAACTCACGCATCCCGCGCGGGCCCTTGTTGCGCAATTCAATGATATGCTTGGGGCACGCCTTGACGCAGGCGCCGCAAGCCGTACACTTCTGCTCGTCGACGACAGGAAGACCCGTCTGCGGGTCCATCGACAGGGCACCGAACTGGCAGGCGGCGGCGCAGTCGCCACAGCCCAGGCAGCCGTAGGAGCAGCCGGTGTCGCCGCTGTAGAGCGCAGCCTTGACCCGGCAGGACCGGACACCGTCATACTCGTTGACGCGGGGACGATTGGCGCACGACCCGTTGCAACGGACGACGGCGACCTGCGGGGCTTTCGCAGCCACGGTGAACCCGAGAATCGAGGCCACTTTCTGCATCACCTCATCGCCGCCCACGGGACAGTACTGGTTGTCCAGATTGGGAGCTTTGACCGCCGCATCGGCGAACGCGCGGCATCCGGCGAAACCGCAGCCGCCGCAGTTGGCGCCCGGCATCACCTTCTCCACCTCGTCGATCCGCGGATCCTCCTCCACCTTGAACTTGCGCGCCACCCAGAAGAGGATGAGCGCGAGCAGCAAGCCCAGGACGGACAGGATCGCAACGGTCCAGATAATTGTTTGTGTCATTATGCTTTAATGTTAAAAATATATTCGTTTTTCAAGCGGTCGCGCAGCAGCCAGATCACGCCGTAATACAGCGCGACGGCCCCGATTGCCAGCGCGCCGGCCAGCAGTTCGGAGGCGCCGGCGGCAAGCGTGCCGAGCAGGGCGGCCACCATCAGCACCAGGGGGATGACATAGGCCAGCCAGACGGCCTTATGGCCCATGGAGGCCCGCAGGACGACGGACACCTCGTCCCCGACCTGCCAGCTGTCCCAGCCACGGGTCGGGAGTTCCACCTCCTTGACGGTACTGTCGCCCAGGCTGCACAGGCCCTTGGCGTGGCAGGCGGCACACGCCGACTCGGACACGATCCGCACGGTCGTGACCTCGGGCGTGATGGAAACAATCCGGCCGCGGTGGCTGATTTCGTTAGACGAACTCATTGTTTGTCATTGTATTCATGGCAGAGTCAAACTCCATCGAGCCGGCGCGCACATCCAGCGCGTCATCCAGTTCGACAAACTTGATCTGTTCGCTCTTGAAGAGCATATCGATATCGCAGGTCTCGCCGTTGCGGTGCTTGGCGATGATGATCTGCGTCTTTTCCTTGTCCTCGGGGTTCTCGCTCAGGCCCACGAAATCCGGCCGGTGGATGAACAGCACCATATCGGCGTCCTGCTCGATGGAGCCGGATTCGCGCAGGTCGGACAGCTGCGGCTTGCCGCCTCCGCCCTGGCGCGTCACCGCCTGGCGAGACAACTGGGAGAGGGCGATGATCGGCACGTCCAGCTCCTTGGCCGTCGCCTTGAGGGTGCGGGAAATGGCCGCCACCTCCTGCTCGCGCATGCCCTTCAGCTCCGCGGGTCCCTGCATCAGTTGCAGGTAATCCACGAAGATGAGGCGCACGCCCTTGTTCTTGACCAGGTTCTTGGCCTTGGTGCGGAACTCCATCAGCGGAAGGCCCGGCGTGTCGTCGATGTAGAGCGGCGCCTTGGAAAGGGCCTTGAGCTTGTACTCGAGCTGTTCCCACTCGAAGTCCTCGAGCCGCGCGCCGCCCTTGATCTTGTCGGCGGGCAGGCCCGATTCGGACGTGATCAGACGCTTGACCAGCTGGATGGCGGACATCTCCAGGGAGAAGAACGCCACGGCCATGTGGTGGTCCACCGCGGCATTGCGGGCGAGATTCAGCGAGAAGGCCGTCTTGCCCACGGAAGGGCGGGCGGCGAGGATGATCAGGTCGGACTTCTGCCAGCCCATCGTGATGCGGTCGATGCTCATGAAGCCGGACGGCACACCGTTGAGCCCGGTGCTGCCCTGCATCTCCTGGATATCGTTCATCGCGATGTTGATCAGGCTGCCGATGTCCTGCACCTCGCGGCGGACATTGCTCTGGATGGCATCGTAGACCTTGCTCTGCGCCTTGTCGATCAGATCGTCCACCTTGATCGAGTCATCGAACGAATCCCGCAGGATGTCGTAGGAAGCCGTGATCAGGTCGCGCTGGATCGTCTTCTGCTTGAGGATCTTGATGTAGTATTCTATATGCGCCGCGGACCCCACCTTCTCGGAGAGGTTCGCGAGCACGACGGTCCCGCCCACGGCCTCCAGGTCGCCCCGGGCCTTGAGCTCGCTGCTTACCGTGATGATATCCACCGAGGTGTGGTCCGTCACCAGGCGGGACATCGCCTCGAAGATCATCCGGTGCTTGGGGTCGTAGAAACAGGAGGGCGTCAGCTCCTCCATCGCAAGGTCCACGCACGCGGGCTCCAGCAACATGGCACCCAGGACGGCCTCCTCGACATCCGGGGCCTGGGGCGGCTTGTTGCCGATCTCCAGTCCGAGGGTCTCAAGATTGACCGCCTGGTCCTTCTTGCGGGAGTTGCCGGATCGCTGCGCGGGCATCCTGCCTAGATGTCAGGATTGACGATGATGCGTCCGCAGTGCTCGCAGATCACAAGCTTCCTGCCGGAAGCGATGTCGATGATACGCTGCGGGGTGATGGTATGGAAGCAGCCGCCGCATGCATCGCCGTAAGTGCCGTCCTCGTTCTTCGGGAAGAGGGTCACCACGGCCAGGTGGTTGTGGGCATTGCCGCGGATACGCTCATAGGCGCTCAGCGTGCGCTCGTCGATCTTGGCGGCGCAGGCGTCACGCTTGGCCTGCAGGGCCTTCTCCTCCTTGGCGGTGGACTCGACGATGGAGGCCAGTTCCTCCTTCTTGGCCTTGAGGTCCTCCTCGCGGATCAGGATGCGGTCGGCGAGACGCTCGCGGTCCATCTTGCGGTCCTCGATGGCCTCGCGGGCTTCGCGGATATTCTTCTCGGCAATGGCGCGCAGCAGGCCCTGGTTCTCCAGTTCCTTGTTGATGGAGTCGAACTCGCGGCTGTTGGAGATGTTCTCCAGCTGGGCGCGGTATTTTTCGATCTCGGCATCCAGCTCGACAATCTGCTTGTTCGCCGCATCGATGGTCTGGCCGTAGCCTTCGATCATCTGGCCGATGCGCTCGGACTTGGTCTTCATTCCTTCCAGCTCCTCCTCGAGGATCGCGACCTCGGCGGGAAGTTCACCACGCTGGTGGACCAGGTCGTCGATCGCGATGTCGGCAGCCTGGAGTTCATACAGGACTTTAAGCTTCTCCTGGGTGCTCTGCTCGGTCTCAGCAAAGGTCTTCTGGAGCGAGACAAAAGTCTCCCGCTCGTCCACAGGAGTCTGTACTTTCGTAGTTTTCTTGGTTGTAGCCATATTAATTTCTAGAAATTTTACAAAGTTAGGAAATATTTTTCTTAATCTCCATAAGTTGCGAGCGGATTTCCTTGAGGGAAGCGATCGCCCGGACTTGGCGGTCCACCGGCCGGCGGTCGTGGGTGAGCTGCTGGGCCGCCCCTTCCAGGGTCATCCCGCGGTCCTTGACCAGATGGTGGATCTGCTTGAAGGTCTCCACGTCGGCGGCACTGAACTGCCGGTTGCCCTTCGCATTGCGCTGGGGCTTGATGAATTTGGGGAAAGAATTGGACCAGAAGCGGACCAGGGACACGGACTCGCCCAGGATGTCGGCCACTTCGCCGATCGAATAGAAAAGTTTCTCCATATCTGATGATTAATCCATTGATTGCACGGTATTGACTGACATATACAGCATGTTCGCATACTCCGCCGGGGTGACCGAAGCGAAGAAATAACTCACGGGATCCATCTGTCCGCCGTCCTTGAGCACTTCGTAGTGGAGGTGCGGGGCAAAGGCCTGGCCCGACATGCCGACCGTACCGATCTGCTGGCCGGCGCTCACGCGCTGTCCGGCACGCACCGACATGCTCTCCAGGTGGGCATAGAGGGTCTCGTAGCCGCCGGCATGGCGGATCAGGACCGTGTTGCCGGAGTCGCGGCTGTTCGCGGCGCTGGCCACCGTCCCGTCCGCCGTCGCATACACCGGCGTGCCGCGCGAGACGAGCAGGTCCAGTCCGTTGTGGGGGACATAGGCCTTGTAGAAAGGGTGTATCTTGCGCCCGGGTCCCGCTCCGACCTGCGGAGGGGTGATGCCGCGCACCGGCATGGTCATCGGAGGGAGCACGGTCGAAGAGTCGGACAGGGTCCGGAAAATGCGCTCGAAGGCGGCATCCACCGCCCGGCTGCGCTGCATCAGGCTGTCCGCCTTCTGGTATGTATAGCCGACCAGCTGCGAATCCCGCAGGGTATCCACCGCCGACAGGGCAAGCGGGTCGGACATCGGGTTCACGCCGGGCGCCCCGGTGTCGAAAATCACGCCGTAGATTTCGTTGTCCCGGTGCTGGAGGTGGACGATGGCGTCGCCCAGCAGCTGTTCGCGCTGTTCCAGCTGGGGATAAAGCCGCTCATACATCCGGATCTCCCGGCGCAGGCGTCGCTCGGTGTCCGTACGGAAGACCAGGGTGAAAGCCAGATAGGTCAGGACGGCCAGGGTAAAGGTCAGCAGCATGTAGAGAAACACATATAATACCGTCTTGCCCACCTTGCGCGGAACCTGCCCGAAATGGAAATTCTCCGCGTCGAAGACGAATCTTTTCCTGCCTGCCATCCTACTTCCCTCCCCGTTTGCTGCGGCGCAGCAGCTCGGTCGTGCTGGTGCGCTTGCCGACCGGAGAATCTTCCGCGCGCTGGTCGATCATCGCGCGGTAATCTTCCACGGACATGCTGAGATCAAAATAATTTTTCGGATTCACCCGGACATCCCGGTAGAGCACCTCGTAGTGGAGGTGCGGGCCGGTGGACTTGCCGGTGGATCCCACATTGCCGATCTGCTCCCCGCGCTTGATGCGCATTCCCGTCACGACCTTGATCACGCTGAGGTGCGCATACCGCGTCTTGTAGCCGAAACCGTGGTCGATGACGATCTGGTTGCCATAGCCGTTCGGCTTGAATTCGGCCTGGATGACGGTGCCGTCTCCGGTGGCATAGACCGGTGTGCCCAACGGGGCGGCCAGATCCTGCCCGCCATGGTTCTCCACGCCCCCGTAGACCGGATCCGTACGGTAGCCGAATCCGCTGGACAAATGCACTTTTTTGGGATCAGGCACCAGCGGGGGCACGTTCGGCACGCTGGTAAGCATATCGCCGGCCTCCTGGGCCAGCATCCCGACCTCGTCCAGCGCCTTGTCCTGGATATATACCCGTTTCATCAGGTTGTCCAGGCGGCGGACGGAAAGTCCCAACGAGGAATGGGGGCCGAGCAGGTCCAGTTCGGCATAGCGGTTGATGCCGCCCAGGCCGGAGTTCTTGACCTCCTCGGGGATCTCGCCCAGGGCATAGATGGAGCGGTACACCTCATCGTCGCGCTGCTCGATGCCGGTCAGCACTCGGTCGTAGAGCTCCAGGCGGCTGCCGAGCACCTCCATCCGCGCTTCCCACTCGGCGGCCCTGCGCCTGAGCATCGCGGTCCGGGGCAGCTCCCAGTGGAAGACGGAGGTATAGAGCCAGAAGTACAGCAACACGAAACCCGCAGCCACCAGCGTGGCCGCCACGATCCTGACAGGGGTAAGGTATCCGGGCTCTTCCTTCTCCTCGTATAGCAGGGTCTCGGGATTGAGAACGTACTTCGGCATAGGAATGCAAAGATAGTCAAATCACTTTAAATAACAAATGCAAGCGGCCTGACGGTCACGCCATTAAACAGGCTTACCGGAAGCCGTTCCGTCAAACGGCGCGCCAGGATTGCGGGTCGCGGAAACCTTTGAGGAATTCGGCGGCCGGCATCCGCTTCTTGCCGGCAAGCTGGATCTCGGTCAGGGCCAGGGCCCCGTCGGCCGCGGCGACGGCGAGATACGTCTTGCCGTCTGACAGGACAGTGCCCGGCTTCGCGTGCAGGTCCGGGCGTTTTTCGGTCCGGTAGATCTTCAGGGAAACAGATTCCGGGTCAAGCCCGGAATGACCCGGATTGCCGGAAGCCGTTCCGGCCGAACCTGTCGTCATTCCGGCCGAAGAGCCGGAATCTCTGAGCAATTCCGTATATGCCGCAGGATAAGGCGACAGGCCGCGGATGAGGTTATAAACCTCGTCCGTGGAGCGGGACCAGTCGATGCGGCAGAGTTCTTTGGTGAGTTTCGGCGCGGGCCGGAGCTCCTCGGATCCCTGGATGAAGGAGCGCTGGACACGCAGCTCCACATTGTGCTGGATCAGGCCCTCGACCGTCTGCAGGACCAGTTCGGAGCCGATCTCCATCAGTTCGTCGTGCAGCTCGCCCGCCGTCTCGTCCGGCCGGATGCGGCATTCCTGACGGAGAATGATGCCGCCGGTGTCGATGTCCTTGTCGATCATGAAGGTGGTCACGCCGGTCATCTTCTCGCCGTTGATCACGGCCCAGTTGATCGGCGCGGCGCCGCGGTATTGCGGGAGCAGCGCGGCGTGCAGGTTGAACGTCCCCAGGCGCGGCATTGACCAGACTTCTTCCGGGAGCATCCGGAAAGCCACGACCACGAACAGGTCGGCCTTCCAGGCGCGCAGCGCTTCGAGGAATTCCGGGTCCTTCAGTTTCACGGGCTGGAGGACCGGGATGCCGTGCGCCACGGCGTACTGCTTCACGGCGCTTTCTCCCAGCCTGAGACCGCGCCCGCTGGGCTTGTCGGCCACGGTCACCACGCCCACGACCTTGTAGCCGGCCTGCACGAGGGTGTCCAACGGCTTCACGGCGAATTCGGGCGTACCCATATAGACAATGCGCGTCGGGCGGAACAGGCGTCCGACCTTGCTCTTGGCCTTGCGCCACCAGGAGTTGAATTGATCCATGTTGAAGAGTTCTGAATCCTTGAGGGCCTTCCAAGTCAGGAAGGCGCCCAGGGGCGCGATCACGGCTGCGGAGATGAAGACCCCGACGGGCGTCTCCACCGCACCGTCCCGCGCCAGTTTGTTACCGGAAATATTGATGACGTAGTAGAGTACGAAAAACAGCACCGAAATGATCAGCCCGACGCCGAGCCCGCCGCGCTTGCTGCGCACCAGGGCCCCCATCGGCGCTCCGATGAAAAAGAGCAGCAGGCAGGCCAGCCCCTGTGCGAAGCGTTCCAGGAAGGCGAGGTCGGACTGGCGCAGGTTGAAACTCTGGTCGTACGACTCAAACTTGAAGTTGCTGACTTCGCCGCTGAGTTTCATCGCATTGTCCGCCGCGCGGTTGTAGGCCTGCGCCTTGTCTGCAAGCGTCTTCCACCGGAGGTAGTCCGGATGGGAGAAATCGCTGCGCTCCGGATTGCGCAGGGCCGTGTCCAGCTGCTTGTTCTGCTGGAATGCGGCGCTGCGGCGGATCTGCTCGTAGCGCATATTGTGCAGCGAGTCCATATAATGCCGCAGGGAGTCCCGCATGACGCGGAGTTCATCCTGCTGCTTGGTCTTGATCACGTCGTCGAAACGGGCGGAGTCGGATTTCTCGAAACTGTAGTTCTTCAGCGGGATCAGCAGTTCCTGCCGGGCAAAGTCGATATGCTGCAGGACCAGCGAGGTGTCGTTGTAGCGAAGGGTGTTGTCTTCCCGGTAGGTGGAACCGCTGTAAAGCGAGAAGGTGAGGTAATCCTTGCTTTTGGACATCTTGAGCACGGCCGAATCGGCCATCGTCACGGAGATATTTCCCTTGTGGGCCGTATGGTCATAGACCTGCACGTCGTAAAGTACCTTGGTCACCTTGTCCTGGTCGCCGACACGCAGGATGTAGCCGTCGATTCCGTCGTAGAAAGTCCCCGGCGGGATCTTGATTTCATCCTTGGTGTGGGCGATGTCGTCCCGCAGGGTGTAGATCTGGTTGTAGGCGTACGGGACCAGCCGGGAACAGACCAGATAGGTGCCGCCGGTGATCAGGACGGCCAGGACGGCCAGCGGGGTGATGATACGTCCGAACGAGATGCCGGCGGCCCGGATGGCCATCATCTCCCCGCGCTCGGCGAGTTGTCCGATGGTCATCGTGGAGGCCAGCAGGGTGGCGAGCGGAAGGGCCAGCGGAAGCGCCAGGCTGCACACGCCCCAGAACAGGAATTCCAGAATGGTGCGCAGGCCGAGACCCTTGCCCACCAGCTCGTCGATATAGAGCCAGAGGGTCTGCATCATCAGGATGAAGATCACGACGAACAGGATCGCGACAAAGGGTCCGACGAACGACTTGACGATATACCGGTCGAGCTTCCTCATCCTGAAAGAGGATTGGTTTATGCGCGGGTTGCCGTCGCGATGAGGGCTTCAAGGGCCTCTTCCAACCCCTCGGGCTTCTTGCCGCCTGCCGTCGCCAGGCCGGGCTGTCCGCCACCGCCGCCCTGGATGGACTTGGCGGCATCGCGGATGTCCTTGCCGGCATTGCGCCCCGCGGCGACGAGGTCGTCGGAGTACATCAGCATCAGCTGGGGCTTGCCGTCGTGCAGATAGGCGCCCACGACGGCGGTATTCTGCAGTTCCTTCTGCAGGATCAGGGCCGCATTGCGCATCATCGCCGGGTCAAAATCCTGGCCGGAGCGGGCGGCGACAATCAGCTTGATGCCGTTCATCTCGCTGGCCTTCCCGGAGATCACCCGGGCGAAGTCGGCGGCCTTCTGGCGGGCGAATTCCTCCGCCTGCTTCTTGAAGGAGGCGTTGTCCTCGACCATCTTCTGGATGGCGCCGGCCAGGTCCGGGACATTGTTGAAGAAGGAACGGGCCGTCTTGATCAGGCCCTGCAGGCCGAGTACGAGGTCTTCGGCCTGCTCGCCGGTCACGGCCTCGATGCGGCGGATACCGGCCGCGATGGCCGACTCGCCGGTGATCTTGAAAAAGCCGATGTTGCCGGTGGCGGAGGTGTGGCAGCCGCCGCAGAGTTCCACGCTGGGGCCGAAGCGCACCACGCGGACGCGGTCGCCGTATTTCTCGCCGAAGAGGGCCATCGCCCCCATCCCGCGGGCTTCTTCCATCGTGGCATCACGCTTCTCGGAGAGCGGGAAGTTGCTGCGGATCAGTTCGTTGACACGCCGCTCCACCTGAGCGAGCTGCTCGTCGGAAAGTTTCTCGAAATGCGAGAAATCGAAGCGGAAGCCCTTGTCGCCCACGAAGGAGCCTTTCTGCTCGACGTGGGCGCCGAGGATCTCGCGCAGGGCCCGGTGCAGCAGATGCGTACAGCTGTGGTTGTTCGCGATGCGCTGGCGGCGCGGGGCGTCCACGCTCAGCTTGAAAGCGCCGGTGCCGTCCTGCGGCAGCCGCTCGGCGATATGGATGGTGAGGTTGTTTTCCTTGACGGTGTTCAGGATGCGGATCTGTTCTCCGCCTTCCGATTCGATGATACCCGTATCGCCGATCTCGCCGCCCATCTCGCCATAGAAGGGGGTGCGGTCGAAGACCAGCTGGAGCATCTCCTTGTTCTTCTGGACGACGGTGCGGGACTTGAGCAGCCGGGCGCCTTCGACCTCAGTGGTATCGAAGCCCACGAACTCGACCTCTTCGCCCTCGTGATAGACCGTCCAGTCGCCGAAGGTGTTGGCCGTCGCGTTGCGGGCGCGGTCCTTTTGCTGCTGGAGTTCGGCCTGGAAGCCGTTCTGGTCCACGGTGAAGCCGTTCTCGGCCGCGATCAGCTCCGTCAGGTCGATCGGGAAGCCGTAGGTGTCGTAGAGACGGAACGCATCGGCGCCGGCGATGACCTTGCTGTCCCGGCTGCGCTCCATGCACTCGTCCATCAGGCGGATGCCACGGTCGAGCGTGCGCAGGAAAGCCAGTTCCTCCTCGCGGATCACGCTCTCGATAAACTTCTGCTGCTTCGCGATCTCCGGATAGGCGTCTCCCATGTCATCCACCAGCTGCTGCACGAGCCGGCAGAGGAAGGGCTCGCCCAGGCCGAGGAAGGTGTAGCCGTAGCGCACGGCCCGGCGCAGGATGCGGCGGATCACGTAGCCGGCCTTGACGTTGGAGGGCAGCTGGCCGTCGGCGATGCTGAAACTGATGGCGCGGATGTGGTCCGCGATCACGCGCATCGCCACGTCGGTCTTGCCGGACTCGCCGTACTTGTGGCCGGAGAGCTCGCCGATGCGGGCGAGCATCCCGGTGAAGACGTCGGAGTCGTAGTTGGAGTTTTTGCCCTGGAGCACGGCGCAGAGGCGCTCGAAGCCCATTCCGGTGTCGATGTTGCGGGCAGGGAGCGGCTCCAGATGGCCGTCCGCCATCCGCTGGTACTGCATGAAGACGAGGTTCCAGATCTCGATCACGTGCGGGTCGGACTGGTTCACCAGGTCACGGCCGGGGATGCCGGAAGCGGCCTTCTCCTCAGCGGAACGGATGTCGATATGGATCTCGGAGCAGGGGCCGCAGGGACCGGTCTCCCCCATCTCCCAGAAATTGTCGTGCTTGTTGCCGAGCAGGATGTGGTCCTCGGGGAGGTACTTGCGCCAGGCCTGCTGCGCCTCGGTGTCCAGGGTGGTGCCGTCTTCGGCCGCCCCCTCGAACACGGTGGCGTAGAGGAGATTCTTGTCAATCTTATAGACCTCCGTCAGCAGTTCCCAGGCCCAGTCGATGGCCTCGGTCTTGAAATAGTCGCCGAAACTCCAGTTGCCCAGCATTTCGAACATCGTGTGGTGGTAGGTGTCGTGTCCCACCTCTTCCAGGTCGTTGTGCTTTCCGCTCACGCGCAGGCACTTCTGGGAGTCCGCGGCCCGGTTGTACGGGGTCTTGGCATTGCCCAGGAAGATGTCCTTGAACTGGTTCATGCCGGCATTGGTAAACATCAGGGTCGGGTCGTTCTTGACCACCATCGGCGCGGAAGGCACGACGGTATGTCCCTTGGATGCGAAAAAGTCGAGGAATTTCTGTCTGATTTCCTTGGAGGTCATATCTTTGTTCTTTAATCAATTCAAATCGAACTACAAAAGTAGCAATTTTCGTCGTCTCTTGCAAACCAGCGAAGCTGAAGACGGAACTGTCCCCCGAAAGCATTTCCCGCAAGGGGCATTTTCGGCTTTCGGGGGACAGCTTCCGTTTCAGCGGGCGTCGCTACAGCGTCTCGCGCTTGAGCGATTCGATGTACCGGTCGATGCGGCGCAGCTGGTCCGGGATGCGGATGTTCTGCGGGCACTCCTTCTCGCAGCGGCGGCAGGCGATGCAGTGGTCGGCCTGGCGGACCGTCGGGATGGCTTCGTCGTAGGCGAGCAGGAACTTGCGGCGCATCCGCGCATAGCCCTCCTGCTCCTTGCTCTGGACGTACGTGCCGGCAGTGACGTTGTCGTTATAGAACTTGAAGATGCCCGGAATGTTGATGCCATAGGGGCAGGGCATGCAGTACTGGCAGGCCGTGCAGGGCACCAGCGGATAATTGGTCATCCGGTCCGCGATGTCCCAGAGCATCTGCTTCTCGTCCTCGGAGAGCGGCTGGAAATTCAGGTAGTTCTCCAGGTTGTCCTGCAGGTGCTCCATATAGGTCATGCCGCTCAGGGCGCACATCACGCGCGGGAAGCTCCCCACGTAGCGGAAAGCCCACGAAGCCACGGAACGCTGCGGCTCGCGCTCCTTGAGCCGGTCCACCAGGTCAGCGGGGATGTTGGCGAGGGCGCCGCCGCGCAGCGGCTCCATGATCACGACGGGGATTTCCCGCTTGTCGAGCTCCGCGTAGAGGTAATCGGCCCGGGTGTTGCGTCCGGACGGATGCACCCAGTCCACATAGTTCATCTGGATCTGCACGAAGTCCCAGTGGTACTTGTCGTGCAGGGCCATCATCTGGTCGAAGCCGTCCTTGTGGCCGTGGAAGGAGAAGCCCAGGTGCCTGATCCGCCCGGCTTCACGCTCCCCAACCAGGAAGTCCACGATGCCGTTGTTGCCGAAGCGGGCATTGTAGTCGTCCAGATCCTTGATGGAATGAAGCAGGTAGTAGTCGATATAGTCGGTCTTGAAGATCTCGAACGAGCGGCGGTACATCTGCAGGCAGTTCTCATAGGAAGTGGGACCGAAGACGGACAGTTTGGTCGCGATCTTCCAGGTCTCGCGCGGGTGGCGGTTGAGCGCCACGGAGGTGGCCCGCTCGCTGTCGCCGCCCAGATACACGGGAGAGGTGTCGAAATAGTTGATCCCGTGGGCCAGCGCAAAGTCCACCAGGCGGTTGACTTCCTCCTGGTCGATGCGGTTCCTGCCATCCTCCCCTTTGACCATCGGCCAGCGCATGCAGCCGTAGCCGAGGGTGCCGATGCCGGGATAGTTCTGCAGCATCGTGCCTTCGAGTTCCTTGTTGCCGGCGAATGTGGAGGCGCTGACGGCCTTTTCGGCAGCGCCGGGTGCGCAGGCGGCAACGCCGAGCGCAGCGGCGCCCACACCTGCGGATTTAATGAATTCTCTTCTGTCCATAGGGCTATGCATTGGTGTGGTGAACGGAAATACCGCGGACGGTGATGGCGCTGACCGGGCGGGACGGGCACAGATTCTCGCAGGCGCCGCAGCCGATGCAGTGCACCTCGGACACGGCCGGGATCTTGAACTGGAGGCCCTCCTGCTCCACCATCCGGATTGCGCCGGACGGGCAGTGGTAGGCGCAGTTGCCGCAGCTCTCTTTGCCCTGTGCGGCAAAGCAGAGTTCGAGGTTGACGTGGGCGATGCCGATCTGGATCGCCTGTTTCTGCTCCGGCGTGACCGGGAGGATGGCGCCGGCCGGGCAGACCTGGCTGCAGGCCGTACACTCCGGACGGCAATACCCGTTCTCGTAGCCCATCTGCGGCTGGAGGAAGTGCCCGAAGTCGGAAGAAGGGCGCAACACCCCGTTGGGGCAGGCGCTCACACAGAGCTGGCAGGCGGTACAGTGATCGTAGAACGACTTCACGCTCCCCGCGCCGAAGGGCACCAGGCGCGTGCCGCGCTCCGGGTTCTCCTTGGGCAGCACCTCGGCGAATCCGCCGTGCATATGGTCCTGCGCCCTGGCGGCGAGGGCCCCTCCAGCAAATGCCGCCGTGGCGAGGAAGGCCCGCCGGCCGCCGTCCGCGGTGCGGGAATCCTGCCGGGTCTCGACCGGAGTCTGTTTCCCATAGGCGAACCGGTAGTGCAGCGCACCGAACTTGCAGGTGTCCACGCAGTCGAAGCAGGTGACGCAACGCGAGGCGTCGATCCTGTGCTCCGAAATGTCGATGCAGGAGGCCTTGCAGCCCCGCTCGCAGGCCTTGCAGTTCTTGCATTTGTCCGCGTCGATCACCGGGCGGAAAAGCGAGAAGCGGCTGACCAGGCTGAGGGTCGTGCCCACGGGGCAGACGGTATTGCAGTATTCGCGTCCCCAGAGCCAGGCGCAGCAGAAGATGACCGCCAGCGTCACCAGGCCCGTGACCAGCAGGGCCGGGACGACGGAGCCGGAGACCGCTCCGGCAATGCTGCGGACGATGCGGCCGTAGGCGCTGTAGGGGGCGACGAGCGCGATCAGCATCTGGCCGCTGACGAACAGGGAGACGACCGAAAGGGCCAGGACGCCGTAGCGCACCCACTTGTGCTCCTTCACATAGGAGAAATTCTTGCGCTTCCCGGCCCATTTGCCGCCGGTGCGGCGGATCCACAGGACCACGTCCTGGAACACGCCCATCGGGCAGATGACCGAGCAGTAGATACGCCCGAAAACAAAACTGGCCAGCAGGATGACGGCGACCACGGCAACATTCAGGGCAAGCGCCGAGGGCAGGAACTGCAGCTTGGCCATCCAGCCCCACCCGTTGTGGCCGATACCCAGGAACAGCAGGGTGATTCCCACCAAAAAGACGGCTGCCAGGGCAATGCGGATTTTTCGTAACATAAGGATCAATAAGCAGTGTGTCCGACAAAAATAGATAAAAACCGGGAAAATCTTATAGCATTTTCTCCGTTCTCTTTACCTTTTTTTCAGAATCGGCGAAAAAAAAGTATTTTTGTGGCCGCCCGTCATGCGTATGCCGATGATCCTCATACCCATCCTGCTTCTTGTCTCGCTGGTCTACACCAGCTGGCGCTTCTGGCTGATCCTGCCGCTGAGCCCGCTCGGCAAGAGCGTGACCGTGGCGTTCTACCTGCTGTGTTTCGCCCTGGTCTTCGTGCACTACGGGGTCGGAAACCGTCTGCCGATGGGACTTGCGGCGGCGAGCTACGAGATCGGCACCTCCTGGATGATCTTCTTCCTGTATGCCCTGCTCCTTTTCCTGGCGCTGGATCTCGGGCGGTGGCTGCATCTCGTGCCGGGAGCGCTGCTGCGCGATTCCCGCTCCGGCACCGGCCTGGTCCTGGGCCTCCTCACGCTGCTGCTCGTCTACGGAAACGTCCATTACCGCCACAAGTATAGGGAAGTCATTGACATTCAGACCGAAAAACCGCTTCCACGGCCGCTCGTCGCCGTATTGGCAAGCGACCTGCACGCCGGCTACCACAACCGCGAGAAAGAAGTAAACCGCTGGGTGGACCTGATCAATGCCGAGGAGCCGGACCTGGTGCTCTTCGCCGGAGATGTGGTGGACGGAGCGCTCCGTCCGATGCGGGAAGGCCGTTTCGCGGAAGCGTTCCACCGTCTCCGGGCCCCCGCCTATACGACGCTGGGCAACCACGAATACCTTGCCGGACGGGAGGGTGCTGAAGAGTTCCTCCGGACGGCCGGGCTGCAGATTCTCCGGGACACGGCCGTCACCGCTTGCGGGATCCGCATCGTCGGGCGCGACGACAGGAGCAACACCCGGCGCGCCGCCCTGTCCGCCCTGGCGCCCGAAGACCCGCTGCAGTTCACCCTGCTGCTGGACCACCAGCCCTACCATCTCGAAGAGGCGGAGCAGGCGGGGATCGACTTCCAGTTCAGCGGACACACGCACCACGGCCAGGTCTGGCCGGGCAACTGGATCACCGACCTGATGTACGAAAAGGCCTTCGGCGCCCATCAGCGGGGCTCCACCCGGTATTACATCTCAAGCGGGCTGGGCATCTGGGGCGGCAAATTCCGCATCGGCACCCGATCGGAATACATCGTGCTCAGGATTCACAACTGAGCCTCCGGCTGGCCGGCATGGAGCTTCTGCCGACGTGTCTCGGCGGAATCGTGGCCGAAGAGCAGGCGCGGTCCCTCGACGCTCCTCCAGTAGTCCGCGTCGAACGTCCCGGCCTCAACCGGACTGCGGAACGGCCCCTCGTGGTCGATCACGAACGACAGATACGTGATCGGGTAGCCCTGCTCCAGGAACAATTGTTCGTAAAAGGTCTTCACCTCCCGCACGATGGGCCGGATGGCCGGCGATATTGAAGCCGTCCCGTACAGATCCGTCGTGCAGGCGAGGATGCGCAGGCCGTTGAGTTCGCAGACAGCGCGGGTGTATTCGTGCAGGAAGCGCGAATCGGTCTTGAGGTGGACGATGCCGCCGGGCCGCAGGAAACTGCGGTAGCGCTCCAGGAAGAGCGGCGAGGAGAGCCGGGAGTTCTCGCTCCGGAACTGCGGATCGGAGAACGTCAGCCAGATCTCGGAGACCTCCCCGGGGGCGAAGAACGCCGTGATAAACTCGACGCGCGTGCGCAGGAACGCCACATTCGGCAGCGCGTGCTCCGTCGCGTACTTGGCGCCCTTCCATAGGCGCGCACCCTTGATGTCCACGCCGATATAGTTCTGTTCCGGATGCCGCTCCGCCAGCGCGATCGTGTATTCCCCCTTGCCGCAGCCCAGTTCCAGGACGATGGGCTTTGCCGTTTCGGCAGTCCCCCCGGAAAACCGTGCCACCCTCGGCATCGTAAGAGGGAGGGGTCCGGCGCAGCCGGACGTTTTCCGGGGGGAGCTGCCGAACGGCAAGCCCGCAAAGAACGCGTCCCAATGACCTTTTACGGCGTGGTCGCGCAGGTGGAAGTAGCCATCGGCGAGGAGTTCCTGCGCCGAGGGCTGAAGCAGGCAGGAGAACGTTTCGTTCTCCGCGAATTTGCGAAGTTTATCGTGTCCCATCTCTTTTCTTGCATACGACGCCGAATCCCGGAAAGTCCTCCTTCACTCCCACCGGCCGCACACTCAATTGCCACTCTCCCGCCTCGGCGGGAACCATCCCGCTCCGGTACAGTTCCTTCGTGCCCAGCGTGCTGACCGTACGCATATAGACAACCTCCGAGAAGCGTTTGCCGGAGGGAGCGATCCACTGCACGTTGAGCTGAAGATTCTCCAGCGGCTCCCGCCCGGCCCGACTGTAAAACCAGAAGTCGTAGGCGCACGTCGTGTCCGTGAGCGGGAGCGAATAGACATAGACCCCGTCCCGGGCGGCATCGCGCCGGACAAACAACTCCAGCGAGTCCGGCTGCGAACATCCCGGCAGCCAGCCCAGGGCGGCGGCCGCCAGCAGCAACGGGAGAATCCGGCGCCCCTGCATTCCGGTTTATTCTGAGGATTTGGGCTGCTGGCCCTTCGGCTTCTGGCCGCCGCGGCCCGACCGCCGGCCACCGTCGTGCCGGCCGCCGCCCTGCCGGGGCTGCCCCTGTGCCTGACGGGAAGTGCCTGAGGCGTCCGGCTGTCCCGAAGCCTGGGCCTGCTGCCCCTGGCCTTTCCCCTTGGTGCGACCCTTGCCGCGGGAACGCTTGCGTTTGGGGGCATCGAAACGGCTGATACTGTCGTCGCCGACCGCCGTCACGAACTCGGGCACATACGGCTCCGGCTCGGAGCGGAGCGATTCCGGCTTCTGTCCGGCACGGTTCATCTCGATGATATCCCATACCTCCGCAGCGTCCAGCGGGTAGAGCTCCGCATCGGAGGTCTTGTCGTAGGAAAAGTACATCACTTCGCGCAGAATGTCCGTCTTGCGCAGCCAGGCCAGGCCGTCCTCGAACTCCAGCGGCTCGCTCACCTTGGGAATGCGCGACTGGGCGTCCAGATAGGTGGCCACCTCATAATTCAGGCAGCACTTGAGCTTGCCGCACTGCCCCGCCAGTTTCTGCGGGTTGAGCGAGAGATCCTGGCAGCGGGCAGCCGCCGTGGAGATGCTCTGGAAGGAGGAGATGTAATTGGCGCAGCACAACTCCCGGCCGCAGATCCCCAGACCGCCGATCAGCCCGGCTTCCTGCCGGGCGCCGATCTGCTTCATCTCGATGCGGATGCGGAACTCCTCGGCAAACACCTTGATCAGCTGGCGGAAGTCCACGCGGCCGTCGGCAATGTAATAGAAAATGGCCTTGGAGCCGTCTCCCTGGAACTCCACATCGCCGATCTTCATCTCCAGCCCCATCTCCGCCGCGATGCGGCGGGCCTTGATCATCGTGTCCTGCTCGCGGGCAATGGCTTCCTGCCATTTCTCGATGTCGCTCTGGCGCGCCTTGCGGTAGATTTTCTTGAACTGGGCCGTCTCCGGATCGATCCCCTTGCTGCGCATCTGGCGCCCGACGATGGGGCCCTCCAGGGTCACGATTCCGAGATCCTGCCCGGTCACGGCCTCCACCACCACCAGGTCGCCCAGACGGATGTTCTGCGGGGAATCGTTGACATAGAAGCCCTTGCGGGTGTTCTTGAATCGGACTTCGAAGAAATTGCGGTAGGTGCCGTCGCCGGCATCCTTGAGCCAGTTGAAGTCGCCGAGCTTGCAGCAGCCGGCCCGGTAGGTGCAGCAGGTCTCGCCCGTCTGCTCCTCGTGCGTGACCACGCAGCCGCGGAAACAATCGTATTGGATGGATTCGTTTGTCGTCATATCAAAATAAACAGGCGGTCCGTCATGTCAGCGAAAAGGATTTTCAGATTGACATTGCGGCCGATCAGGGTTTGTGCGCGGTCCAGGGCCTCCAGGGCCTGCCGCGGAAAGGTCTTGCGGCACTTCGCGGCCCACTGCCGCACCTGCGGCGGGATGTCTCCGCCCAGATCCACACCCTGTTGGCAGAGGAACATCTGACGGAGCCGCTCCGAGGCAAAGATACAAAAAGCTTTGGCATTTTCACGCGACGGCAGGGACGCAATCCGCTCGGACACCTCCAGGGCGCCGGGCAGATCCCTGTCCAGCAGCGCCGCCATCAATTCGTCCAGAAGCTGCGCATCGGCGAACTCCGGCTCCGCGACCGCCCCGGCGGGCTGGACACGGATCCGCTGGCAACGGGACGAAATCGTCGTCAGCACCCGCTCCGGCTGGTGGGTGATCAGCAGGAACTGCGTCCGTGCGGGCGGTTCCTCGATCATCTTGAGCAGCCGGTTGGCCGCCTCGGCGTTGAGGCGTTCCGGCAGGTAGATCACCACGGCCCGGTAGCCCCCCTCCAAGGCGCTCAGGGAGAGTTTTTCCAGCAGGCGGCGGGACTCCGCCACCGCAATCATCGGGATTTTCCCTTCGAGCCCGAGCGCCTCGAGCAGATCCGCTTCGCGGAAACACGGCTGCGCGGCATACAGTCGCCGCAACGGTTCCAGGAACTGCTCCGACAGGGCGGAAGCCGCCGTCGGGAAAATCAAATGCACATCCGGATGGATGAGCTTGGAAATCTTGCCGCAGGAAGGGCACTGCCCGCAGGAGTCGGAGCCGCTGCGGTGCTGGCAGAACAGATACTGCAGGAAGGCGATGGCAAGCGGGAAAGCCCCGCCGCCGTCATCCTCGTGGAAGAGGATGGCATGCGGGACGCGCCCGGCATCCACCATGCCGGTGAGCGCCCGTTTCACTTCCGGATTGCCCTGCACCTGCGCAAACGTCATACTTCCCTCCACAGATTAAACCGGGCGATATCCGTGAGATAGGTCCTGGCCGGACTGTCCGCGAAGGCATCCAGCGCGCAGACGGCCTGTTCAACCCATTCGCCCAGGCGGCGCACCGCATAGGAAATGCCGCCGCGCTCGGCCACGAATGCCCGGATCCTGTCGCAATACTCCGGACGGGACGGAATCTCCCGGACCATCTGCCGGATCTCCGACTCGCGCGGAGAGCCTTCCAGGGCCCCGAGCAGCGGGAGGGTGATCTTCTGCTCCCGGAGATCCACGCCGACGGGCTTGCCCAGACTGTCCGTCCCGGCATAATCGAGGATGTCATCCTTGATCTGGAAAGCATTGCCCAAGGCGTTGGCGAAGGTAAGCGCCGCCGCACGATGCTCCGCGGACGCATCCACGGACAGGGCGGCGGTCTCGGCCGCCACGCAGAAGAGCGAGCCGGTCTTGCAATGGATGATCCGCAGATAATCCTCCTCCGTGGTGTCACACGACGAAGCCTTTTCCATCTGGAGCATCTCACCCTCGGCCAGGTCGGTCAGCGTCCGGGCAAAGAGCGGAATGGCGGTATCCCGGTGCCCCGTGCGGACCACGAGGTCCACCGCGCGCGCCAGCCAGTAATCGCCGACCAGCACGGCTGCGCCCGGACCGAGCAGGGCGCTGAGCGTCGGCCTGCCCCGCCGCTCCATGCTCTCGTCCGCCACGTCGTCGTGCATCAAGGTGGCGTTGTGCAGCATCTCGGAGGCGGCGGCATAACTGATGCTGTCGTCAGAGACGCTTCCGATCGCCCGGCAGAGCAGCAGGGCGACCATCGGGCGGAGCAGTTTGCCCGAATTGGACAGAATCCGGCCGTTGGTGTCTTCCAGCAGGCCGACGTCCGTGTGCAGGCTGGACCGGATCAGGGCCAGCGTCCGGTCCCAATCCGCTCCGAGATATGCCAAGATCTCCTGTCTGCTCACAAATACTTCTTCAATTCCTCCACCGTCTCCGGGAACTGGATCAGGGCCCGGGAGGCCGCATCCATCATCCCCCGCTCGACGTAGAGGTTCAACTGCAATTTGAACGGGTCATAGAATCCGTTCATGTTAAACACAATCACACGGCCCGGATAGCGGCCGATCTTTGCCAGGCAATAGGTCTCGGCGACCTCATCCAGGGTCCCGATTCCTCCCGGCAGGGCAATGGCGAGGTCCGTGCCTTCGCGCATCGCGTCCTTGCGCTCGGACATCCGCTCCGTCCAAATACATTCCGTCAGGCCGGAATGCTCAAAGCCCTTCATGAAGCGGGGGATCACCCCGATCACCCGTACGCCGTGCTGCAACGCCTCATCCACGACATGGCCCATCGTCCCCCGCCAGGAGCCTCCCGAAACGATATCATATCCTGCTAAACAAGCTGCGCGGACAATCTGCCGCGCAGCTTCGTTGTAAGCAGGATCGATGTCGGAACTGGATGAGCAATAAATGACCGCCCTTTTCTCCGACATACTGTGTGTCTTAGAAGAGAAGCGCGACGGAAGCGGCGATACCGCTGGCCTTCTGCGACCCGATCGTGCCTACGGCTCCGTTGATGTAGTTCTTCAGATCAATGCCGTACTGTTCGCCCATGTTCCAGAAATACTTGACGGACACCTGGACATGTTTGATGAGCTCGACGCCGATACCCAGGCCGACACCGTACTCCAGCTTGCTCTTCACGTCCTCCCAGCCCTGGGTAAGATTCTTGCCGGAGAGGGAGACGGTGTTTGACACCGCATAGCCGATGAACGGCTCGGCGAAGCCGTAGATACGGGCGACGTCGCCAAGGCCGAAACCAACCTGCAGCTGCACCGGAACCTCAATATACCCGGTCTTGAAGTCCAGGCCGTCGACACTCTTGAGCTCGCTGAGCTTGACTCCCTTCATATTGTAGAGGATGGCAGGCTGGATGGCGAACATACGGCCGAGGGCGAACTTGTAGGTAATGCCGACGTGGTACTGCGTAATGTTCTTCACATCCGTATAGGCCTCTTTATAGTCGGTCCTGGAGGAGGTGATACCGCCCATAATGCCGAATTGGGCGTGCGCACTCACTGCGACAAGCAGGGAAGCAACGATGACGATTAATTTTTTCATATTCAAAATGGGTTAAAACAGTCTTACATCAGTTTCTGCAGACGGTCGATGATCTCCTGTTTGGGCACGACGCCGACGCTCCGGTCCACGAGCTCGCCGCCCTTGAAGAAGAGCAGGGTCGGGATGTTGCGGATGCCGTACTTCATCGCGATATCCTCGCAATCATCCACGTTGCACTTGGCCACGACGGCCTTGCCGTCCATTTCCCGGGCCACTTCGTCCACAGTCGGGGAGAGGATGCGGCAGGGACCGCACCAGGTCGCCCAGAAGTCGATCAGGACAGGAACCGGCGATGCCAGGACCTCTCCGATATTGCTTTCGTTGATTACAATTTCCATACTTTTTCTATGTTTATAAAGATGCGGAACCTACCGCACCAATTGCAAAGATACTAAATTAATAGAAAGTTTCAATACCCCAGACAAAAGCCCGGAGTCCCAGGTCGGGCGCTTCCTTGTCCTTCGCCTCAAGCGCCTCAAGCAGCGGGGCGACTTTCTCGTCCGCCACCATCGCGAGCACGGCGTGGTTCATCTCCGGCCACGCGTGGTTTCCGAAACGGGGGAATCCGTTGAAGTCCCCCTTCCCCTCGACATTCTCCCAGCGGGTGAAACCCCGCTGGCCGTGGGCGGCGAGCAGTTCCACGATTTCCTCGTTGTATGCCTGGTTATAGGCTATGAACATCGCTTTCATTTCTTGTTCTTCCTCCTTTCCATTTTATAGGTGAATGAGCAGTATACCGTCGGGATGAGGACCAGGGTGATGAGCGTGGAGACGGACAGGCCCCAGACGACCGTGACACCCAGCGAGCGCCACATCTCGGATCCTTCGCCCGTGCCGACGGCCATCGGGAGCATACCCAGGACCGTGGTAAGCGTGGTCATCAGGATCGGGCGCAGACGGCTCTTGGCCGCAGTCGTGGAGGCGTCCCGGATGTTCATGCCCCGTTCGCGGCACAGGATGGTATAGTCGATCAGCACGATACCGTTCTTCACCACGATACCGATCAGGATGATGATGCCGATAATGGCCATCACGCCGAGGGCGGTGCCCGTGATGCGCAGGCCGAGCAGCACACCCACGAGGGCGAACGGCACGGAGAACATGATCACGAACGGGGCCATCAGCGATTCGAACTGGGAGGCCATCACCATATAGACGAGCAGGATCATCAGCACGATGAGTATCAGCATCTGGCCGAACATCTCCTGCTGGTCCTCATAGTCGCCGGCAATGACGGTCGACAGTTCAGAGGGGATGGTCGTGGAGTCGATGGCACGCTGGGACGCATCCACGGCATCGCTCAGGGCGGCGCCCTTGGCCACGATACCGGTGATGGTGATCAGGCGGGAACGGTCCTTGCGCTCGATGGTCGGCGGCACCAGGCCCTCGACCACGGTGCCGAGTTCCTTCATCTGGACATTCGCGCCGGCCGGCGTCGTGACGATGATATTTTCCATATCCTCCACGCTGGAGCGGAACTCCGGCGCATAGCGGACCCGGATGTTGTATTCCTCGCCGTCCTCGCGGTAGAAGGAGGCCACGGTGCCGCTCATCGCCGCACTGAATGCGCTTGCGGCCGTGGTGGAATTGAGGCCGTGCAGGGCCAGCTTGGTCCGGTCGAAGTCCATCTGCAGCTCCGGCGTGTATTCATCCCGGCTGACGGTCACCTGCGTGAAAGCGGGATCCTGGGCCATCTTGGACATCAGTTCCTGGGCCACCCGGTCCGTCTCGGCGAAATCGAAGCCGTACACCTCCACCTTCACCGACGACGCTCCGCCCATGCCCATACCTTCCGTCACGACCGCACGGCGGATCTCCGGATACCGGGCGCAGATGCCGCGGACCACGTCCGCAATCTCCGCCGACGTGCGTTTGCGCGTGCTGGAAGTACCGATATTGATGTTCAGCGACAGGATGTGCGTGCCGTTGCTCTGCATATTGGCGAACGTGTTGTCCGAATCGGCCTGGCCGAATGTGGCGTTGAGCACCTTGATCTCCGGCACGGCCTCGGTGATGTCCGCATAGATGCGGTTGTAGAAGTCGCGCGTGACGTCCTGCGCCGTGCCCATCGGCAGGTTGATCGTGACGGTAAGGCGCTCGGAGTCTCCGCGCGGGAAATACTCCGTTTTCAGGCCCGGGACAAGCACCAGCAGCGAGAGCACGAACACGGCTCCGAAAGAGAGGATAACCACCTTGCGGCGCTTGGTCGCCCAGTGGATCACGTGCGCATAGCCCCGGGAGATCTTGTCGATGGCCTTGTTGATCGGGACGAAGACGGCGTTGTAGAGTCTGCCATGCTTCTCCCCCTTTTTGAGCCAGCGGGAACAGAGCATCGGGACAAAGGTCAGGGCCGCCGTCGTGGACACGATCATGATGATGGACACGATCCAGCCCAGCTGGCGGAACATGATGCCGGCCATGCCGTTGATCATCGTCAGCGGAAGGAAGACGCAGAGCATGGTCAGCGTGGAGGCAATGACGGAGATACCCACCTCCCCCGTGCCGTGCACGGCCGCCTCCTTGGGCTTTTCGCCGCGCTGGATATGCGTGGACACGTTCTCCAGAACCACGATGGCATCGTCCACGACCATGCCGATGGCAATGGTCAGGGCCGACATCGAGATGATGTTGAGCGTGTTGCCGGTGGCGAACAGATACATCAGCGAGGCCAGCAGGGCGATCGGGATGGACAGGATGATGATGAAGGTGGACTTCCAGTTGCCCAGGAAAATGAAGACCACCAGCATCACCACCAGGAAGGTGATCAGGATGGTCTCAAGCAGGGTACGGATCGTATTGATGATCTCGCGGGATCCGTCCAGGATGGTCGTGATCCGGATATCGGACGGAAGCGTCTTCTCGATCTGGGCCATCTGCTTCTTGATGCCCCGGATCACGTTGACCGTATTGGCGCCGCTCTGCTTCTGGATCACGATCCGCGCGGAACGGCGGCCGTTGGTATAGGATTCCTGCTCGCGCTCCTGCTGGCCGTCCACCACCGTGGCGACGTCGCGCAGATAGACCGTCCGGCCATTGGAAGCGCCCACCACCACGTCCAGCAGTTCGGACGGATCGGTGAATTCCTTCTGCACGCGCAGCGTATAGGTCTCGGAGCCGATATCGATATTGCCGGACGGCAGGTTGCGGTTCTCCGCCGAAATGATCCCGGCGATCGTGCTGATGCTCAGCCCGTAAGCCCGGAGACGGGAAGGATCGCAGTAGACCTGGATCTCACGTGTCGGCGCGCCGCTGACGGACACCGTACCGACTCCGCTCACGCGCGCCAGGGGCGTGGCGACCTTGTCGTCCAGGATCTTGTCCAGGGCGAGGGTGCTCTCGTCCGCCGTGGCGGAAAGCATCATGATCGGGATGTCGGAGGCGCTGAACTTGAAGATGACCGGCATCGAGGCTCCATCCGGAAGCACCGAATTGACCATGTCCAGCTTGTCGCGCACGCTGTTGGTAGCGGCTTCGATATCCACGCCGTAGTTGAAAGTCAGGGTCAGCAGGGAGATGTTCTCCTTGGACTGGGAATTGAGTTCCTTGAGGTCTTCCACGCCGTTCAGGGCGTTCTCGAGGATCTTGGTCAGGTTGGTCTCGATATCCTGTGCATTCGCGCCCTGATAGGAGGACATCACCATGATCGTGTTGGAGTCGAACTCCGGGAACTGGGCGATGGACGTCCGGATCAGGGAGAACACACCCAGGATCGCGAGGGCGATGAAAATCAGGGAGGTCGTTACGGGATGCTCGACCGCAGAACGGTATATACTCATCGCTTGACCTCCACTTTATCACCGGACTTGAGGTTGGAGTGGCCGCCGGTCAGCACCTGTTCCCCCGCTTCAATGCCGGAGGCGATCTCGTAGGTCGAACCGAAATGCCGGCCCACGGTGACGTTGCGCAGTTCGACGGTGCCGTCAGACTTCAGCACGAAGACGTTGCGCTGGCCGGAACCCTGCTGCTTGAGCACGGCCGCATCCGGCAGCACGACGCTCTCGCGGGCGCCGAAATCCACCGTCACGCGGGCATACATGCCCGGGCGGAGTTCGCGGCCCGAATTGGGCACCCGCACTTCCGCGCTGAAGGTGTGCGTGGCGGCGTCCATGGTCGGATACAGGCGCACGATGGTGCCGGTGTAGGTCTTGCCCGGCAGGGCGTCGGCGGTCAGGCTGACCTTGTCGCCGCGCCTCACGCGGGTGTAGTCCGTCTCGGAGATGGGGACCAGCAGCTTGACCGGAGTGATCTGCTGCACCGTGTAGATGGGCTGTCCCATCGTGTACATATCGCCGCGGTCATAGTTGCGGGCCGACACGACGCCGGACACCGGGGCGCGCAGGACGGTATTTTCAAGGAGGTTGTCGTAGCTGCTCCTGGCCACGTTGTAGGAAAGTTCGATGGACTCGTAGTCGGACTGGGAGACGCCTCCTTCGGAGAACAGTTCCTTCAGCCGGGCCAGCTCCGTCTCGGTATTCTTGAGCTGGAGCGTGGCCTGGTCGAGCTGGACGCGGTCCATCTCGGCCAGCACCTGGCCGGCCGACACGAAGTCGCCGACCTCGACGTTGAGTTTCTGGATGCGGCCGCCGTTCTGCGGAGCAATGTTGTTGACCACATTGGCCATCACGGTGGCGGAATATACGGCATCCTGCGGGACCTGCTGCCGCACGGCGGAAGTCACGGTCACGACCGGCGTGGCAGCCGCGGCAGCCGGTACCGCGGCGGGAGTCTCGGTCTTCTTCTGGCCACAAGCTGCACATACCAGGGCGCAGAGGGCCGACACGATCATAATCTGCTTATTCATTGTCATACGTATTATTCAGTTGGACTCTGCCCGCGGCGTCGATGAAGTCGGCCCCGAGCGTACCTTCGAGGTCGGCCTTGGCCACGACATAGGTGTAGATGGCCTGGGAGACGGCAAGCTGGGACTGCACCAGGGCAAGCTGGGCATCATTGAGGTCGGTCAGCGTGCTGCGGCCCACCGCATAGGACTTGGAAGCGATGTCGTAGGCCTTCTGCGCCGTTTCCAGTGCGCTCTGGGCGGAACCCAGGCTCTTGGTCGCCGTCTCCATCTGGTTCAGATACTGGCGGATGGCGATCTTGAGCTGACGCTCCGTATTGGTCCGCTGGATATCCAGTTCGGCCGCCCGGACCCGGGCCTGGCGCACGGCATTGGTCCGCTGCCCGCCCGAGAAGATCGGGATGGAGAGGTTCAGTCCCACGAAGGAATACGGAGACCAGCGGTACTCACTGAACTTGAAGTCGTTGGTCATCGCATTGAGGCTGTAGTTGAAAGACAGCGAAAGCGTGGGCAGGAAGGCATTCTGCTGCACCTTGATGGAACGGGCCAGTTCTTCGGCCTGCAGGGCAAGCTGGCGCAGCGAGGAGTTGTTCTCCAGGGTAAGGGAACTGCCGTCATACAGGGCGGAGACCATCTGCTCGCCGTAGTCGCCGAGCGTTCCGGCCACGTCGATGTTCTCGTCCAGGTCCACGCCCATGACGGCCTTCAGCTGCCACAGGGACAGGATCACGGAACTCTCGGCATCGTAGACGCTCGGGATGGCATTGGCCACATTCGTCTTGGCCCGGGTCAGGTCCAGCTCCGATGCGCGCTGGGCATTGTATTTCTTCTGGGTCTGAGCCAGGTTCTCCACGGCATTCTCATACACGGAGCGGTACACCTTGAACGCTTCGCGGGCCAGCAGGCAGGCGAAGAAGGCCTGCTTGACCTGGTTGACCGTCTCCAGACGGGAGCTGCGCGCCTTCTCGACGGCCAGTTCGACTTCCGTCCCGGAGATCCGGATATTCTCCCAGAGCTGCGCATTGACCAGCGGCATATTGGCCGAAATACCGGCGGACCAGGTATTCCAGCGGCCCACGGAAAAGCCCTCATTGGAGGAACTCTGCTCCTCGGGATCCGGCTTGACCGGCGTCGGGAACGGGACGTCCGGATGCTGGGCATAGAGCGGAAGCAGGTAGTTGGCCAGCGTCTCTCCCATCATCGAGGAGATGTCGAAGCCGCCGCCGTCCATATACATCACTTGTTTCTTGATCGTACGCTGATAGGATCCCGAGCCGTTGATCTGCGGGAAGAGGGCCGCGTAAGTCCCTTTGCGGGCATAGCCCGTACGTTCGATTTCCAAGTCCGCCACTTTGACGGACGCGTTCTCGCTGAGCGCCACCTTGAGGGCATCCTCCAGGGTCAACAATTTGGGGGCAGAGGTCGTATCTGCGGCCTGCGCCAGGGCGAGAAGGGGAATAAAAAGTGTAACTACTAACAGAAAAAACTTTTTCATACCAAAAATTCGCGCGCAAAGATATGCAAAATTTACACCAATCGGCCTTCCGGTCAGCAATATTTAGTATATTTGTCGGACCAAAAGGACATTTTATGCTGAATCTGCTCTACGTGCACTGGCACGTCAACCCCATACTCTTCCAGATCGGATCGCTCGAGGTCCGGTGGTACGGCCTGCTCTTCGTATCCGGCTTCGTGATCGGCTGGTATCTCTTCAAGTGGTTCTTCACCCGCGAGAAACTGGACACCAAGCTGATGGACCCGCTGCTGTACACCCTGCTGCTCGCCACGATCGTGGGGGCCCGGCTCGGGCACTGCATCTTCTACCAGCCGGACTACTATTTCGGCTCCTGGGCGGGATTCTGGGAGATCTTCATGCCCTGGAAGGGCGGCCTGGCAAGCCACGGCGGCGCCATCGCCCTGCTGCTGGCCATGTGGTGGTTCGCCGGCAAATACGGCAGGAAGAACGACTTCGACTACCTTTGGCTGATGGACCGGCTCTGCATCACCGTGGCCTTTGCCGGCTGCATGATCCGCCTGGGCAACCTGTTCAACTCCGAGATCTACGGCGACGTCACCACCCTCCCCTGGGGCTTCATCTTCGACCTGCGGGGCGAGACGGAGCCCAAGCATCCGACCCAGCTGTACGAGGCGCTCTCTTACCTGATCCTCGGTCTGGCGATGGTCTGGGTCTACAAGTACCGGCTGGACAAGGTCCACCGTGGCTTCTTTTTCGGCATCTTCCTGCTCGGCTGCTTCGGCAGCCGCTTCCTGATCGAGTTCATCAAGGAGCCGCAGGTCGAGTTTGAGCAGGCCATGGCCCTGGACATGGGCCAGATCCTCTCCATCCCCTTCGTCCTCGCAGGCATCGGTCTGCTGGTCTATGCCGCCCGGACGAAAAAACCGGCTGCGGTCGTTCACCCGCAGCCGGTCAGAAAAGAGCCGACGCATCACGCGCACGGCCTGAATGCTTAGAGGTCCACTCTCCGGTACCACTGTTCCTTGCTGAAGACCTGCAGCTGATCGCCCTGCTGCCGCAGGCCGAAGAGGTTGACGCTTTCCGGAGCGGAGTGGTCGAACCAGAGGATGACGTTGTCGTGGTTGTCGAACGCCACGCAGAGCAGGGACGGAATCCCGTAGTCGCCCTCATCGTCCACGTTCCAGACACTCATCATCCCGTCCTCGCCGGGATCCACCTCGGCGGTCTGCACGTAGGTAGCCTTAACCTTGCCGCCGCGCGTCCAGCCGATCACGACCATCGCCTCGCCGTCCACGATCCCGAGATCCCAGATGCCGATGCGGCCGTCCTCTTCTCGCAGGTGTCCGATGTAGCGGGACTTCACGACCTTCCGGTCAAAGCGCGTCTCGATCTGCTTGTTGAGCGCCGCGCTCATCGACTGCTCCGTCTCGCCCCATTTCCAGCGGCTGAAGGGCGGGAAACGGTGCCGCGCCACGAAGTTGGACTCGGCTGCAAGGCCGATGATCTCCGTCGCATCGTAGCCGCGGAACATTTCCCTGCGGACGGCATCCGGCACGCGGAGTTCGTACTGCACGCCCTGCATCTCCTTGGCCTTGAATGGATAATAGCCCCACTCCGCCTTCTCGTCCCCACGGCGGTCCTTCACGTAAGTCAGCGGGGCATAATAGTGCTTGAAGAGCAGCCAGAAATCCTCGGAGACATCATACTCCTCCGGGGCTTCCGGGCGGACGAAAGTATACTTGTCCATATCCGGATAGATATATCCGGGCGCATTGAAAGAATACTCCCAGCCGTAACGGATACCGCTCCGGTAGAGGGCCGCGGGCTTGATATACTGGTCCTTGTTGGGCACACGCAGGTCGGTGACGTCCCTGTTGCCATAGAACGCCTTCTCGCCCACTCCTGCCACGCGATAGGTCTCGCCGTGGTCCAGCACGGTTTCGGGGAGCTCGACGGTCCCTTTATACAGGCCGCCCGCACACAGTTCCAGTTCCGTCCCTTCGGCCACCTTCTGATAGACGTAGCCGTTCACGTCGACCACATAGGAATAGTCCAGTTCATAGTCACCGCCCAGCGTCATCCCCATGCCGAACGGAGAAGCTCCGGCATTGAAGTGGTCGGTGATCGTCAGCGCTTCGGCCGAGGGGAATTTCACCTCCATCGTGTAGTCGAAGTTGTCATCGACGCAGTTGTAGGAGAAATCCCGGCCGTCGCCGGTCTTTTCGAACCAGGTTCCTCCCTCGGGCTTGAGGGAAGCCGTGTGGCCGTCAGCGCGGGCCAGGAAGGCATCGAACCAGATGCCCTGCCCGCCGAAAATGACAATGATCCGCCCCTCGCGGGCCATTTCTCCCTCCGCGGGACCGTTCACCTTGCGGAACACGCCGCCGAAAGCGCCGTCCACGGACTGGGCGGACAGCAGGCCGCAGCACAGTAGTGCCAGCGCGGCTGTCAGCAGATATTTATTCTTCATAGATTGAACTTTCCATCAAATGTCCATCCTGAAATACCAGTCCCGAAGGGACGATGTCCGTACCGGTCAGGTTGACCCGGTAGGCCAGCTCCTGCTCCGTGGCGGAGAATGTGCCGGAGACCGGCTTGTAATCATATTCGAAGCGCTCGTCACCGGCCCACGCGCGCCGGGAGCGCTGGAACGTGAATACCTGCTCCTCCTCTCCGGACGCTTTCTCGAAGAACGATCCGGAAAAGATCGTCTCCGGAGCATACTCCTCCCGGTCGATGCAGGTCAGCGTATAGTTCCAGTCGGGAGAGAGCGCCGCTTCGTAGATGAAGCGTCCGTCCTTGGCATAGTACGTGCCGTGATAGGAGAAATACGGAATCTCCGTACGGGCGCCGCGGGCGTCCAGGGCATAAATCGTCTCGTAGGTATAAAACGAATCGCCGTCGTCGGTCGCCACTTCCCCGCCTCCGCCGCTCTCGAAGCCGGTCACATCCTTGAAACCGGGCAGCGCGGCGCTGAGATCCGGTCCGCCGCGGCGCATCGCATAGAAGATGCTGCTCATCTTGACCGATCCGTCTTCCATCACCACGCAGGCCACCGGATTGTAGTCCTGGCCGATCGTGCCGAGGAACACGCCCTTGCACAGGCCGTTGATTCCGGAGAAGACATTGTCGCCGTCCGCAAGCACGATCGATTCTTCATCATAGCCGATGCCGGCCACGCCCTTGGCAGAGCAGGTCAGAATGGGCTGACCGGCCTGCAGGCGCACTCGGATGCCGAGGTCGCGGCCCTCAAAATCCTCGCCGTAGTCAAAGAAAGTGTACCCTTCCATCGGCTTGGGCATGGGCAGGGAGATATCCTGCACCGGATAGTCGTCCGCCACCTTCAGCCTGCCGTCGCGCGGATCGATCCCGGGCAGGAAAGAGACGGAGTTCCCGGCATTGTCCGTACAGACGATCTGGGAATTGTCCTCATACCAGTTGTTCAGCACCAGGACCGGTTTCCCTTCCTCGCTGCGGTAGAATACGGTCCGGTTCTCATCCGTGACAAATTCTCCGGCTTCGTTCACGGCCACGGTGGCCATCGGGTCACGGGGCACGGCCAGGTAGATCTCCCGGCCCAGTCCCGCCTCGACCTTGACCGCCTCCACGATCTGCGGGAAGGCCTGGGTGAGCCGGATGTAGGAAGGAGCGGACTCGAACTCCGCGAAAGAGTCATAGTAGCCCAGAAAAGCTACCGCCATCAGGTCGCCGTCGCGCCAGTTGATCTGGACAGGGCCGTTCTTGCCGCCGCCATTGCAGGCAACAAGGGCCGGCAGCATCACTGCCACCAGCCCGAGATACAGGAATTTCTTCATTCCGGAACCCATTTAAGCGTCGGTCTTCGGAGCCTGCGGAGCAGCAGGGGCTGTCTCAGGGGCAGGCGCGGGGGCCGTTTTGCTCTTGTAGATGAGGAATCCGACCAGCAGGCAGATGGCCACGGCCAGCACGATGGCCAGCGCAGGCCGCCAGACCACCCAGGCGACCAGGATCACCAGCAGGGTCCAGATGGTACCAACAATGCCGGTCACCAGATTGACGCCCACCTGCGCCACATTGCCCAGGAACGGGAGAACCTTGAGGATCGCCACGACGATGCTGAACATCGAACGCAGGGCGGCGATCACCAGGAGCAGGCCCAGGATGCGGAAGATCCAGGACAGGAACTTGTTGGCCACGCGCTGGGACTCGTACATCTCGTCCATCGAATGGACGCCCATCGACAGCACGCAGAGGCTCTTGCCGTTCTTGTGCACATACGGCTCGAAGGTGTTCCCGTTGACCTTGGCCAGGATGGAAGCATCTCCGCCGTCGGCCTGCAGGAAGGACACGCGGACATCACCGACGGCCGGAGTGTCCGGATTCTCACCGTAATAGATAAAGTTGTTGACCACGAAAACATCGACGCCGTTCGCGGGCGACTGCGACAGGTTCACGGTCGTGGCGGCAGGGATGCTGCCCACCATCGACTTCGGAAGGACGTAGCCGCCGAAGCTCACCTTGTCGGCCGTGACGGTCTTGTCTTCGACATTCACGCGCACGGTGTTGCTTCCCTTATAGTCCGGATCGCTGAATTCGTCGGAATCGACCGGCGAATCCACCCACTGCCGGGAGTACGAGTAGGTCGTGACGGTCTCCTGACCGCCCCCGATCTTGTCTTTGCTATCGGACTCGGACTCCTCCACCCACTGATAGTACTCCACATTGCGGACCAGGCGGATGGCGTTCACCGAAATGCCGTAGTCCGGATCCGTCAGGATCTCGTCCGTCTGCGCCACGGCCGTGGCGTGAATCAGCTTGCCGTTCAGGGCAGGATCCACCGAAGAGACATCGGCGACATCCACGCACTCCTTGGCTGAGTCCTTGAGCATCTTGGAGGTCTTGACCGCACGCCCTTCATTCCACCACAGCAGCGCCGTGGCAGCGATGAAAAGCACGAGGCCGGCAATGATTCCCCGCAGGGAATTCCCGAGACGGCTGCCATAGCTCATCTTGGTTACTTCTTGGAAGGCCATAAGTATAAAATTTATAGGTCAGAGAATGCTTTTTCAGCCGCGGATCGCAGCGATGCCGGGGAGTTCCTTGCCCTCCAGGGCCTCGAGCATGGCGCCGCCGCCGGTGGAGACGTAGCTCACCTTGTCGGCATAGCCCATCTGGGTCACGGCCGCCACGGAGTCGCCGCCGCCCACAAGGGTATAGGCGCCCTTCTCCGTAGCCGTTGCGAGGTCTTCGGCGATCTGGAGCGTTCCCTTGGCGAAGGCCGGCATCTCGAACACGCCGACGGGGCCGTTCCAGAGGACGGTCCTGGAGCCGAGGATGACTTCCTTCCAGGTAGCCAGCGACTCAGCACCGGCATCCATGCCTTCCCAACCCTCGGGAATGGCATTGGACGGGACGACCTGCGTGTTGGCTTCGTTGCTGAAATCGTCGGCGATGACCGTCTGCGAGGAGAGATAGATCTTCACGCCCTTCTCCTTGGCCTTGGCCAGGATCTCGAGTGCCTGCGGCATCAGGTCGTCCTCGTGCAGGGAGTTGCCGATCCGGCCGCCCTGGGCCTTGATGAAGGTATAGCCCATGCCGCCGCCGATGATCAGGTTGTCCACCTTCTCCAGCATGTTCTCGAGCACGGCGAGCTTCGAGGAGACCTTGGAGCCGCCGATGATGGCGGTGAAGGGGTGCCGGGCGTTCTTGAGCACGTTGTCGATGGCCTTGATCTCACCTTCCATCAGGTAGCCGAACATCTTGTCGTCGGGGAAGTAGTCGGCGATGAGGGCGGTGGAACCGTGGGCGCGGTGAGCCGTGCCGAAAGCGTCGTTGATATAGCAGTCGGCGTAGGACGCGAGGGTCTTGACGAAGTCTTTCTGGCTCTCCTTGACGGCTTTCTTGGCGGCCTTCTTCTCCTCGTCGGAGGCATCCTCGGCCAGCCCGCGGGGTTTGCCTTCCTCCTCGGCATAGAAGCGGAGGTTCTCGAGCAGCAAGGCTTCGCCCGGCTTCAGCGCCGCCACTTCGGCCTGGGCCTTCTGGCAGTCCGGAGCGAACTTCACCGGCGCGCCGAGGCACTCGGCCACGTGATCCACGATGTGGCGCAGGGAGAACTTGTCAGCCACACCCTTCGGACGTCCGAGGTGAGACATGATAATCAGGGAGCCACCACCGGCGAGGACCTTCTTGAGGGTCGGCATGGCCCGGCGGATGCGGGTGTCGTCCGTGATCTCGAACTTCTCGTTGAGCGGAACATTGAAGTCCACGCGCACGATGGCTTTCTTGCCTTTGAAATCGTACTTTTCAATGAATTGTTGCATGGATATTATGATTTAATATGTGTCCAATTTGCAAATTTAGCTATCTTTACAGAAAATATCAACCGGCCTTACAACACCGCTTCGTTGAATGTCCGGGAAAAATCCTCTTCCTCCTTTGACAGTTTCATCCGCAGTTTCAGCACCTTCTCGTGATACTGCTTTACAATCCGGTCTTGTACCGAAACAGGAAAATATTCCACATAATACTGCATCAGGTCTCCCGGATTGATGGTGGGTTTCGAAGTACCGTCAGCCAGGTCGTTGACAACCTGTTTCCGAATAGCGTTAAGATAAAGGGAATAAAACTGCAGATTGAGCGGGTAGCCGGATGCTTCCCGGGGCGTCATGATGATACACAAATTACTGGCGACAAATTTCCCGTTCACATAGTGGCAACGTCCTAAAGAGCCTCCTGCAGCAACCGCATAGACAAGCGCTTCCTCATCGTGGTCATAATCGGCATTTGTTTTCCATTCTTCGGAAGCCGTTATAAAATCATAGTCGCCGGGGGTGCTGTCGCTGCTGGCAAGCGAACCTTTTTCATAGGTAAACAAATCGCACATCCGGACAACTTCATGCTTCGACTCCCGATGGTCATTTAAGCCGTAACAGTTCAGGATATCACCATCGTATATCAGTTTTTTCCTGTAATCGGCTTCGACATCATCCCCATGAAGAATGCAGCCTGTCACTTTTTTCTTGATTTCCGGCCACCGCCCGTATTTGTCCACACGTCCTTTGTGCTGCACACTCACATGACCATCGTCTTCCATATTGTAAAAGATGACTTTATCGGCCGGGTTGTGCGGCGTCTTCGTAAAGCCGAAAATGGAAGTATTGACGGACCGTTGCTGCTCGGCAAACAAGTTGTTGGGCATCTTGATGACAAAATCCAACTTGGCCATCTTCAACACTTGCTCGGTTTTTCCTCCCAGATTTTTGTTCAAAGTAGGAGTAGGCATAATGACGATCAGTTTCCCGTTGGGCTCCAGATACTGCAAGGCTTTGATCGTAAACTCAATGGGAGCATTGTTCTCATACGGAGGATTGATAATGCACTTGGTGGGTTGCAATTGCCTGATGGCATTGAATACAATGTCTCCTTCCTTAGCGAGACTGCTCCCGAAAACAAGGTTGGTGCGACCGTCTCCATGCAGGAACATATTGGAGCACGCAAGTGCGAACAGTGTAGGATCTATTTCAAACCCGACAAGTTGCTTCTCCTTGATCCTGTTTATCGTTTCGCCATTGCCCTTTGCCATTTTTATCATCACTTCCATGGCCTCCATCAGAAAACCGCCGGACCCCGTACACGTGTCCAGCACGACATCACGGACATCCAACCTGGCCAGTTCCACCATCAGTTCCTTGATGTGGTCCGGAGTAAGGATGATATTCTTGTTCTCCACCTTTCCGGCCCGGGATAGAAAAATCTTATAGGCACGGCCCAGGATATCCTGCTTTTCATCCATCCGGAACGGGCGAAATACATTCTCTTCAACCTCGGAAATCAGCAGCACATAATCCCGCAGCGCAAAATCAATATTTTTTATAAAAGAAAAACGGTCTTTCCAGTTATACTCCTTGGAGAGGTTGTTGGTCTTGCCGGAAATCTGGCGTACAATGGCATCCAAAATGGCATTGTTCAGATTGTGTGCCTCCAGCAGGCGTCCTTCTTCCGGGGATGGCGCTTGTATACTGCGATACGTATGGATAAACGTGGGATCCTTAAGGGCTATCATGAGTCCTGCAAAGAACAGACTGCGTTCTGTATCCTTGATATTTTCGTTGTTGAATTTTTTGTTGAGCGACTTCAAACTCCTGACCAGGCTCTCGGTAGAAACGCACTCTCCATATTTCTCCAGCCGATACCTCCTGCGGATATCGTCCAACGGAAGCAACTTGCCATCCGTTGCCAATTCCGTGCAGTTGGAGCCATCCTTCAACAAAAACAACGCCGCCTGGTAATTGTAGCTGTCCTGTCCGGATATGGCAATGCCTATCTTGTCACAGTCAATGGTGTTGTTTTCCATGTAAAAGCGCACCTCCCGGCAAGCCTGTTCAAAATCCACGGCTTTTGCCTCCACGATGATAACGAAACCTTCCTGCCGCAGATCCTTATAGAAATCCGGATATCCGGTGTGGCCTGATGACTTTTTTGAGATAAAGCCGCAGGATTCGGGAATGGCGCTTTTTTCAATAAAACAATCCACGCCATAAAACTCCCTGAACAAATTCTCCGTTATGGTCTCGCTGACAGCAATTGACATGGCAATGGCGTTAATTATTATGACAACTATATACCTGACAAATTTAACTATCTTTGCAGAAAAATCAAAAAAGAATATGGCAGCAGAATTCCCAGCAGGATATTGGAAAGACTATGAGTTGCTGGACTCCGGAAACGGCGAAAAGCTCGAGCGCTTCGGCGCCTATATCCTGGCCCGGCCCGAGCCCAAAGCCCTGTGGGACAAATCCCTGCCAGAGGCGGAATGGCGCCGCCTGGCGCACACGACCTTCACCCCCGGCGCCGGATTCGGCAAGGCCGGCAAGGAGGACAGCGGCACCTGGAACCGCCTCAAGAAGATGGATGACCAGTGGCACATCGGCTATCACAACGCCGACGGGCTCAAGATGGACCTGCGCCTGGGCCTCACTTCCTTCAAGCACGTGGGCGTGTTCCCGGAGCAGGCCCCCAACTGGGACTGGATCTACCGGCAGACACGCACCCTCGCGCAGAAACAGGGCCGAGCTCCGCGCGTGCTGAACCTGTTCGCCTATACGGGCGGGGCCTCGCTCTCCGCCAAGGCAGCCGGGGCCGACGTGACGCACCTTGACTCCGTCCGGCAGGTGGTCACCTGGGCCCGGGGGAATATGGAGCACAGCGGGCTGTACGGCATCCGCTGGGTGGTGGAGGATGCGATGAAATTCGCGCAGCGGGAAGCCCGCCGCGGCAACCGCTACGACGGCATCATCCTCGATCCGCCCGCCTACGGGCATGGCCCGGACGGCGAGAAATGGAAACTGGACGAGTGTCTCTTCGGGATGCTCCGCTCGGTCGGGGAGATCCTCGCCCCGCAGGACGCCTTCCTGGTCCTCAACCTCTACTCCAACGGCTACTCCGCCCTGCTGGGCGAGACCGTCGTGCGCCAGGCGATGCACACGGTGTCCCTGGAGAGCGGCGAGCTCGCGCTGAATGACCGCTTCGGCAAAGCCCTTCCGCTCTCGATCGTCGTGCGGATGACGCGGTAGCGTCAAGAATCCCCCAGCGCCTCCGCGGCCGTGTCAACCAGGGCGACAAGCCCATCGGAGAGGGCCTTCGACAGATCGGCGTCACCGCCGGCCTTGAGCACGTCCGCAAGGAAGTAGACATACTGGCCCGTCATTTCGAACTCATCCCGCGCCCAGTCGTAGAACTCGAGATAGAACTTGGCGGTGGCCAGCAGTTCGGAGCCCATCTGCATCGCCAGCTGGCGGGCTTTCTCACCCTGGCCGAGCTTGTAATAGTCCTCGATCAGCGAAATGACCATATAATCGTTGCCCGAGAAACCGAGCGGAATCGTCTCCAGCGGATAGTGCTGCATCACTTCCACGCACTTGTCCACCATCTCCAGGGCCCGCCCGTCCTGGCCGGCCTTGAGGAAGACATCGGCGCAGGTGACGAAAAGATTCCGCACGGACATCACGCCGAGGTGGGTGTACATATTCTGGTAATCAATGAAATAGTCATCCCGCGCCAGGGCGTCCCAGCTGTAGGTCTCCGTCATCAGGCGGTACAGTTCGTCCGGATCCACGAACCCGGCTTCGGTAGTCGTGGTCTTGTTCTTGATCGGGACGAACTTGAAGGAATAGCCGCAGTACTCGAGGTACTCCTTGATGCCGATGTTCAGGTCCCCGCCCATGTTGAGCAGATGCAGCGGGCGGTCCCACTCATAGCCGGCGAGCAGGTCCAGCAGGAAGAGTTCGGGCTTGCTGAGGTAGTCCTTGTCCTTGCTGATCGTGAACACGATCGAATCGGGGATCTGCTCCGCGTACTTCGCATCCAGGATGCCAGACTTGATGACGTTTTCCCGGTTCACCGGGATCACGATCCGGCGCGAAGGGATGTAGTCCACCTTGCGGCCGCTGGTCATCGGGGCCTTGATCTGCGGGTGCTTGAAGACGGCCATCACTTCCTGGATGGTCATCTCCCGCTCCTGCGTGTCGTAGATCGGGATATACTCGTTGGTGCCGTAGAGATACTGGTCCGGACCGACCGACAGCGGCAGCGGAGCGGACTCGTTGACGGCCCATTTCATCTGGTCGATGTGCCAGTCCGTTCCCAGCAGCGAGGTGTTGCAGATGCGCACGTCCGTACGCACGTCCTCCACTTCCTGGGCGTACCAGAGCGGGAAGGTGTCGTTGTCGCCGTGGGTGATCAGGATGCCGTTCTTCCCCACCGAATTGAGGTAGTTGCGGGCCATCTCCACCGCCGTACGGCGGTTCGAACGGTCGTGGTCGTCCCAGTTCTGGGCGGCCATCTGCACGGGGACCAGCAGGCACGCCCCGGCCAGCACCCCGGCGGTCAGCAGGCCGCCGCGGCCCTTGCGGGCCTCGTCGATCCAGGTATAAAGCGCCGCCACGGACAGGCCGCACCAGGCGCTGAAGAAATAGAACGAACCGGCGTAGGCGTAGTCGCGCTCGCGCACCTGATAAGGCGGCTGGTTCAGGTAAAGCACGATGGCGATGCCGGTCATGAAGAACATCAGGAAGGTCAGCCAGCAGCCGCGCTTGTCGCGGTCGAACTGGAAGAACAGGCCCAGCAGGCCCAGCAGCAGCGGCAGGAAGAAATAATGGTTCTTGCCCTTGTCCTCCGCCAGCACCGCCGGCGCGTCGCTCTGGTCGCCCAGGCGCAGATTGTCGATGAACTTCACGCCGCTCTCCCAGTTGCCGTGGAAGATATCGCCCGGATTCGGGGAATGGATCTGGTTCTGGCGGCCGACGAAATTCCACATGAAATAGCGCCAGTACATCCAGTTCAGCTGATAGTCGAAAAAGAAGAGCAGGTTGGTGCCCATCGTGGGCTTGCGGTAGCTCGCACCGGCCACGCGCCGTCCTTTCCCGTTCGTATAGGTCTCATAGAAGCGCTCGTAGCTCCCGTCGGGGCTGGTGCTCCACATGCGCGGGAAGAGCATCTTTCCGGAGGACTTGTAGCTGGCGTCCACCGGGCCTTCGACCTTCTTGTACCTGCCGTCCAGCGGCGCCCAGTAGGTCGAGTTCTTGAGATCATAGGGCGCGCCGTAATACTGCCCGTAGAGGAGCGGCGTGGACCCGTACTGTTCGCGGGACAGGTAGCGGACGAGCGTGAACGCATTGTCCGGCTGGTATTCGTTGGTCGGGGTCTTGGCGCAGGAGCGGATGATGTCGATGCTGAAGATCGAAAAGCCGATCACGATCGTGGTGGTGCAGAGCAGCACCGTGTTCAGGAACACCTTCTCTTTCTTCTGCGTCCGGAACAGGCCCCAGAAGAGCAGGCCCAGCAGCGCGGCCAGGAAGAAGGCGGCGCCGACATTGTACGGCAGGCCCAGCGTATTGACGAAGAACAGGTCGAAATAGGCCGCCATCTTGGGCAGGTAGGGAATGAACAGGAAGAAGAGCAGGCCCAGGATCAGCACGCCGACGCCGAATACCTTGACCAGCTCCCAGAACGTGAAGGGAGCGTCCTCGCGCCGGCGGTAATAATACATGAAGACCAGGGCGGGAATGGCGAGCAGGTTCAGCAGGTGCACGCCGATGCTCAGGCCCATCAAGAAGGCGATCAGCACGATCCAACGCAGGGCGTGCGGCTCTTCGGCCCGGTCATACCACACCGTCATCAGCCAGAACACGGCGGCGGTGAACAGCGAGGACATCGCATACACCTCCCCCTCCACGGCGGAGAACCAGAAGGTGTCCGAGAAGGCATACACCAGCGCGCCCACGAGCCCCGACCCGAAGATGGCCACGGCCTGGCCGGGCGCATAGGTCCCGTCCGCAGCCGGGCGGACCAGACGTTTCGCGAGCCAGACGACCGTCAGGTACAGGAAGAAAATCGTCAGCCCGGAGCACAGCGCACTCATTGCATTGACGAGAATCGCCGCATGCATGTTGTCACCCAACAGGGTGAAAATCCGGGCGAAAAGCTGGAAGACCGGGTTCCCCGGCGGGTGCCCCACTTCGAGTTTATAGGAAGATGCGATGAACTCGCCGCAGTCCCAGTAGGAGGCGGAGGGCTCTATGGTGAGCAGATACGTGACGGTCGACACCACGAATGCGACGGCCGCACAGATCCGGTTCCACAAGGTAAATTTCTTCTCGTTCATAACTTACAAAGGTACAACTAAATTTCGTTATCTTTGCAAAAATTATCCCAGCGATGACACAACAGGATTGGAAAAGCCGTTTGGGGGTCGTCTATTCCACGAACCCCGATTTTCAATATCAGACGGAGCAGGAAGCCCCCCGGGCCGAGACCCTGCCCCCGCAGAAGCAGCGCCTGACCGTGCGCATCGACCGCCGGCAGCGCGCCGGCAAGCAGGTCACGCTCGTGGAAGGGTTCGTCGGACGCGACGAGGATCTCGCCGCCCTGGCCAAAACGCTCAAGACCCAATGCGGCGTAGGCGGCACGGCCAAGGGCGGTGAAATCACGGTCCAGGGCGACCAGCGCGACAAGGTCGTCGCCCTGCTGACCGGAATGGGCTATAACGCCAAAAGGGGGAACTAGGCGATGGAGGAGCTCTTTCGCAGCGGCACGCTGGAGATGTCGTCAAGTCCGCTTGCCTCACTGGCGGCCGGCCCTGCGTGGAGCGACCTGCTGACCAACCGGATCCTGGCCGTGCTCGCCATCGCCCTGCTGGTCCTCTCCCTGCCGGACATCTTCCGGCTCACTCCCTATCTGGTTTATGCCTACGGGCGCGCGCGGGGCGCGGCCGAACTGGAACACAGCCTCGGCATCGCCCGGAGCCGGACGGCGACGACCTTGCTGCTCATTCTCCCTTTCTGCCTGATAGCCGACCGCTATGCACTGATCCGCCCGAATTTTTTCTCCGGCATCCCGGCCCTGTGGTTGTCCGTCGCCACCGTCGGTCTCTTCATCTCCTACCTGCTGCTGCGCGAACTCTGCTACCTGCTCCTGCATCCCCGGAAACTGAACGCTGAGCAGACACATGTCCTGAAGCGCAATCCCTATAATTATTTTATTCCGATGACGGCCCTGATGCTGCTCAGCGGCGTATTCTTCGCCCTGACACGCTGCCCGGACGACACGGCACGCAGCATCCTCCGCTGGGAAATCGCTGCCGTCTCCGTCTTCTGCCTCCTCCGTTCAGGACAATTTTTAAGCGGCCATTGTTCCGGATTCGCAACTTTTTTGTACCTTTGCGGGCTTGAAATTGTGCCGGCCTCCGCGCTGGTCGCAGTTGTTTTGTTTTTTTGATCAAAATGCAGCAAGATGAAGATTCTGATCTCTCAGCAAGTCCCGTCCAATCTCGCACCTTACGAGATTCTGCAGAATGAATTCGGCGCGGAACTGGATTTCCGTCCTTTTTTCCTCATCGAACCGCTTTCCGCCAAGGAATTCCGCGCAGAGCATATCAATCTCCCAGACTATACCGCCATCGTCTTCTCCTCCCGCCATGCCATTGACGCCTATTTCAAACTGTGCGAGGAGATGCGTTTCAAGGTTCCCGAAACGATGAAGTATTTCTGTTCGACGGAAGCCGTAGCCATGTATCTCCAGAAACACATCGTTTACCGCAAGCGCAAGATCTTCTTCGGCACCGGCACCCCGGCCTCCATCGTCGCGCTGGTGACCGCCAAGCACAAGGGGGAGAAATTCCTGATCACCGCAAGCGAGGGCTCCAACACCACGCCGATCACGACTCTTTTCGGTGCCGCCAAACTGGACTACACCGTGGGCGTGCTCGTCAAGGCCGTGCCGCAGGACCTGCACGACCTGGACTTCACCTCCTACGACCTCGCCGTGATGTGCAACCCGGCCGACGTCGCCTCTCTGCACGAAAACTTCCCGGATTTCCGGCAGGGATCCCTCAAGTTCATCTCCTTCGGCAAAGCCGTCGTCGGGACGCTTGAAGACGCAGGCTTCGAGATTGCGCTCAAGGCTCCGACTCCGGAAGCCACTTCCATCAGCAAAGCTGTCGAACTCTATCTCCGCTCCCGATAAATGTCCGCTCCGCAAGGCCATACCCTCCCCAAGGAGGAAAGGCTGTGCGGGAAGACGACCGTCTCCGCACTCATTTCCGACGGGAAATGGGGCACTACGCCGCACCTGCGCTTCTGCTGGGCGGCAGGGCGCGGCACCGGCCGCAACCGCCTGATGGTCTCCGTGCCCAAAAAATTCTTCAAGCGCGCCGTCCGGCGCAACCTGCTGAAACGCCGCTTGCGCGAGGCGTATCGCCTGCAGAAAGAGTTGCTCACGGCCTCGGGCGTGGACCTGATGATTGCCTATAGCCACCCGGAAATTACTGATTTCCAGACGCTTTACGCCGAAGTCACGGAGATCCTTGGACGCATTGACGAAAAATGCAGATGAGCGTCGGTGAAATCATCAGACGGGTGCTCTCCGCCCCGTTCATCCTGCTGATCAAATTCTATCAGCTGTGCATCTCGCCGCTCAAGCCGCCGACCTGCCGTTTCACGCCCACCTGTTCGCAGTACGCCCTCGAGGCCTTCCGCAAATACGGGCCACTCAAGGGAGGCTGGCTCAGTCTCAGACGCATCCTCCGCTGCCACCCCTGGGGCGGCAGCGGCTATGATCCGGTGCCGTAAGCCGAAAACGGCCCGGACCGGGGAGAGATTTACACCTACACGCCACCCAATGGCACTTTTTGTAAATCACCGGCGGTGGGAAACATCTTTGAAAACCTGGCGGGACTTCTTGAAGCAGGCCCCGTTGTAAAAAGGAAATTCCTCCTCGGGAAGGCCCATATCCCGGTAGCGGCGAAGCATCAGGAATCCAGCTTGAGCACGGCCATGAAGGCGCTCTGCGGCACCTGCACCGTACCGATCTGGCGCATCCGCTTCTTACCCTCCTTCTGTTTCTCGAGCAGTTTGCGCTTGCGCGTGACGTCTCCGCCGTAGCATTTGGCCGTCACGTCCTTGCGCACCTGCTTGACGGTCTCGCGCGCAATGATCTTGGCGCCGATGGCCGCCTGGATGGGGATATCGAACTGCTGGCGCGGGATCAGGTCCTTGAGCTTGACGCACATCCTGCGGCCGAAGTCGTAGGCATTGTCCTCGTGGATGAGGGTGGACAGGGCGTCGGCAGGCTCCCCGTTGAGCAGGATGTCCAGGCGGACGAGCCGCGCCGGACGGAAATCCATCACATGGTAGTCAAAGGAAGCATAGCCCTTGGAGATGGTCTTGAGCTTGTCGTAGAAGTCGAAGACGATCTCGGACAGGGGCATGTCATACGTCAGTTCCACGCGGTCAGCCGTGATGTAGTGCTGGCCGATCAGCGTGCCGCGCCGGTCGATGCAAAGCTTCATGATGGGCCCGAAAAACTCGGACTTGGAGATAATCTGGGCACGGATATACGGCTCCTCGATGTGGTCGATGAGCGTCTGGGCGGGCAGCCCGGAAGGATTGTGGACATCCACCACCTCCCCCTGCGTGGTATAGACCTTATAGGACACGTTGGGGACCGTGGTGATCACGTCCATGTCGAACTCGCGGAAAAGCCGCTCCTGTACGATTTCCAGATGCAGCAGGCCCAGGAATCCGCAACGGAAGCCGGAGCCCAGCGCCAGCGAGCTCTCCGGCTCATAGACGAAGGAGGCGTCGTTGAGCTGGAACTTCTCCAGCACGCTGCGCAGTTCCTCGAACTTGTCGGCCTGCACGGGATACATGCCCGCGAAGACCATCGGCTTGACTTCCTCGAAGCCGGCGATCGCTTCGGCGCAGGGCCGGGCCACGTGCGTGATCGTGTCGCCCACCTTGACTTCGGTAGCGCTCTTGATGCCCGTGATCACATAGCCCACGTCTCCGCAGCCGATCCCTTCCGTCGGGACGAGCTTCATCTTCAGCACGCCCACTTCCTCCACCTCGTAATCCATCCCGGTGGCGAAAAACTTGACCTTGTCGCCCTTGCGGATGCTGCCGTTCTTGATCTTGAAATAGGCGATCACGCCGCGGAAGGAATTGAACACGGAGTCGAAGATCAAGGCCTGGAGCGGCGCCTCCGGATCGCCCTGCGGCGCCGGGATCTTCTCCACGATGGCGTCGAGGATCGGCGCCACTCCCTCGCCCGTCCGGGCGGACACCTTGAACACGTCTTCGGGCTTGCAGCCCAGCAGGTCGCAGATCTCGTCGGTCACGACATCGACCTGGGCCGACTCCATGTCGATCTTGTTGAGCACCGGGATGATCTCCAGCCCGTGGTCGATGGCCATATAGAGATTGGAGATCGTCTGTGCCTGCACACCCTGCGAGGCGTCCACCACCAGAAGGGCGCCTTCGCAGGAGGCAATGCTTCTCGAAACTTCATAGGAGAAGTCCACGTGCCCCGGGGTATCGATCAGGTTGAGCCGGTAGTTCTCCCCATGATACTGGTGGATCATCTGGATCGCGTGGCTCTTGATGGTGATGCCCTTCTCCTTCTCCAGGTCCATGTCGTCGAGCACCTGGTTCTCCATATCGCGCGCCCCCAGCGTCCGCGTCAGTTCGAGCAGGCGGTCAGCCAGCGTGCTCTTGCCGTGGTCAATGTGGGCGATGATGCAGAAGTTCCGAATTTTATCCATTTCTTCTAGAAGAGCTTGTTGACCTGCTCGTACACATTCTGGGCGGTGTAGCCAAGCTTCTCGTCAAGGACCTTGTAGGGAGCGGAGAAACCGAAGGACTCCATGCCCCAGATGGTGCCTTCCGACTCGGGGACGAGTCCCTGCAGGGTGACAGGCAGCCCGGCAGTCATGCCGAACTTCTTCACGCCGGCAGGCAGCACGCTCTGCTGGTACTCCTTGCTCTGCTGGCGGAACAGGCCCTCGGACGGGACACTGACCACGCGGACCTTCCGGCCGTCAGCGCGGAGCAGTTTGGCACCGGCCTCCAGGGTGGAGACTTCGGAACCGGAAGCCACCAGGATCACATCCGGATCCGGATCGGAACCGGCGACGATATAGCCGCCCCTGGCAGCCTGGCTGTAGTCATTGCCCTCGGGCAGGTTGGTGATGTTCTGGCGGGAGAAGATCAGGGCCGTCGGGGTGGCGGTGTTCTCCATCGCGAGCGCCCAGGCCTCGGTGGTCTCCCTGGCATCGGCCGGACGGAGCACCAGTACGGAATTCTTGCCATGGTGGTTCTTCAGCTTCTCCATCAGGCGGATCTGGGCCTCCTGCTCCACGGGCTCGTGGGTCGGACCGTCCTCACCCACCCGGAAAGCGTCGTGGGTCCAGATGAACTTGACCGGAAGCTCCATCAGCGCGGCCATGCGGACGGCCGGTTTCATGTAGTCGGAGAACACGAAGAAGGTGCCGCAGGCAGGGATGACGCCGCCGTGCAGGGCCATGCCCATGCAGCAGCAGGCCATCGTCAGTTCGGCCACGCCGGCCTGGAAGAAAGCGCCGGAGAAGTCGCCGGACTTGAAGGCGGTGGTCTTCTTGAGGAAGCCGTCGGTCTTGTCGGAGTTGGACAGGTCGGCGGAGGCGCAGATCATGTTGGGCACCTGCTCCGCGAGGGCGGACAGACAGGCGGCGGAAGCGGAACGGGTAGAGTCGTTGTCCTTCTGGACCACCTTGCTCCAATCGATCTTCGGGGCCTTGCCGCTGAGCCACCCGGCGAGCTGGGCCGCCTTCTCGGGATGGGCGGCCGCCCAGGCCTTCTCCTCGGCCTTGCGTTCGGCCGCGATGGCGGCGAGTTCCTCGTCGCGCTTGGCATACAGGGCCTTGACGTCATCGAAGATGACGAACGGATGCTCGGGATCGCCGCCCAAATGCTTGACCGTGTTGACGAAAGCGTCGCCGCCGAGCGGGGCGCCGTGCGTCTTGTTGTCGCGCTCGAAGGAAGAGCCGTCGGCCTTGAGGGCGCCCTTGCCCATGATACATTTGCCGATGATGAGCGTCGGCTTGCCCTGGACCTTCTTCGCGGCGTCGAGGGCGGCACGGATCTGGGCGACGTCGTTGCCGTCGATCTCGATGACCTCCCAGCCGAAGGCGCGATACTTGGCGGCCGTGTCCTCGTTCATCACGACGCTGGTCTCGGTGGAGAGCTGGATGTCGTTGGAGTCATAGAACATCACGAGGTTGTCCAGGCCGAGGATGGAAGCGATGCGGGCGCCGCCCTGGCTGATCTCCTCCTCGATGCCGCCGTCGGAGATATAGGCATAGATGGTCTCCTTGGCAAAGGTCGGGTTGCCGGTGCGGGCGGACAGGAACTTGGCGGCGATGGCAGCGCCGATGGCGAGCACGTGGCCCTGGCCGAGCGGGCCGGAGGTGTTCTCAATGCCGCGGGCGAGGTTCAGCTCCGGGTGTCCGGTGGTGGGAGAGCCCCACTGGCGGAGGTTGGCGAGTTCATCGAGGGTGAACTTGCCGGAGAGGCAGAGCTGGCCGTACAGCATCGGAGCCATGTGGCCCGGATCAAGGAAGAAACGGTCGCGGCCGATCCAGTTGGGATCTTTGGGATCGTACTTGAGATACTCGGAGTAGAGCACATTGATGAAGTCGGCTCCGCCCATGGCTCCGCCCGGATGGCCGGATTTGGCCTTCTCGACGGCGGCCGCAGCCAGGATGCGGATATTGTCGGCTGCGTGGTTGAGTACACTGATAGGATTTGCCATAATATGTTTGATTAGTTAATTTGTTCCAAATCGTACAAATTTAGCAATTATTTTACGAATTCCCATTATCATTGTCCATCCAAGTCCGCCAATATGATTCCTGTCCGACAAGTTCTCCGCGGCCTCGCGCCGATGGCCTGTCCCGTCCGGGGACGCAGCCTGCTGAGCGTGTGCATCGGGCTGGTCAGGATCGCCGCCTCGGTGTATCTGCTGCTGTTCCGCCTCTATTCCCGCTACCACGGCAGCAAAACCCTCCTGTTCATCTCCCATCGCGAAGCGGTCTCCGCCCGCGCCGACTGCATCCTGCGGATCTGATTTGGTTTTTTCGCTTTTCACGGCTAACTTTGCGCATCCTTCCGGAAACCCGGACTGACGGGGTCCGCGCAGGACAACGGGGTGTGGCGCAGTTGGCTAGCGCATCTGGTTTGGGACCAGAGGGTCGAAAGTTCGAGTCTTTTCACCCCGACGGAATTCTGAAGCATTATGGAGTGGCTGGAGAGTCTGGGCTTGCTGGGGCTGTTCCTCGGAAGCGCGCTGGCGGCATCGATCGTGCCGTTCAGTTCGGATGTACTCTACATCACCATTCTGGCCACGACGGGGCAGTCGCTGGGCTGCCTGATCGCCGCCACGGCCGGAAGCTGGCTCGGCAGCCTCTTCACCTTCTATCTGGGCTGGCTGGGCAAGTGGGAGTGGATCGAGAAATGGTTCAAGGTCACACGCGAAAAGCTGGAGGCCCAGCAGGCCAAGGTCCAGAAATACGGCGTCTGGCTGGCGCTGTTCAGCTGGGTGCCCATCGTGGGCGACCTGTCCGTGCTGGCGCTCGGTTTCTACAAGGCCCCCCGCGGATGGACCTTCCTGATGCTGCTGATCGGCAAGACCCTCCGTTACCTGTTCTGGAACGTGATCGTGGGACTCTTTTAGATAAAAACGATGATATAATAGAGCATCACCGAGGAGGCGATGAGCTTGATCCCCGTGCCCGAAAGGAAGCCCAGGAAGGCGCCGAGCGAGGACTTGAACGAAGCGCCGGCATCTTTGCCCGCGAGCAGCAGTTCCGCCAGGAAGGCGCCCAGCAGCGAGGTCACGATCATCCCACCGGGCAGCGGGAAAACCAGCCCGGCAAACAGGCCGATGACGGCTCCCCAGGAAGCATACCGGCTCCCGCCGGTGAGCTTGGTGAACCAGGCCGGAACGACATAGTCCAGCAGGGTCACCACGACGGTCACGGCGAGCAGGACAAACAACAGTTTCTGCGACATCGGGTCCCCGGCCTTGTCCGTCCCTCCGAAGAAGTACATCAGCAGAATGCCCACCCAGCTGAGCGGCGGCCCGGGCAAGGCGGGGACCACGCTTCCGACAATCCCCAGGACTCCCAGGATCACGGCCAGGACAATCATGACGGTATTCATGCCCTAAAGTTACAAAGTTTTTGTATTTTTGTGCAACAATCCATTAACACGACATTTCATGAGCGACCAACCCAAAAAGAAAGCCATGGACCTTGACGGCGACGGCAAGGTAACTCTCGACGAAGTGAAACAGTACACGCAGGCCAAGGCGGAGGCCCTTGCGGACAAAGTCCAGGAGAAGTTCGACCAGTTCAACGAAAAGCACGGCGACAAGATCGAGAAGCTGGAAAAAGGAGCCGCCGCGGTGGCCGGCAAGGCCAAGGCCAAGGCGGCGGAACTCTCCGAGGAGGTCAAAGACCTTTACGAGGAGACCCGGGACAAGCTCCGCCAGAAGCGTTAGAACAGCAGCCCGGCTCCGACCGAGAAAGTGTTGCTCTGAACATTCTGCTCCGGGACCAGACGGCTCAGACCGAGGGCGTAGCCGACGCGGATCTGCACGGCCCCGGCCACGGTGACGGCCAGGCCGAAATCCCATTGGGCATTCACGCGCGTGAGGCGCCTCATCGGCTCCTGAAGGTCCGTGCTGGTCACGAACTGGCCATTCTCGTACAGGTTGCCAATCAGGCCCACGTTGAGCACCGGCCCCGTGAACACCGACGCGTTCAGCGTCCCCTGCACCAACTCAAAAGTGTATTTCACGTTGACCGGGATGGACAGATAGTGCATCTTGATGAACTTGGGCGTCAAGCCGCTGTCGTTCTGTCCGGACTGATAGTAGAAATAGGCCCCGGGCTCCACGGTGAGACCGGCCAGGGCCGAAAAATAAAAATCGTGGCTGACGCCGGCATAGAAGCCGCGCAGCGGATGGGAAGTCAGGAAACCGGAGCAGTCCGCCCCGCGGAAACTGGTCGTGGCATAACCGACGCCGGCAGTCCAGTCGGACTGGGCGGAGGCGACGGTTCCGCCCAACAGGAAGGCGGCGATCGCCAGAATGATTTTGATCTTTTTCACGTCAGTCGAATTTTTTCAATTTACAAAATTAGGAAAAAAACCGGGATCCGCCACAAATTGTTATTTTTGCAGCGATGATTCCTTTCTCCAAGACACTCCTTGCCTGGTACGGCGACCACGGCCGGGACCTTCCCTGGCGCCGCACCCGGGATCCGTATGCCATCTGGCTGAGCGAAATCATCCTCCAGCAGACGCGGATCGCGCAGGGGCAAGCCTACTGGGAGCGCTTCATGGAGCGCTTCCCGGACGTGCAGGCCCTCGCCGGGGCCACCGAGGATGAAGTGCTGCGCCTGTGGCAGGGCCTGGGCTACTACAGCCGCGCCCGCAACCTCCACGCCGCCGCGAAACAGATCGCCGCGCAGGGCCGCTTCCCCGACACCCTGGAGGGGATCCGGGCGCTCAAGGGGGTCGGCGACTACACCGCTGCGGCCATCGGCTCCATCGCATTCGGGCTGCCCGCCGCCGTCGTGGACGGGAATGTCTACCGCGTTCTCGCGCGGCATTACGGGATTTCCACCCCGGTCGGGTCGGCCGCCGCAAAGAAGGAATTCACCGCCCTGGCGCAGTCGCTCCTGCCGCCGGAGCAGCCCGGAGATTTCAATCAGGCCATGATGGATTTCGGCGCCGTCCAATGTACGCCGGCCTCCCCCGCCTGCCTGCTCTGCCCGCTCGCCGACAGCTGTGCGGCGCTTGCCACCGGATCGGTGGACCGCCTGCCCGTCAAGGAGAAGGGCCCCGCCGTGAGTACCCGGCGCTTCGACTACATATACTTGCGCTGCCAGGGCCGCACTGCCATCCGGAAAAGGGGCCCGGGAGACATTTGGGAGGGATTGTATGAGCCGATCGTCTGTGACAATCGGAGCGAGGCGGCCGAGGGGGTCCCGGGGGATTCTTCCCCCGCCGCAGCGACAGCGGCGGACGGACCGGAACAGCCTCGTCTGCTTCGGTCCGTCCGGCACCAGCTGACCCACAGGACGCTGCTGGTGGATTTCTATCTGTGGGAGCCGCAGCAGGAGCCCGTCCTGCCGGAAGGCTACTTCTGGATCAGCGAAGCGGAGCTTGACCGCTACGCCAAGCCCCGCCTGTTCGAATTGCTCCTGGAAGAAATCCCTAAATAAACTGCCCGTCGCGCATCGTCAGGCAGCGGTCGCACAGACCGGCCAGTTCGGGATCGTGCGTCACGATCACGATGGTCTGGCCCAGGCGGTCGCGCAAGTCGAAGAACAGGCGGTGAATCTCCTGCTTGGTCGCGGAATCCAGGTTGCCCGTGGGCTCGTCCGCGAAAAGGACCGCCGGGTCATTGACCAGCGCGCGGGCGATGGCCACGCGCTGCTGCTCGCCGCCGGACAGCTCGGCAGGCTTGTGCTCCAGGCGCGCGTCCAGCCCCACTTCGCCCAACAGGCGGGCGGCCTTCGCGCGGGCATCTTTCATCGACGCCCCGGCAATCAGCGCCGGGATCATCACATTCTCCAGGGCGGTGAATTCCGGCAGCAGATGGTGGGCCTGGAAGACGAAGCCGATCCGCCGGCCGCGGAAAGCGGCAAGCCGGTCGCCCTGGAGGCGCAGGACATCCTCGCCGTCTATCAGCAGCGTCCCCTCGTCCGGCCGGGAAAGCGTGCCGAGAATCTGCAGCAGGGTGGATTTGCCGGCACCGGACGCACCCATGATCGCGACCACCTCGCGGGGCGCCGCATCAAAATGAATGCGTTTCAGGACCTCCAGGGCCCCGAAACGCTTACAGATATTGCGGGCTTGTATGATCAAAGGCTGATCTCTACAGGTTCGGGTTGAGCTTGTTCCATTCGGACACCGGCGGGATGATACCGAGGCCGATGATCTCGTCACGCATCTTGCAGAGGTGCTCATAGGAGGCCTTGAGGTCGGCCAGCTCGGTGGCGGTGCCTGCAGGAGCGCAGAAGTGGGCGCCGGTCTCGTCGATCACGGACGGCATCGCCATCATCACGTTCTTGTAGTCGGCATTGTTGACATAGCAGCCGGCAGGCCAGGTAAACTTGTCGCCGCCCATCGCGGCCTCGATCATCTTGACGGCGTTGTATGCAGGGCTCTGGAAGGAGCTGCGGCCGCGGAGCTTGATGATGTTGGAGCCGCCCTGGACGGTGTTGTGCTTGATCTCCGCCCACTTCTCGGGGGAGAGGCTCTTCTGCGAGAGCGGGGTGCCGTCTATGAGGGCCTTGGAGGCGAACACGGCCATCGCTTCGCCGTGGCCGCCGTAGGTGTAGGCGCCGGTCACCTTGCTCTGCTGCACGCCGAACTCCTGGGCAAGCGCCTCCTGGAGACGGGTGGAATCGAGGGCGGCGAGGGTGGTCACGCACTCGGGCTTGACACCGGAATGAAGCAGGACCACCAGGCCCGTCAGGTCGGCCGGGTTGAAGATGACGACGATGTGCCTGACGTCCGGGCAATATTTCCTGACATCCTTGCCGAAGTCCTCGGCGATCTGGCAGTTGCCTTTCAGCAGATCTTCGCGGGTCATTCCTTCCTTGCGGGGAGCGCCGCCGGAGGAGATGATGTATTTGGCATCCTTGTATGCGACTGCCGGATCGGTCGTCCAGGTGATGTTGACACCTTCGAAGGCGCAGTGGTCCATCTCGGCCACGACGCCCCGCAGGCCCGGTTCATACACATCATAAAGACACACATTCGGGGTCAGACGCAACATCAATGCGGTCTGGGCCATGTTGGAGCCGATCATTCCTGCGGCGCCTACGATGACCAATTTCTCATTAGTAAGGTAATTCATATGGATTGTATAAGATTGACGTCTTGCACAAAATTCTCGCATATATACAAAAAATCATTATCTTTGCGACGTTATAATTGATTTATGGCCCTATATCTTATCAAAGATCTTGACGATGACTACCACTCGCGGGTAGGTGTCTGGCAGATCACAGAGTCCGAGGAAGAGCTTCGCGCACTCTCATCCGTCCCTTCCGATGAGCTGGAAGAAATTTCTTATATCAAAAGTGAATCCCTGCGCAAACAGAAGCTGGCCGTACGCGCCCTGCTGGATGCGCTTTTCGAGGAGAAGGTGTACCTGAGCCATCACGACAACGGCAAGCCGTACATCGAAAACTCCGCGATGAATATCAGCATCACGCACACCAACCGCTACGTCGCCGTCATCCTCAACCCGACCGACGAGGTGGGCATCGACTGCGAGTCGCTTGACCGCGACTTCTCCGCCGTCAAGAAAAAGGCCCTCTCGGAAGACGAAATCGAGGAAGTCGAGGAGATCAGCGAAGACCAGCGCAACGAGCAGCTCGCCATTTACTGGTGTGCCAAGGAAGCCGTTTACAAGAAGATGTCCCAGTACAAGGTGGACTTCGCCGAGCAGATCGAAATCGAAGATTTCCGCATGCGCGGCGAGGGGGAGCTGGAAGCCACCTTTACGGACAAGGACGGTTTCGAAGAAGAGCTGGAGCTGCAGTACATCACCTTCGACCGGCACGTGCTCGTCTGGGTGGTGGGCTGATGAGGGGGGGGGCTATTTCTTCCTGAGCCAGAGTTCCGGATTTTCCGGCGTCTTTTCCTTCCAGACCTCGAAATGCAGCTGGGTCTGGCCGTCAATGGTGTCCACACGGCCGAGGACCTGGCCGGTCTTGACCTTGTCTCCGGACTTGACTGACACCTCGCCGAGCTTGCAGTAGAAAGTGAAGTAGCCGCCGTGCTGGACCAGGATGCAGCGGCCGTAGCCTGGCATCACGATGATCCGCTTGACTTCCCCGTCATAGACGGCCTGGACGGAAGCGCCCTGCGACAGGCCGATGTTGACGCCGTTGTTGGCGGGCATGACCAGCGTCGTGTAGACCGGGTGGTTGTGCCGGCCGAAGCCCTCGACCACCGGGCCGTCTGCCGGCCAGGGCAGTTTCCCCTTGTTGGCGGCAAACTCGCCGGAGAGCTTGTAGTCCACCGGACGGGTTTCCTCCGGCGTCTTCTTGCCGGCATTTTTCTTCGCGGCGGCCGCCCGCTCGCGGGCTTCCCGCTCCTGCTGCTCCTTGATCGCCTGGGCGATGATGCGTTCGATCTCCCGGTTCAGCGCCTCCACCTGCCTGCGCTTGGTCTCAAGTTGTTTCTGGTAGGCGCTCTTGTCTTTTTTGAGGCTGGAGACCAGCTGGTCGGAGCGGAGCTCTTCCTGGCGGAGTCCCTGCAGTTCCTGCTCGCGGGAGGAACGGATCGACTCCGCTTCCCGCTTCAGGGAATCGAGCCGGGCCAGGTCAGCTTCGAGGTCCGAGCGCATCCGGATCAGCTTGCGGCCCTGGGTATTCATCTGGCCGGAAAGGTTCCGGAGGTAGTTGTAGCGGCGCGAAGCCTGCCCGAGGTCCTTGCTGGACAGGAGATAGGAATACCAGACGCGCGCATCCCGGTTCTTATAGGCGTTGCGGATCAGGCGGCGGTAGTGCTGTTCCATATCTTCCAGCCGCTCCCGCATCCGCTCCGCCTCGGCGGTGCGGACGGCAATGGAGTCGCTCAGGCGCGCCACCTCGAGGCGGCTCTCCTCCACGAGATTGCGCCGGGCCGTGATCTGCCGGCGCACGAGGGTCAGTTCGTTGAGCGCATTCTTGCTCTTGGCTGCATTCTCCTTGATCTGGCGCTCCAGCTGCGCGATTTCCTTCTGCAGGGCGGAGCGGCGGGACTCCTGCTTGGACGTGTTCTGCGCCCACAGGTCGGAGGCCGCGAGCAGCAGGACGGCCAGGGCCGCCAGTATGCGCCGGGAGCAGGTCATTTCTTCTGTTCGGACAGATTTTTATAATAGGTGGCCAGATCCTTCTCTCCCAAGGCATCCAGGACAATGGAATAGTGCTCCAGGACGGTGGCGCTGTCCTTGCCCCCGTAGAGCATCGCATGCTTGAAGTAGGGCTTGGCCTCCTTGGGCCGCTTGAGCAGGTAGAGCAGCCATCCGTAGGTATCCAGATAGGTCGCGTTGTCCGGCTCCAGCTCCACGGTACGCTTGCTCATCTGAAGCGCCTTGCGCAGCTTTTTCCCCTCCAGGGAGAGGTAATAGGCGTAGTTGTTGAGCACGGATGTGCGGTCAGGGTCGGCCGCCAGGGCCTGTTCGTAAGTCTCGTAGGCCTTTTTCCTGTCTCCCATCTGCTGATACCAGACGTCGCCGGCGATCGAAAGGGCCTCCCCGAGATGCTCCTGGTTCCCCTGGGCACGGGCCAGGTCAGCCATCACGCCGCATTGTGCGAGCACGGCTTCCCAGTCCTGCTTGATATAGAGCATCCGCAGTTTGAGGAGCTGGATGGCATAGTCGTCCGGATGCATCTCCCGGTCCAGGTCCACCAGACGGTTGATCGTATCGCCCCAGACCCAGTAGAACGGAGAATCGACGGTATCCATCAGGGCCGTGAGGTAGTTGCTTTTCACCTCGGACCGCACGCCTTCATTGCGGATGAAATTCTCCAGTCCGGAGAAGAAGGCCGGGAAATTGCCCATTCTCCTGAGCAGTTCCGTACGGCCGAGCTGGGCCGGAGCATATTCCGGATCCTGTTCCAGGGCCTGGTTGTAATAACGCAGGGCCACGGAATCCTGCCGGGCCGCCACCTTGGCGTCCGCGACCATCGACAGGGTGTTGGGATTGTTGTACAGGGAAGGGTTCATCCGGACGAGTTTCTCCACATACTCGCCGGAACGGACCTGGTCCCGCCGGGCGTCATACAGGGAAGCGAGGGCGTACACATACCAGGTATTGGCGGAATCTTTCTGGACCGCCGCCAGCAGGTGCTCCTCGGCGGCGTCCAGTTCGTGAAGGGCCATCTCACTCATTCCCAGATAGTAATTGACGGCGTCATCGGACGGATCCGCTTCGTGCAGCGGGAGAAGCAGCTCCTTCGCCCGGGCATAATGGCCTTCGGCATATTCGGCCGTGGCCGAGAGGTAAAGGTCCGCCGTCTCCGGCGCCTGCGCCCGAAGACCCAGGCAGAGAAGAATCAGCATCCAACAGAGAACACACTTTCGCATAGTGGTGCAAAAATATGAATTTTGTAAGAAAATTTGGCTATTTTCGCACGAAATAAATTTTCGGGCAGCAGGATGCAACTTTTCAAGGACAAGAAGCATCTTAACACTCGGGAAGCAGAATGGATCGAAGGGGCGAGGCGCGGCGACCGCCGCAGCCAGAAAGCCATCTACGACCTCCTGTCCGCCAGGATGTTCGCAGTTTGTCTGCGCTACATGGGCGACCGGGACTCGGCGGAGGACATCCTCCAGGACGGCTTCGTGACCCTCTTCTCCAAACTGGACAGCTATTCGGGAGACGGCTCTTTCGAAGGCTGGGCCCGCAAGATCTTTGTGAACACTGCACTGATGAGTCTCCGGAAGAAGGATGCGCTCAAGAACTCCGAGGATGTGGATGCCGCCTGGAATATCACCAGCGAGGATCCCTCGGCGATCCAGAAGATCGGCTACAACGACCTGCTGAAGATGATCGCCGCCCTGCCTCCGGGTTTCCGGACGGTCTTCAACATGTACGTTATCGAAGGATATTCGCACAAGGAGATCGCCGAAGCACTCGACATTTCAGAGACCACCTCCCGCTCGCAGCTTCAGCGGGCGAGGATGCTGTTGCAGTCAAAGATTAAAGAAAGGTATTAAGATGCAGGACAAGCAACCCAATGATTTCGATCTTCAGCTGAGATCGATCCTGGAAGATGCGGAGGTGAGACCGTCTCGCCGCGTCTGGAGGGCTGTATCCGCACGCCTGGATGCCGACGCCGGGGCAGCTGCCAGCCCGTGGGGCTGGATGAAGTGGGCCGGGATGAGTCTCGCCGCCGCTGCCGCCATTGCCGCCGGTGTCTTCTTCTCCGGTACCCGGAACTCAATTCCAACCATTATTCATAACCAGGAGCAAGCACAGCTTGCACAGACCGGCGAACCCGCCGGCACTCCGGCGCGAGCCGAACTGCCGGCGGCCGTCCCGGCCGAAAAGACGGCCGCAGAGATTGCGGCCCGGACATCTGTTCCCCGACACGCTGCCTCCCGGCAGTCTGCCGCGCGACCGGAACAAAAAGCGGAAGCGCCCGCAGGCCAGACCGCCGGCGGGGCTTCTGCACCGGTCGCCGCTCCGGCCGCACAGCCCGAAGAACACGCAGCCGAAGAGCACGTGGCCGCCCGCCCCGCGCAAGGCACCCCCTCCGGGCAGGAGAGCGGCAGGTTCCGGCCTGCTGCGGACCCCTTCGCCGGACCGGACCCGGCCGCCAGTCGCCGCACCGCCAGACCCCGTACCGCCATTTATGCCCAGGGCATGCTCGGGACCAACGACGCGGACCCCCGTTCGGTGCCCGCCGCCCGGATGGCGCCCGGCACCTCCGCCGGCTTCTCCGAGCTCGGCCCCTCCACCTACGGCGTTCCTTTCACGGTGGGCCTCGGCGTCCGTTTCTATCTGGCTCCCAGGTTTTCCGTCGCTACAGGACTGGACTACTCCCTGCTGACCCGTACCTTCACGGGCAGTTTCGAGGGCGTCTCCGGCACCGTAAGCCACACCCTCCATTATCTGGGCATCCCGGTCAACCTCTACTACGATGTCCTGAACTATGACAAATTCAAGTTCTATGTCTATGGCGGAGGAGAAGCGGAATGGTGCCTGAACAACAAGTACCGGCTGTTCGCCTCGCCGGACATCATCCGGACCTACCCCGTGAGCGGCGCGCAATTCTCCGTCGGCGGCGGTATCGGCGTGGAGTTCCGCCTCACCCGCAATCTCGGCCTGTACCTCGATCCGGGTGTCACGTACTACTTCCCCGGCAACCAGCCGCGAAGCGTCCGCACGGACAAGCCGCTGCTGCTGCGCTTCGATGCCGGTCTGAGGTTCAATTTCGGCAACCAAAATCCACAATAATAAAAAATCCAACAGATACCCCACGAAAAAGCGAAGTTTTTTATCGTGGGGTTTTTGATTTTTTTGCTCCTTTGCAGAAAAATCAAAACTATGAGAACCCGCTTATTCTTCTCCCTTCTGCTGCCGGTCCTGCTCTCCGGCTGCATTCTCCTGGATGACGGCATCACCGGCACGCGCCCGCGCTCGGACAACCTGCGGGACGGACGGACGGATCCGGACCGCCGGCATCCGGCGGATTCCCTTCCGGCCCCGGCCGCTGCAGCGGACACCATCCTTTATTATTCGGCCGTCCGCTTCCCTGCGGATTATGACTGGCAGCGGGACACCGCCTACGGTGCCGTCCCTTTCGAGTTGCTGCTTTACCGCGACGGCAGTCCGGTCCTGACGCTCCCTTCCGGCCCGGACGCCCCGTTCGGGCCGGACCCGGACCGGCACCACATCCACGCCGGGCACCTGTATACGGAAAGGATGCTGGGAGGACAGACCCTGATCGGCCGGGACGGAGAGGAAGTGCTCCGCCTGGAAGAGCGGGAGTTCCTGCTCGGTCTGCTGGAATCCGGCCCCGACCTCTACACCCTGACCCGGCCCGTCAGCGGCAAGGGCTTCAGATACCGCAGGAATGACCAGCTGCTGATCGAGCGGGCGGAGGGGACGCCGTACGGCACGCTGTCCGACCCGTCCTACGGCAGTTCGGGGGCACTTTACCTGGATGACGGGAAAGTCTGCTTCTGCTATTGGGAAGGGAATGCCTATAACCGGTCGCACTACCTGATCCGCGACGGGGAATCCACCCGGATGAGCAACATCCTGCCGAGCCAGACCGTGCTGGACCTGAAACTGCACGGCGGGCGGGCCTTTACGCTCACCAACGCCGTCCTGAAAAACCGCCTGAGCGAAGGGCGGATCTGGCCCGAAGGGAACAGTTATGCCGTCACGGGCCGTTTCACGGACGAATCCGGGGACCCGTGTTCCGGCTTCCTGGAAGCCGCTTCCTGGTCGGTCCTGCACCGGCTCTGCGACGAAGAGGCCGTTCTGTACCATACTCCACAGGCGGTGTTCGCCGTCTCGGCGGCGAAAGACGGAGCGGTCCGCTGGTATGGTCCGGACCTCTCCGGACAGAGCGACGGCCCCTGCTATTTTTTCTCCCCGGCCTGCGCCACCGCCGCGGGCAGCCGGCTCTACCTCGCCCTGACGCCCAAAGACACGAAACGCCGCCCGCTCATCCGGGCAGGAGAGCGGGAGCAGGAACTGGACCTGTGGGGATATGTCAGCTGTGTCGCGGTGGAGCTTATTCCTCCTGCCAACTGAGGGTCCGGGAGCCGTCAGGGCCCACTTCAATCCGGACCCGGAGCGTCTCCTCCGGCAGCAGGGGCTCGATGTTCTCCGGCCACTCCATCAGGCAGAGGGCCCCGCTGTCCAGATAATCGTACAGACCGATATCCAGCGCCTCTTCCAACCTGGTAATCCGGTAGAAATCAAAGTGATAGACAGGATCCCCGGAGGCCGTCCGGTACTCGTTGACAATGGCGAAGGTCGGAGAGCTGACCGCATCCGAGCGGACGCCGAGCCGGCGGCACAGCGCCGTGGTGAACGTCGTTTTGCCTGCGCCCATCGACGCATAGAAAGCCACGAGCCGGCGGGACCCGAGCCGGCGGAGGAATTCGTCCGCGGCGGCGTCGATCCCGGACAGGGATGGAATGACGATCTGCTGCAACATAACCCTGCAAAGATACGAAAACTCTGTTAAACTATGCTTACACACATTCACGGTGCAAAATGCATCGGGATCAACGCCGTCGAAGTGACGGTGGAGATCGACATCGACCGGGGCATCGGCATCCACCTCGTGGGACTGGCCGACGCGGCCGTCAAAGAGAGCCTGCTGCGCACGACCACGGCCCTGGAGGCCCTGGGATTCCGGATCCCCGGCAAACGGATCGTCATCAACCTGGCGCCGGCAGACCTGCGCAAGAACGGCAGCGGCTACGACCTGCCGATTGCCGTCGGGATCATCGCCGCGTCCGGGCAGCGTCTCCTGCCGCGGGCGGGAGAATTCATCCTGATGGGAGAACTCGGCCTGGACGGCAGCGTCCGCCCGATCCCGGGAGCGCTCCCCTTCGCCGAGATGGCCCGGCAGGCCGGTTATGCGGGGATCATTCTCCCCGTCGAATCCGCCCTGGAAGCCGTTGAGTTCAAGGAGATGCAGGTCTACGGCGCAGGCGGACTCGCCGACGTGGTCCGCATCCTCGAAGGGCAGGAGGACTGCCAGGACCTGCTGATCTGGAACACGCAGCGCTACCGTAGGATCCACCGGGCCAGGATGGGTGCCAAGACGGCCGGGGCAGGCATCGACCTGGCGGACATCGTCGGCCAGGAGGGAGCCAAGCGGGGGATTGAGATCGCGGCCGCGGGAGGCCACAACATCATTCTGGTCGGCGCCCCGGGCTCGGGGAAAAGCTCGCTCGCACGTGCGATGGCCGACATCCTGCCGCCGATGACGCTCGAAGAGGCCCTCGTCACGAGCAAGATCTACTCCGTCGCCGGGCGGAGCAACCTGCAGGAGGGGCTGATCCGGCGCCGGCCGTTCCGCTCGCCGCATTATTCCGCTTCGATGCCGGCCATCATCGGCGGAGGCGGGGGCGACAACATCGTGCCCGGCGAGGTCTCGCTCGCCCACAACGGCCTGCTCTTCCTCGACGAAGTCGGACAGATGCCCAAAGGTATCATCGAGGCGCTCCGGGGGCCGATCGAAGACCGGCGCGTGTGCATCTCCCGGCTCAAGGCCAAAGCCGAATTCCCCGCTTCCTTCATGCTTGTAGGGGCCTCCAACCCCTGCCCCTGCGGCTATTACGGCGAAGGTGACCGCTGCTCCTGCACGCCCGCCCAGCGGCAGAACTACCTCTCAAAACTCTCCGGACCCATCCTGGACCGGATCGACCTGCATGTCTGGATGCATCCGGTCCCGGCCGACCGCATCGTGCGGGCGCAGAAGGCCGAGCCGAGCGAGGCCGTGGCCGCGCGCGTGCTCAAGGCGCGCATCGCCCAGAAACACCGATTCGCCACGGAATCCTTCAACACCAACGCCGAGATGGGCAACCGCCACATCGAACGCTACTGCCCGCTCAGCGAGGCCTGCCGGACCACTCTGGAGAACCTGATGGCCAAGATGGGCTTCTCGATGCGCGCCTATTTCCGGATCATCAAGGTCGCACGCAGCATCGCCGACCTCGAAGGCGCCGATGACATCCGCCCCGCCCACCTGCTCGAGGCGGCCTCGTACCGCTTCCTGGACCGGCAGAATCTGCTGGACTTGAAATAATAATTACTATCTTTGAGGGAACGCAACATACCGTATATGAATCTCCATCTCACCGACCAGATCCGGATGCCGGACCACACGCTCCGGCGCGACATCATCGGCCTCTGCCGCAGTGTCGGCAAGCCGGTGCTCAAGCTTTCCGCCAAGGATTATATCGACCACGGCCTGGAGCGCTGGATCCAGGTTTACGGCTCCGCCGCCCTGGTCAACATCGCCGTTTTCAACGAGCTCCAACACACCATCACCGGCTGGCCGGGCGGCAAGCCCAACGCCGACGACAGTTTCCGTCCCGAACGGGCTTTCCCCTATCCCAAGCGGGTGGTCGTGTTCTCGCCCCATCCCGACGACGACGTCATCTCGATGGGCGGAACCGTCCGGCGCCTGGTACAGCAGGGACACGAAGTGCACATCGCCTACGAGACCAGCGGCAACATCGCCGTCGGAGACGAGGAGGTGTCCCGCTTCATGCATTTCATCAACGGGTTCAACCAGTTGTTTGCGGACGGGGCCGATACCGTGATCACGGACTCTTACCGCAAAATCAAGGAAACGCTGGCCGCCAAGCAGCCCGGCGAGCCGGACACGCAGACGGTCCGCACCCTCAAGGGTCTCATCCGCCGGGGCGAAGCGCGGCTGGCCTGCGCCTACAACCGTATCCCCACGGAACGCATCCATTTCCTGGACCTTCCCTTCTACGAGTCCGGGACCGTCGAGAAACTGCCCATGACCGAGCGGGACATCCTGCCCGTCCAGGACCTGCTCGAGCGCATCCGTCCGCACCAGATCTATGTGGCCGCCGACCTGGCGGACCCGCACGGAACCCACCGCAAGTGTACCGATGCCGTGCTGGCCGCCCTGGACGAGGAGCGCCGCCGCGGCGCGGACTGGCTGACGGACTGCCGCGTGTGGATGTACCGGGGCGCCTGGGCCGAATGGGAGGTGGCGGACATCGAGATGTGCGTGCCGATGAGCCCGGAGGAGCTGCGTGAGAAGCGCAACGCCATCCTGCGCCACCAGAGCCAGATGGAGTCCGCGCCCTTCCTCGGCAATGACGAACGGCTGTTCTGGCAGCGCGCCGAAGACCGCAACCGCACCCTGGCCGAGCGCTACGACGAACTGGGGCTCGCCTGCTACGAGGCCATGGAGGCCTTTGTCGAGTATCATTTCTAAATCCCCTTCCTTATGAATATGAGACGACTTTTTCTGACATCCCTGATCCTGCTTGCCGCCTGGGCGGCAGCCGCCCAGACCCGGATCACCGACCTTCGCGTGCAGGATACTTCCGAGCCGATTGCCGTCGAGGACCGCCACCCGGTCTTCAGCTGGAAGATGGAATCGGACCGGCGCGGCGCCCACCAGCGTTCCTACCGGATCTGCGTCGTGCGCGAAAGCGACCTCGGCACAGTCTGGGACAGCGGCGAGGTCCCCGACGGCCGTTCGGACAACATCCGCTATGCCGGCGTGGCCCTGCAGCCGGAGATGGGCTATCTCTGGGAACTGTCGGTGCGCGACGGCGAGGGGACCGTCCACACGGCAAAATCCCGTTTCGAGACAGGCCTGATGAACCCGCGCCTCTCCGCCTGGAAAGGGAGCGGCTGGATCGGCGGGCCCGCACTCAAGCTCGACGCCGCCTCACAGGTCGTTTTCCGGATCCAGACCCGTTTCGAGATCCGCCGGGGCACCACGGCCGCGCTTATCTTCGGGGCCGATGATTTCCGGCTGCGCCACAGCTTTTTCAACGGCTACGGCGTCGCCTCGAAAGAGAATTATTTCAAGGTGGAGCTTGAGCCCGGCAAACAGGAAATCCGCATCTTCCGGGTGGGCTTTTTCCCGGGCGACCGGGCGGACCGGCCACTGCGCGTGCTCAATCCGCAGAACTGCCCGGAGGGCAATCTGGACCGCATCTTCCAAGACACCGCCACGCACAGCCTGGAGATCGACGTAGAGGCCAGCGAGTTGAGTTTCACCGTGGACGGCACGCCGCTGCTGACGGCCCCGAGGCGGCGCGGGGGTCCGGCGCAGTTCAGCGTCGGGATGACAGGCCGCGCCGCCCGCGCCAGCCGCATCCCGATCAGCGAGATCGGCAGCGGCGGCAACTATCCTTCCTTCCCCAATCTGTGCTCCGTCGGCTTTGCCTCGGAAGAAGGGACGGAAGTCGTCTACACGGACTACGAAATCCTGCATGCCGGACAGAGCGAAGACAACCGGGTCTTCGGCGCAGCGCAGTATGGTATTTTCAAGGATCTCCCCGGTGTGCGCGTGGAGGACGGCGCCCTCACCGTGAGCGGCCGGACGCTCGCCTGGGCGGACCCGTCCCACGGCGCGGAGACGATGCTCCGCAGCGAATTCCGGCTGGACAAGCCGGTGCGGTCGGCGCGCCTGTACGCCTCGGCCATGGGGACCTTCCGCCTCTGGCTGAACGGCCGGCAGGTCGGCTCCGACTGGTTCGCCCCGGGCGACAGCCAGTACCGCGAGACGATGTGCTACCTCAAATACGACGTCTCCGACCTGCTGCGCATCGGCCGGAACGCCCTGGGCGCCGAGCTCGCAGGAGGCTGGTATACCGGCTATGTGACCTTCTCGCCCGGCAACTTCAACTTCTTCGGCGACCGGGAAGCCCTGCTCTCCCGCCTGGTGGTCATCTACGAGGACGGCACCCGCGAGGCATTCGTCTCCTCGCCAGAAGGCTGGAAGGTCTGGCAGGACGGCCCGGTGCGCCTGGGGAGTTTCTTCCAGGGCGAGCGCTACGACGCGCGCAAGGCCCTGCCCGGATGGAACGAACCGGGGTTTGACGACAGCGCCTGGGCGCCGGCCGTCCGCATCGCACAGCGCGACTGGATCGACTTCGACATCGTGGCCCGCTACGACGAGCCGGTGCGCGTGCGCGAAACCCTCACGGCCCGCCGGCAGATGCCCGTCCACGACGACTGCACCTATATCTATGACATGGGCGTGAATATGGTGGGCGTGCCGGAAATCGACATCCCGGCCGGCTGGCTGCAGGAAGGCGACGTGGTCACCCTCACCTACGGCGAGCAGCTTTATCCCGGGCTCAAGGGGGACAAAAAAGAATACGTGCAGCGCTTCGGCCGCCGGGGCAGGAACGTCGCCGGGCACATCCTCTACGAGAGCAACCGGGCGGCGCTGGATGCCGACTTCTACATCGCCGACGGCCCGCAGGCGGTCACCATCCGTCCGCGCGACACCTTCCGCGGCTACCAGTACATCCAGGTGCACATCCCATCCCACCCGGGGCCGCTGCCGGTGGAGAACATCCGCGGCCTGGTGCTCTCCTCGTCGGAGATCCCGACCGGCACCTACCACGCCACGACCGCCGATGGAGTGACCGGAGAGCGGGTCGACCAGCTCTTCCGCAACATCCAGCGCAGCCAGCTGGGCAACTTCCTGACCCTGCCGACCGACTGCCCGCAGCGCAACGAGCGCATGGGCTGGACGGGCGACGCGCAGGCCTACGTCCGCACCGGCCTCTACCAGGCCGGCACACGGCGCTTCTTCCGCCAGTGGATGGTGGCCCTGCGGGCCGACCAGGGCATCGGCAATGACACGGAGGTGCCGGGCGGCATCGGCTCCACCGTCCCCACCTACAACCGCACGGACGACACCTCGTTCGCCAACGGCACCACCTGGGGCGCCGCCGTGTGCCAGGTCCCCTGGCAGATCTACAACCAGTACGCAGACACGCAGATTATCGAGGAGAACCTGGAAGCGATGATGGACTGGCTGAACGGCATGGCCTTCTACCGGCTCAGCGACGAGCATCCGTACCTGTCCTCCAAGGCCGGCGGCCTGGCGGACCACCTGGCCCTGGACAACCGCACCCCGCCGGACCTGCTCAACAACGCCATCTACATCCATATGATGGAGGTCACGGCCATCATGGCCGCGGCGGTCGGACGCGAGGACTGCGCCGCCCTGCTGCGCGAGCGCCACGCCCACGCCAAAGCCGACTGGAACAGCGCCTATGTAGATCCCGCCACCGGCAAGACGCGGGGCCTGCGCGGCCGGACCATCCACACCCAGGCCTCCTATGCCACCCCGCTGAATTTCAACGTATTCAGCGACGAAAACAGACCCAGGGCAGAGCGCTGGCTGTCAGCGCTGGCCGCCGCCCCTGCGACGAGCGGCCCCACACCGGAAGAGGAGGAAGCCCAGAAAGCCATCGTAGAGGAAGTCACCAGCGCATTCGGCGTCCTGGGGTCCGGCAACACGGACTTCAATTTCAAGCCCTACACCATCACCACCGGATTCTCCGGCACGCCCAACATCCTGCCGGCACTGAGCCGCGCTGGCGATGCCGAGAGCGCCTTCCGGATGATTTCGAATCCGGAATACGCCACCTGGCTCTATCCCGTCGTCTGCGGAGCGACCTCCGTCTGGGAGCGCTGGAACTCCTATGACGCGGCTTTCAGCGAGCCCAACCAGAACAGCATGAACTCCTTCAACCACTTCGCCCTCGGCGCAGTGGGGCAGTGGATGTTCGAGTACCAGCTGGGAATCGCATCCAATTACACGCAGGGAGAAGCGGGATACAAACACTTTATCCTCCAGCCCACGGCGGGAGGCGGCTACACCTCCCTGGAAGGCAGCTACGACTCCCACTACGGCCGCATCCGCAGCGCCTGGACGGCTGCCAAAGGCGTTCTCCGGACCTACCGCTGCAGCGTCCCGGCCAACACCACCGCCACGCTCTACCTGCCCGTCGCGTCCGGCGCGGTCAGCAGCCTCGGATCCGCGGACGGAGCGCGCTGCCTGGGGGTATGCACACACCTCGGCCGCCCGGCGGTCCGTTACGAACTGGTCTCCGGGGACTGGTCCTTCGAAATCACGGACGGAGCCGTCAGCGTGCGCTGACGGCTTTGAGATTATTTTTCAGCTGCTCCACGCTGCTGGCGCCGACGATCACGGAAGTGACCTCCGGACGGCGCAGGATCCAGCGCAGGGCATACTGCGCAAGGGTCAGTCCCTCCTCGCGCGCGGCCTCATTCCAGGCACGCAACTGCGCAAGCAGTTCGGGCGTGAGGACACTTTCCTTGAGGAACTGGCTGTGGCGCATCCGGGAGTCGTCCGGAATGCCGTTCAGGTAGCGGTCGGTCAGCAGACCCTGGGCCAGCGGGGAGAAAGCCACATAGCCCACCCCCTCGGCCGCCGCCTGCGGGAGGATCTCCTCCTCGTGCCCGCGCTCCAGCATATTGTAGCGTCCCTGATAGACCAGGCACGGGACGTGCGCCTCGCGCAGGTAGGCATAGGCGCGCTCTGCCATCTCGGGCGGATACTTGGAGATGCCGACATAGAGCGCCCTGCCGCTGCGGACGATGTCCACGAGGGCCTGCATCGTCTCCTCGAGCGGGGTGTACGGATCCGGGCGGTGCGAATAGAAGATATCCACATAATCCAGCTGCATGCGCTCCAGGCTCCGATCCAGCGAGGCGATCAGGTTCTTGCGGGAGCCCCATTCGCCGTAGGGCCCGGGCCACATATCGTGCCCGGCCTTGGTGGCGACGAGGATTTCGTCGCGGTGCGCACGCAGCGATTGGGCATAAATCCGCCCGAAAGTGGTCTCGGCGGAGCCGTAGGGCGGACCGTAGTTGTTCGCCAGGTCAAAATACGTGATGCCGGCGTCGAAGGCCGCCTCCACGATGGCGCGGCATTTGTCCGGATCGACCCCGGCGCCGAAGTTGTGCCAGAAACCCAGCGAAATCTCGGGCAGAAGCAGGCCGCTGCGGCCGCATCTGCGGTAATTCATCGCCTCATAGCGAGGCTCGGTCAGTCGGTAATTCTCCATATGCAAACAAAGGTAGCAAAAATTCTTTGAAAAAATCTTCAAAAAAATTTGGCGCTTTCAAAAAAGTGGTTTACCTTTGCAGTCCCTTTCCGAGAGGACTGGGAAAGATCATTGAAAATACTGGAAGATAAGTACAAGCAAGTACCGAGAACTAAGAATCGAGAGCGTTGATTTCTTTGGAAATTGATAGAGTGTCAGGAGAGGACAAAGCAGTATAAGAATATACAAAGAAGAGTTTGATCCTGGCTCAGGATGAACGCTAGCGGTAGGCTTAACACATGCAAGTCGAGGGGCAGCGTATTGAGTAGCAATACTTGATGGCGGCGACCGGCGGATGGGTGAGTAACGCGTATGCAACCTACCTTTTACAGGGGGATAGACACTGGAAACGGTGCGTAATACCCCGTAATGTTGAGAGGAGGCATCTCCACTCAAAGAGAGAAGCGATTTGGTAAAAGATGGGCATGCGTAGGATTAGCTAGTTGGTGAGGTAACGGCTCACCAAGGCGACGATCCTTAGGGGTTCTGAGAGGAAGGTCCCCCACATTGGAACTGAGAACGGTCCAAACTCCTACGGGAGGCAGCAGTGAGGAATATTGGTCAATGGGCGGAAGCCTGAACCAGCCATACCGCGTGCAGGATGAAGGTCTTATGGATTGTAAACTGCTTTTTTGCTAGGGTAATGACCCTATCGAGAATAGGGGAGAGAAAGTATAGTAAGAATAAGCATCGGCTAACTCCGTGCCAG
>JAFTGA010000030.1 GCA_017458145.1 Bacteroidales bacterium | reverse complement strand
CTGGCCGGCATCGACCTGGTCCGCCACGGCAAGGCGCACATCCTGCGCGCCGTCCAGGAGGGCATCGCCTTCTCCTTCCGCTACGGGATCGACATCATGAAGGAGATGGGCCTGAAGCCGGACGTGATCCGTGCCGGACAGGCCAATCTGTTCCTCAGTCCGCTGTTCCGCGCGACGCTCGCCACGCTCTGCGACGCCCGCATCGAACTGTTCGACACCGATGGCGCGCTGGGTGCCGCCCGCGGGGCTGCGCTGGGCGCCGGGATCTACTCCTCTGCGGACGAGGCGTTCGCCACTCTGGAGCGGCTTGACGTGGTCGAGCCGCAGGCGGCGGACAGGCACGCCCTCGAGCTGGCCTACAGCCACTGGAAACAGGAATTGAATAATTCACTAAAATAATATCTTATGGCAAACAAAGAGTACTTTCCCGGCATAGGGAAAATCAAGTTCGAAGGCCCGGACTCCAAAAATCCGATGGCGTTCCATTACTACAATCCCGAGCAGCTTGTCTGCGGCAGGAAGATGAAGGACTGGCTCAAGTTCGCGATGGCCTGGTGGCACACCCTGGGCCAGGCGTCCGGCGACCCGTTCGGCGGACAGACGCGCAGCTACGCGTGGGACCAGGGCGAATGCCCCTACTGCCGCGCCCGGGACAAGGCCGATGCCGGTTTCGAGATCATGCAGAAACTCGGAATCGAATACTACTGCTTCCATGATATTGACCTGGTGGAGGACTGCGAGGACATTGCCGAGTATGAGGCCCGGATGAAGGACATTACGGACTATCTGCTCGAGAAGCAGAAAGAGACCGGGATCAAGAACCTGTGGGGCACCGCCAACGTGTTCGGCCACAAGCGCTATATGAACGGCGCCGCCACCAACCCGCAGTTCGACATCGTGGCCCGCGCCGCGGTCCAGATCAAGAACGCGATCGACGCCACCATCAAGCTGGGCGGCACCAACTATGTGTTCTGGGGCGGCCGGGAAGGCTACTACACGCTGCTGAACACCCAGATGCACCGGGAGAAGGTCCACCTGGGCAATATGCTGCGCGCCGCCCGTGACTATGCCCGCGCCCACGGCTTCAAGGGGACCTTCCTCATCGAGCCCAAGCCGATGGAGCCGACCAAGCACCAGTACGACCAGGATGCAGAGGTGGTGATCGGCTTCCTGCGCCACCACGGCCTGGATCAGGATTTCAAGCTGAACATCGAGGTGAACCACGCGACACTCGCCGGCCATACGTTCGAGCATGAGCTCACCACGGCCGTTGACGCCGGGATGCTCGGATCAGTGGATGCCAACCGGGGCGACGCCCAGAACGGCTGGGATACCGACCAGTTCCCGGTCAACGCCATCGAGCTCACGCAGGCGCTGATGCAGGTGATCCGGAGCGGCGGCCTGGGCGACGGCGGCTTCAACTTCGACGCCAAACTGCGCCGTTCTTCCACCGATCCGGAGGATATCTTCCTCGCCCATATCAGCGGGATGGACACCATCGCCCATGCCCTGCTGAATGCGGCCGCTATGCTGGAGGAGAGCCCGCTCTGCCAGATGGTCAAGGAGCGTTATGCTTCGTTCGACAGCGGCCTCGGAAAGAAATTCGAGGAGGGCAAGGCGACGCTTGAGGAGCTCTATGACTACGCCAGGCAGAACGGCGAGCCCGTGGCGGCATCCGGCAAGCAGGAGCTGTATGAGACGCTTTTGAACCTGTACGCGAAATAATGGCAACGGCTGCACAAGACAAGGGATCCGGCGCCTATCTGTTCTCGATCGTGCTCGTCGCCGTGCTGGGCGGCCTGCTGTTCGGATACGATACCGCCGTGATCTCCGGAGCGGAAAGAGGTCTCCAGGCGTTCTTCGGGAGCGCCGGAGACTTCATTTATACGGAATTCCTGCACGGCATCACTTCCTCCAGTGCGCTGATTGGCTGTATCATCGGCAGTGCGCTCTCCGGCTTGTTCGCCGGGCGCTTCGGTCGCAAGAAGAGCCTGTTCTTTGCCGGCATCTGCTTCTTCCTGAGCGCTGCCGGCTCGTACTATCCGGAGTTCCTGTTCTTCCCGAAGGGCGTGGCTTCCCAGCCCCTTTGGGTGGCATTCAACCTCTACCGCGTGCTCGGCGGCATCGGCGTGGGCATGGCTTCCGCCATCTGCCCGATGTACATCGCCGAGGTGGCTCCGGCCGACAAGCGCGGCACGCTGGTGTCCTGGAACCAGTTTGCGATCATCTTCGGCCAGTTGGTCGTGTATTTCGTGAACTTCCTCATCATCCAGTCGCACAAGAATGACCCGGCGGTCGTCGAGTGGACGAACCAGGTGGGCTGGCGTCTGATGTTCGGCTCCGAGTGCGTGCCGGCCGGCCTGTTCACGCTGCTGATCCTGCTTGTGCCCGAGACGCCGCGTTACCTGGTGATGTCCGGCCAGGAAGACAAGGCCCTGCACGTGCTGACGCGCATCAACGGCCGCACGGCCGCGGCCCGGATCCTCTCCGAGATCCGGAACACGGTCATCGAGAAGAAGGAGAAATTGATGGCCTACGGCTTTATCGTCATCTTCATCGGCTGCATGCTGAGCGTGTTCCAGCAGTTCGTCGGCATCAACGCCGTGCTGTACTACGCCCCGCGCATCTTCGAGTCGATGGGGATGGGCAACCCGATGACGCAGACGGTGCTGATGGGCGTCGTGAACATCAGTTTTACGCTCGTGGCGATCTTCACCGTGGAGAAACTCGGGCGCAAGCCGCTGCTCATCGCGGGTTCCCTGGGGATGGCCGTCGGCGCCCTGGGCGTGGCGCTCGCGGATGCCGTGCCCGGTGTGAGCGGCATCGTGGGCGTGCTCAGCATCATGATCTACTCCGCGTCCTTCATGTTCAGCTGGGGCCCGATCTGCTGGGTGCTCATTTCCGAGATTTTCCCGAATACGATCCGCGGCGCCGCCGTGGCCATCGCCGTGGCGTTCCAGTGGATTTCGAACTTCATCGTGAGTTCCACCTTCGTGCCGCTCTACAGCTGGAGTCCCGCATTCACCTACGGCCTGTACTGCGCGATGTGCCTGCTGGCCGCCCTCTTCGTGTGGCGCCTGGTCCCTGAGACCAAGGGCAAGACCCTCGAGGATATGTCCGCCCTGTGGCGCGCGCGTTAGTTTTTCAGCCTCCGTACCCGATAACGGCCGGGCAGGTTTTTTGCAGTTAACAGGACTTTTACTATTTTTGCAAGATTTAATACTGAAAATATGTCATTAGCATCTGTTATAGGCAAGATCTTCGGCTCCAAGTCCGAACGCGATTACAAAGCCGTCAAGCCGACGCTCGACAAGATCCTGGCCGTCTATCCGGAAATCGACGCCCTCTCCGACGACGGGATCCGCGCGCGCTCCGCGGCGCTGCGCGTCCGTCTGCAGGAGGTGGAGCAGCCGTTTGAAACCCGTATCGCCGAGATCAAGGCGCAGTTGGACCAGGATATTCCCGTATCCGAGAAGGAAGCCCTGGCAGGGGAGTCCGACAAGTTGGTGAAAGAGGAGGACGAGGCCATCGAGAAGTGTCTCGACGAGATCCTTCCCGAGGCTTTTGCCATCGTCAAGTCCACCGCCCGCCGCTTCAAGGAAAATGCGACCATCACTGTCACGGCCACGCAGTTCGACCGCGACCTGTCGGTGAACCACGACTTCGTCGCCATCGACGGCGACAAAGCTGTCTGGCAGAACCACTGGGTGGCCGGCGGCAACGAGATCACCTGGGACATGGTCCACTACGATGTCCAGCTGATCGGCGGCATCGCCCTGCACCAGGGCAAGATCGCCGAGATGGCCACCGGCGAGGGCAAGACCCTCGTGGCCACGCTCCCGGTGTTCCTCAACGCCCTGGCCGGCAAGGGCGTACACATGGTGACCGTCAACGACTACCTGTCCAAGCGCGACTCCGAGTGGATGGGACCGCTGTATATGTTCCACGGACTGTCCGTGGACTGCATCGACAAGCATCAGCCCAACTCGGACCCGCGCCGCAAGGCCTATGAGTGCGATATCACCTTCGGGACGAACAACGAATTCGGTTTCGACTACCTGCGTGACAACATGGCCATCACGCAGGAGGACCTCGTGCAGCGCAAGCACCATTTCGCCATCGTGGACGAAGTGGACTCCGTGCTCATCGACGACGCCCGGACCCCGCTCATCATCTCCGGACCGATCACGCGCAACGATGCCGACGAGGCCCAGTTCATGGAGTTCCGCCCCTATGTGGAGCGGCTCTACCAGACGCAGCGCACCCTGGTGAACCAGGTGCTCAACGACGCCAAGAAGAAGATCGCAGAGGGCGACGAGGCCGAGGGCGGCAAGCTCCTGCTGCGGGCCCACAAGGGGCTGCCGAAGTACCAGCCGCTGATCAAGTTCCTCTCCGAGCCCGGCATGAAGGTGCTCCTGCAGAAGGCCGAAAACTACTATATGCAGGACAACGAGAAGGAAATGCCGGTCGTGACCGATCCGCTCTACTTCGTGATCAACGAACAGCTCCACTCCGTGGATATGACCGACAAGGGCCACGAGGTGCTGGCCCGCGGGGTGGGCGATGACAACTTCTTCGTGCTGCCCGACGTAGGCAGCCGCATCGCCGAGATCGAGCACAACTACAACGGCCTGTCCCCGCTGGACAAGCAGCAGAAGAAGGACGAGCTGATGGCCGAGTTCTCCACCAAGAGCGAGCGCGTACACACCGTGATCCAGCTCCTGAAGGCCTACACGATGTTCGAAAAGGACGTGGACTACGTCATCATGGACGGCAAGATCAAGATCGTGGACGAGTCCACGGGCCGTATCATGGAGGGTCGCCGCTGGAGTGACGGTCTGCACCAGGCGGTCGAGGCCAAGGAGAACGTCAAGGTGGAGGGTGCGACGCAGACCTTCGCGACCATCACCCTGCAGAACTATTTCCGCATGTACCACAAGCTGGCCGGAATGACCGGTACGGCCGAGACCGAGGCGGGCGAGTTCTGGAGCATCTACAAGCTGGACGTGATGGTCATCCCGACCAACCGCCCGGTGATCCGCGACGACCAGAATGACTTGATCTACAAGACCAAGAAGGCGAAGTATGCCGCCGTGATCGACCGGATCGTGGAGCTGTCCAATGCTGGGCGGCCGGTGCTCGTCGGTACAACGGACGTGGAGACTTCCGAACTGCTCAGCCGCATGTTGCGGATGCGCGGCATCCGCCACAACGTGCTGAACGCCAAGGAGCATGCCCGCGAGGCGGAAATCGTCGCGCAGGCGGGCCAGACTTCGGCCGTGACCATTGCCACCAATATGGCGGGCCGCGGTACGGATATCAAGCTGTCCCCGGATGTCAAGGCTGCCGGCGGACTCGCCATCATCGGCACCGAGCGCCATGATTCCCGCCGGGTGGACCGCCAGCTGCGCGGCCGCGCCGGCCGTCAGGGCGATCCGGGTTCCTCAACTTTCTATGTGTCTTTGGAGGACAAGCTGATGCGCCTGTTCGGCTCCGAACGCATCGCCGGCATGGTGGACAAGCTCGGGATGGAGGAGAACGAGGCGTTGGAGAGCAAGATGCTCTCGAACGCCATCGAGAACGCGCAGAAGAAGGTCGAGGAAAACAATTTCGGCATCCGCAAGCGCCTGCTTGAATATGATGACGTGATGAACTACCAGCGCGAGGCCATCTACTCCCGCCGGCGCAACGCCATCAGCGGCGAGAAGGTGGAGATCGACCTCCAGAATATGATGAAGGACATCGCCGCCCTAATCGTGGAGCGCAGCAAGGGCCTCTCCTTCGAGGACTTCGAGGTCTCGCTGATGGCTCAGCTGTCGATCGATTCCGGGATGGACGAGGCGTCTTACGCCAAGGCCCGGGGCAACGAGATCGAGGACCGGCTCGTGGAGCATATGCAGGAGGTGTATCGCCGCAGGATGGATACCCTCGTGGAGCGGCTCTATCCGATTATCAAGGATGTCTATGAGAAGCAGGGCACGATGTACCAGAACATCGCGATCCCCATCTCGGACGGGCGCAAGCAGATGACCTTGTCGGTGAATCTCGAGCGCGCCTACAATTCCGAGGGTCGCGAGATCGCCAAGACGCTCAGCAAGAATATCATCCTCTATCAGATTGACGAACACTGGAAGGAGCACCTGCGCGAAATGGACGACCTCAAGCAGAGCGTCCAGAACGCTTCCTACGAGCAGAAGGACCCGGTCGTGGTCTATAAGCTGGAGAGCTACAACCTCTTCGCCGAGATGCTTGAGACGCTCAACCAGGATGTCCTGTCCTTCCTCTTCAAGGCTTTCGTCCCGCTGCAGGACCGCCCGCAGCAGCCGCAGCGCGCCGTCCGGCCCCAGACCGACATGAGCCGCTACCAGGCCCGCCACAGCGACCTCAGTACCAACGGGGAGCAGAAGGCCAACGCGCCGGTCAAGGTGGACAAGCAGGTCGGACGCAACGATCCCTGCCCGTGCGGCAGCGGCAAGAAATACAAGCAGTGCCACGGCAAAGGCCTGGTCTAATCCCGCGATGCCATGAATATGAATTCGAGCAAATCCCTCAAGACCGGGGAACAGAATGTAAATGAGGTCAGCCGGATCTCCCAGGGGGCATCCCTGAAGGGAGACATCCATTCCTCCTCTGATATCCGCGTGGACGGCCGTGTGGAGGGGAATATTTACTCCGAGGGCCGCATCGTGGTCGGCGAGACCGCCCGGGTCACCGGCAACGTGTACTGCGCGAACGCGGATTTCTGGGGCCGGATCGACGGCGACATCTATGCCCGGGACCTTCTCTCCTTCAAGGGCTCGGCCGTGGTGAACGGCAATGTCCACATGGGCCGGGTACAGGTCGAGGTCGGGGCCCAGCTCAACGGCGTCATCAAGACGCTCTCCGAACAGGAGTTCGACCAGCTCATTTCTGCCGCGGTCGGCGTCAGTGCCGCCCCGGCGGCGGAGCACTGACCGGAGTCCGCGGGCCTTCCTTTTCCTTCCCAAAACACCGGGAATAGCCCGTTTCATGAATCGGTCCTTTGACACGGCCAGTTACAAAAAAACCGCCCCGGGATATTCCCCGGAGCGGTTTTGTAATAGAAGTAAATCAATGAATTGCGGAAACGAAACCTATTCGGGTTTGTAGGAGTCCTTGAGCGAGACGGTCTTGTTGAAGATGGCCTTCTCCGGGGTGGAGTCCTTGTCCAGGACATAATAGCCGGTGCGCTCGAACTGCACGGCGATACCGGAGGCGTCCTCCAGCAGGGCGGGCTCGGCGAGGCCGCAGCCGAAGGTGAGCGATTCCGGATTCAGGAAATCCTTGTAGTCCCTGTCCTCGGGCACCTGGCTCATGTCGGCGAGGGTGAAGAGGCGGTCGTAGTTGCGCAGTTCAATCTGCTTCGCGTAGTCGCAGGAGACCCAGTGGATGGTGCCCTTGACGGAGCGCCATTCGCCGCCGCCCGGCTTGGTGGAGGGGTCATAGCTGCACTTGAGTTCCATCACCTTGCCTTCGGCGTCCTTGACGACCTGTTCGCACTTGATGATGTAGGTGTATTTCAGGCGGACTTCACCGTCCGGCTTGAGGCGGAAGAATTTCTTCGGCGCGTCCTCCATGAAGTCGGCGCGGTCGATCCAGAGCGTGCCCGTGAAGGGGACCTTGCGGGTGGCGCCCTCCGGCTCGGCCGGGTTCAGCGGGCAGTCATACCACTCCACGAGGCCTTCCGGCCAGTCCTTGAGCGTGACCTTGACGGGGTCCTGGACCACCATATAGCGGTTCGCGCGGGCGTTGAGGTCCTGGCGCACGCACCACTCGAGCAGCTGGATGTCCATCAGCTGGTCGCGCTTGCTCACGCCGATCTTCTCGCAGAACATTTTGAGGGCTTCGGGGGTGTAGCCGCGGCGCCTTACGCCGCACAGCGTCGGCATCCGCGGATCGTCCCAGCCGGCCACCAGGCCCTTCTGCACGAGCTCCAGAAGCTTGCGCTTGCTCATCAGGGTGTAGGTGAGGTTGAGGCGGGCGAATTCGTATTGGTGGGACGGGTAGATCCCGAGCGTCTCGATGAACCAGTCGTAGAGCGGACGGTGCACGTCGAACTCGAGCGTGCAGATGGAGTGCGTGATGTGCTCGATGGAGTCGCACTGGCCGTGCGTGAAGTCATACATCGGATAGATGCACCACTTGTCGCCTGTGCGGTGGTGGGAGGCGTGCTTGATGCGGTACAGGAGCGGGTCGCGCATCATCATGTTGGGATGCGCCATGTCGATCTTGGCGCGCAGCACCTTTTCGCCGTCGGCGTATTTGCCGTCGCGCATCTCGCGGAAGAGGCGGAGGTTCTCCTCGACGCTGCGGTTCCGGTACGGGCTCTCGAGGCCTGGCTTGTCCACGGTGCCGCGGCCGCGGGAGATCTCCTCCTGGGTCTGGTCGTCCACGTAGGCGAGGCCGCGCTCAATGAGCTGTTCGGCCCAGGCATAGAGCTGGTCGAAGTAATCGGAAGCATAGCACTCTTTCTCCCACTGGAATCCCAGCCACTGGATGTCCTCCTTGATGGAGTCCACGTATTCGACATCTTCCTTGACGGGGTTGGTGTCGTCGTAGCGGAGGTTGGTCTTGCCGCCATACTTCATCGCGAGGCCGAAGTTGATGCACAGGGACTTGGCGTGGCCGAGGTGCAGGTAGCCGTTGGGCTCCGGAGGGAACCGGGTCAGGATGGAGGGCACTTTGCCGGTCTTGAGGTCGTTCTCGATGATCTCCTCGAGGAAATTGAGTCTTTTCTCTGCTTCTTCCATGTTGCTCTTGAATCGCTAAAAACGTGCGAATTTACGAATTAATCCGTAAATTTGCATCCTCACAAGCGATAATGACGATGATTAAATCGATGACCGGCTACGGCAAGGGCATTGCCGAACTCTCCACGGGGCGCCTCACGCTCGAAATCCGTACCCTCAACGGCAAGAACTGCGACATCAACATCAAGTCCTCCCTGCTCCCCAAAGAGCGGGAGCTGGAGGTGCGTAAAACCCTCACGGACACGCTTCAGCGCGGCACCGTGGACCTGCTGCTGACCTTCGAGCCCAAAGCTGGGGCCGCGGCCCGCAAGATCGACGCCGACCTGGTGGAGAACTATTTCCGGCAGATTTATGCCATCGGCTGCAATGTCGGCATCGCGATGCCCAAGGAGGAGTATCTGGCGGCCATCCTGCGCTTTCCGGATGTCTTCGAGGCGGGTCGGCAGGAGAACGTTCCCGAGGAGGAATGGCCCGCCGTGCAGGCGGCTTTGCAGGAAGCCCTGGCGGCCCTGGACGCCTTCCGCAGCCGCGAGGGCGCCGCGCTCTATGCCGACGTGACGGGCCGCGTGCAGCAGATCCTCGCGCTCTACGACGAGGTCGAAAGCCACGAACAGGAGCGCTTGACGGCTGTGCGGGAGCGCATCCTCAAGGCTGCGGAGGAGTTGCAGGTCAAGCTGGACAAGGAGCGCTTCGAGCAGGAGATGATTTTCTACCTGGAGAAGTTGGACATCAACGAGGAGAAGGTCCGCCTGCGCCAGCACTGCAAGTACTTTATGGACACGATCGACGGCGAGCCGTATCCCGGTAAGAAACTGGGCTTCATCATCCAGGAAATGGGCCGTGAGATCAACACCACCGGCTCGAAGGCCAACCACGCGCCAATCCAGCAGCTCGTCGTCCGGATGAAGGACGAACTCGAGAAGATCCGCGAACAGTCGATGAATATCCTTTAAATACAGCCTATGAAACTTTCATTATTGACAACCCTTTTGGCGCTTACCGTGACGGGAGCATGCATCATCTCTTGCAAGAATACTCCGAAAACGGAAGCCCCGTTGCAAAACGGAGCCGCCGTTCAGACAGAAGAACAAGTCCCCGTCGCGGCCCTGACCTTTGCGGACGTGGCCGGGATGTACGATACCGAGGACTCCGAGATGCGTGTCAGCCTGCTTGACAACGGCACCGGGACCTGGAACATGATCGGCAGCCTGCACTGGACGGATTTTACGTATATCATCCGGGGCAACAACATCTACCGGGATGTGGAAGAAGTCACTGCTGACACCCAGCCCGACTATGTCTATGACTCCGTGAACAAGACATTAAAAGACGGGGACGGCACACTCTATTATCTTCAGAAAGAGGACTAGTGTACTTTCCTGATTTTGGTTGACTCTGGTTTAGCTGCACCTGAAACGCCGGCCAGCCGGGTGCGTGGGGTCGGACGCGACACGGCCCTTGCCACCCGGCTGGCGGGTATGGCCGGTTTGATCCCATTTTGGAAACAGATTTACACGAAATCGCTATTCTGTGTGGGTATATGTGTAAATCTCCCAAGAAATAGATGCCCGATCAAGCCGGGCATGACGGAAGGATGGGCCGTGCCGTCGGAGGTCAGTCCGAGAGTTCCAGCCAGCGCTCTTCGCGCCGGCTGATTTCGTCGATGAGGGTCTGGATGCGCTCCGAGGCGGCCTGGAGCTCGGCATAGGGGAGGGAGCCGGAGGACATCCGGGCTTCGAGCTCCGCTTTCTCGGCCTCGAGCTGCGGCAGCTCCGCTTCGATCGCCTCCAGTTCGCGCTGTTCCTTCCAGGTCAGCTTGCGGGGCTTGGCGGGAGATTCCGGGTCAAGCCCGGAATGACGGGTGGAGGCAAGCCCGCCAGCCGCTCCCGGGCGACGCTTCTCCATATCCTGTACATACGCCCGGTACTCGCTGAACTTGCCGATGAAGTCCTTGACGTGCCCCGCGCCGGTGAAGACCAGCAGGTGGTCCGTCACGCGGTCCAGGAAGTGCCGGTCGTGGCTGACGATCAGCAGGCTGCCCTGGAACTCCTTCAGGTATTCCTCCAGGATGTTCAGCGTCACGATGTCCAGGTCGTTGGTGGGTTCGTCGAGGATGAGCAGGTTGGGCTCCTGCATCAGGATCGTGAGCAGGTAGAGCCGCCGCTTCTCGCCGCCGGACAGGCGCTCCACGCGCGTGGAGAGCATATCGTGTGGGAAGAGGAAACGGCCCAGCAGGCGCGTGTCGGGGACGATGTCCAGCACCGTGTCGCCGGGGCGGAAATCCATCCCCTGCTGGCGGTAATACCCGATTTTCAGCGTCTCGCCGCGGTCGATCACCCCGCTGTCGGGCGCGATGGCCCCGGTCAGCAGGTCCAGGAAGGTGCTCTTCCCGACACCGTTGCGCCCCACGATGCCGACTTTGTCGAGGCGCTGGAAATTGTAGGTGAAATCCCGCAGCATCGGGATCCCCTCCCAATCATAATTGACGGCCTTGCAGTTGATGATTTTCCCGCCGAGGCGAGAGGCGGCGCCCACGCCCTCCAGGGTGATCTGCCTGGTGGTATAGACCTGCGCGGCGCGGTCCGCGAGTTCGTGGAAGGCGTCGATGCGGTACTTGGCCTTGCCGCTGCGGGCGCAGGGCGTGGCGTGGATCCACTCCAGCTCGCGCCGGAGCAGGTTGCGGACCTTGTCGGTCCCGGCATTGTAGTGGGCGATGCGCTCGTCGCGCTTCTCCAGGTAGTTCTGGTAGTTGCCCTTGTAGATATAGACGGCGCCGTGGTCCAGCTCCATCACCGTGTTGCACACGCGGTCCAGGAAGTAGCGGTCGTGGGTGACCATCAGCAGGGTGCAGCGGCTACGCTTCAGATAGCTCTCCAGGAACTCGATGGCCTCGATGTCGAGGTGATTGGTGGGCTCGTCGAGGATGAGGAAGTCGGCCTGCAGGGCCAGCAGTTCGCTCAGCGCCACGCGCTTGACTTCACCGCCCGAGAGGGCGGCCATCGGCTTCTGCAGGTCCGGGAGCCGGAAATTCGAGAGCAGTTCGCGCACGCGCTGTCGGTAGTCGCTCCGCTCCTCTTCGTGGAACTCCGCGGTCAGCGGGGCGCTGTGGCGCAGGATCTGCTCTTCGATGCCGAGGCCGGGGTCATAATCGTACTCCTGCTGCAGGAAGGCGATGCGGATGTCTTTCAGGAAAAGGATGCGCCCGCCGGAATCGGACTTGTCCTCGCCGGCGAGGATGCGCAGCAGGGAAGTCTTGCCAGTGCCGTTGGGGGCGATCAGCGCGATCTTGTAACCCTCGTTGATGTTGAAGCCGATTCTCTCGAAGAGAACTTTCGGCCCGTAGGACTTGGAGATATTCTCGATCTGCAGGTAGCTGGGCATAAGGCTACATCAGGCCGAGCACCTTGGCGCGGGACAGCAGGCAGTCGCCCACGGAGGCGGCCTTGCGGCCCAGCTGCGAAAGCACGATGGAGGTGTCGGAGGACACGCGGGAGAGCGAGAGGCGGTTGACGGCGGTCTTGATCGGGAGCAGGAGGTAGTCCTTGCCGACGATCAGCCGGCCGCCGATCACCACGAGGCCCGGGTTGAAGACGTTCAGCACGCCGGAGATGCCGCGGCCGAGCGTGTCGCCGATCTTGCCGATGGCATCGATGGCAAGCACGTCGCCCTCCTCGACGGCTTTCAGGATCTCGTCCAGCTCCACGTCGCCCTTCTTGTTGTAGGTGACGGCCATGGATGAGGCGTGGCCCTTGCCCAGCTCTTCGACGATCATCCGGTGCAGGGCCGAGCCGGAGGCGCCCGTCTCCAGGCAGCCGACCTTGCCGCAGCGGCAGATGATGTCGTTGTCCAGCACGGGGAAGTGCCCCAGTTCGCCGGAGTAGCCGGACTTGCCGTAGTAGAGGTGCCCGTCCATGATGATGCCCATGCCGAGGCCCCAGCTGACGTTGATGAAGATCATATTGGGGTCGGCCTTCTTGCCGAGGAACATATATTCGCCGTAGGCCATTGCGCGCGAGTCGTTCTCGATGCTGACCTGGACGTTGAACTCCTTCTGGAAGATGTTCTTGAGGGGGAGGTCGTCGCTGACGAAGTAGGTGAGGCTGTAGCCCTTCTCCGGGTTCACGCGCCCGGACAGGGACACGCCCACGCCCAGGACCTTGATCCAGGGGATGCCGCTGGAAATGACCTGGTCCATCACCATCCGGCACATCGTGCGGAAGGAGTTTTCGTTGGCCTCGAGAACGAATTCGATGTCCTGGATATATGTAATGACCTCGCCCTTGAAATTGCTGATGGCGATGTGGAAGTGGTGCCGCGCCACGTCCACGCCGACGAAATAACCGGCGTCCGGGTTGAGCCCGTAGACGCTGGGCCGGCGGCCGCCGGAAGTGCCCACTTTGCCTTCGTCCTTGATGAAACTGTCCTCGATCAGCTCGCTGATGAACTTGGTGATGGTGGGGACGCTGATGCCCAGCGCGCGGCTGAAGTCTGCGATGCTGTAGTTGTTGTGCGTGATGCAGAGCCGCAGGATTTCCCGCTTGACGGTGGCATTCTTGCCGGAGGAATCGTTGAGGAAGGATGTGGTCATAATCGGTCTTAGTATGCAGCAATTGCAAAAATATACAAAAATATTGTATATTTGTCCTTGTTCTTGGAAAAATTTTTATAATGTCGATCCGAAAATTCTTCCAGAAGCTCCGTGGCTGGCGTCTTTCGATGCGTGCCAAGCTGGTTCTGAGCCTTTCTTCCATCGCGGTGATCCTGCTGGTCTCCTCCGTGATTTCGGTTCTGGAGTACAGCAGCATGAGCAATTATGTCTCGGATCTGATTGCGGATGACATCAGCAGCATCAACGTGGCCAACCGCCTGGCCGATATGAGCAATACCTACAACCTGCAGATCCTCGCCGTGATCGGCGACGAGACCTCCCTGCGGGTGCCTGACTTCGACGATGGCTATTTCAAGTCGCACTGCGACTCGCTGCGGATGAGCGTGGCGTCCAATCAGGTGCGTCCGCTGGCGGATTCCGTGATGTACTCGTATTCCGCCTATATGCTGACCTCCCTGGAACTCGAGGACGTGATGCAGTCGGACTTCATCGATTCCCGCTCCTGGTATTTCGAGCGCCTGCAGCCCCGCTTCGAGCGCCTGCGCCTGGATCTGGACGGCCTGTCGCGGGCGATCTACAAGGACCTGGAGAAGAATTCCGCCACCTTCGAGCGCGGGTTCTACCGGAGCGTCATCCCCGGAATCGTGGCGGTGGGCGTGGGCCTGCTGCTGGTGCTGATGCTGCTCCTTTTCCTGCTGGCATTCTATGTCAATCCGCTCTACAAGATGCTGGACGGGCTGGATGCCTACCGCTCGCAGGACAAGAAATATACCGTCAAGTTCGACGGTGACGACCAGCTCAGCCAGCTGAACAACGGGATCACGGAGCTGGCGAATGAAAACCGGCAGTTGCGGAGCCGGATCAAGACCATGGTCAAACGATGAACTGGAAAGTAATCAGCCGGAATATCGGGTTCGCCCTGCTTGTCAGCGCCCTTTTTATGCTGATGTCGGTCGTCGTATCCCTGCTCAACGGGCACGATTCGGCGCTGGCTGCGCTGTCGATCTCTTTCCTGATCACGTTCGTGGTGGGGATTTTCCCGTTCATTTTCGTCCGGGAGACACCGGCCATCACCCTGAAGGAGGGCTATGTGATCATCTTCCTGTCCTGGCTGCTCTCTTTCGTGTTCGGGACGCTGCCGTACGCGCTTTGGGGCGGCCCCTTCACGCTGCAGAATGCCTGGTTCGAGTCCGTGAGCGGCTTCACGACCACCGGCGCGACCATTCTGGACGATATCGAGGCGCTGCCCCGGAGCCTGCTTTTCTGGCGCGCTTCCACGCATTTCATCGGCGGTTTGGGAGTCGTGGTCTTCCTGCTGCTCGTGATCCCGGGGTCCAGCCAGATGAAGATGCGTCTGACCAATATGGAGCTGACCTCGCTTTCGCGGGGAGGCTACAGCAGCCGGCCCAACCAGACGGTCTATATTTTCGCTTATGTGTACCTGGCCCTGCTGGGGCTCTCGTTCGTGGCTTATCTGCTGGCCGGGATGTCTCCCTTCGATGCGGTCTGCCACGCGATGAGCGTCAGCGCCACCGGCGGGTTCAGCACGCGCAACGCCTCCATCGCCGCGTTTGACTCCCGCTGGGTGGAGGGGATCACGATGGTGTTCATGTACTTGTCTTCCATCCACTTCGGCGTGGTGTACGTGACGGTGGTGGGCCGCTCGTTCCGCCCCCTGGACAACCCGGTGGTGCGCTTCTATACTTTCTGGGTGCTGCTGATGGCCCTGATCGTGGGCGTCGGGCTGAAAGGCAACGGCATCTGCCCGACCTGGGGGAATGCCCTGTGGAACGGCCTTTTCGAGACGCTCTGCGTCACGTCCACCTCCGGTTTTGCCATCCTGGACAATGCCCGGTGGCCGCTGTGGATCATGATGGTGCTGATGTTCTCGGCCGTGATGTGCGGCAGCGCCGGCTCGACCTCCGGCGGCGTGAAGGTGGACCGCGTCCTGCTGCTGTTCAAGTCGATCGGGCGGCGGGTCAACCGGATTCTTCATCCGTCGTCCGTCAATGAAATCCGTCTGGGCAAGCGCTTCCTGCGGCTGGAGGAAGTGGCTCCGCACCTTCAGTACCTGGCCGTTTACGGCCTGCTGATCGCCGTGTCCGTGACGCTGAGCCTGATCGTCGGCGTGGACCACCAGAACAGCTTCATCGCTTCGGTGACGAGCCTGGGCAATGTGGGGCCGGCCTACGGGGCGCTGGGCACGATGGGCTCGTTCAGCAGCGTGCCGATGGCGGGCAAGATCATCTTCACGGTGGACATGTTCCTGGGCCGGATCGAGATTTATCCGGTCCTGGCCGTCGTGGCGATGGTCTTCGATAAACGCGTCCGCTGATGATGGATCGCGCCGCTTTCCTGAGACAACAGTTCCTCAAGCGATTCAAGGGGGAGCCGACCCCCTGCCAGGACCGCCTGCTGGGGCAGGTTGCGGAATTCGTGACCTGCGACGACGCGGATATCCTGGTGGTGAACGGGTATGCCGGCACCGGCAAGACGACGGCCATTTCGGCCGTCATCGCGGCGCTCAAGGATGTCGGAACGCCTTCTGTGCTGCTCGCCCCGACCGGACGTGCCGCCAAGGTCCTCGCGGGCATCTCCCGTCGTCCGGCGTTCACCATCCACAAGCATATCTACCGCCAGAAGTCCGTCGGCAGCGACGGCTTCGGGCAGTTCTCCCTGGCACCCAACAAGGCGAAGGGCACGCTCTTCGTCGTCGATGAGGTGTCGCTGATCGGCATCGAGGCAGCCCAGGCCCAGGGATCCGCCGCCTTCGGCACGGGCAACCTGCTGGAGGACCTGGTGGGCTTTGTGCGCAACGGGCTGGACTGCCGGCTGATCCTGATCGGCGACGCGGCGCAGCTGCCGCCCGTGGGACTGGACGCTTCGCCTGCCCTGTCCCGCTCCTTTATGGACGGCTTCGGCGGTGTGCGCTACTGCGAACTGACTTCGGTGGTGCGCCAGGCGGCCGAATCCGGCATCCTCCGCAACGCCACGCGCCTGCGGGAGCTGATCGCGGGCAGTTTCGGGGACGAGACTTTCGCTGACTGGAAGCTCGACCTGCACGGGGCGGAGGACATCGAGCGGATCGGCGGGGGAGAGCTGATCGAGGCCCTGGGCGACGCCTACGGGCGCTACGGGGAGGACGGAACCGTGATTCTGTGCCGCTCCAACAAGCGGGCGATCCGCTACAACCTGGGGGTGCGCTCGACGGTCCAGTTCAAGGAGGAGCGCCTGGTGCGCGACGACAAGCTGATGATTGTCAAGAACTGCTACCAGTTTGTCGAGAACGTGCCCGGGATGGACTACATCGCCAACGGCGACATCGCCAAACTGGTGCGCATAGGCGGTTATGAGGACCGCTACGGACTGCATTTCGCGGACGCGACGCTCTGCTTTCCGGATTACGACGACGTGGAGCTCAAGGCGAAGGTCTGCCTGGATACGCTCGAGTCCGAGTCCGCCTCGCTGACCTACGAGCAGCAGAATGCGCTTTACCAGGGTGTGTCGGCGGACTATGCCGACCGGGGGACGAAGAAGAAAATCTGGGAGGCGGTGCGGGAGGATCCGTATTTCAACGCCCTGCAGCTCAAATATGCCGAGGCGATCACCTGCCACAAGTCCCAGGGCGGACAGTGGGACTGTGTGTTCATCGACTGTCCTTTCTGGCAGGACGAGCAGACGCTCGACGACCTGAAGTGGCTCTATACGGCGCTGACGCGCGCCGTGCGGAAAGTGTACCTTGTCAATTTCAAAGACCGTTTCTTTATATGAAAAAATGCTTGTTTGCCCTGATGGTGCTTTGCGGCCTGGCAGCCTCTTCCGCGCAGGCGCAGGACATCAACGTGACCCCGTCGCCGGATGGGAGGATGGAAGCTTTCACGCGGGACAACGACCTGTGGATCAGGTCGCTGCCGGACTCCGTGGAGGTCCGTCTGACCTTTGACGGCTCGGACCTGATCCTCAACGGCTATGCCTCCTGGGTCTATTATGAGGAGATCTTCGGACGCGCCTCCCGCTACCGGGCTTTCTGGTGGAGCCCCGATTCCCGGCGGCTCGGGTTCTACCGTTTCGACAATTCGCAGGTGCCGATGTTCCCGATCTATTCGCCCTTTGGGCAGGACGGCAAGTTGCTGCAGACGCGCTATCCCAAGGCCGGAGAGGCGAACCCGTCGGTGCGGATCGGCATCATCGAGGCGCGGGCCGGGGCGCAGCCGGTCTGGGCCGATTTCGACGATTCGTCGGAGCAGTATTTCGGCACGCCCTTCTGGGGCGCGGATTCCCGCGAACTGTATGTCTCGCGCGAGCCCCGGCGCCAGAACCGCCTGGACCTGTATGCCGTGAGCGTGGCGGACGGGACCAAGCGCCAGGTTTACCACGAAGAGTACCCGACCTGGGTGGAATGGATCGAAGGGATGATCTTTACGGACAAGGGCCTGTATATGGCGCGCAATTTCGAGACGGGCTGGGAGCAGATCTATTTCCTGGGCTACGACGGGACGCTGCGCCGCCTGACGGAAGGGGAGAACTGGGATATCAGCCTGCTGCGCGTGGATGACCGCAAGGGAGATGTCTGGTTCACGGCCAAGCGCGACAGCCGCCTGCACACGGCGCTTTACCGCCTCGACCGGAAAGGCCGCATCACGGCCCTGACCGATCCCGCGTACAATGCCGCCGGCGTGCGGATTGCCGAAGACGGCAGGACCTTCCAGGCGATGCTCTCCACGGCCCGCGATCCGATGAGGATGGTCGAGGGCCGCACCGACAAATACGATGTCCGGGAAATCGAGATGCCCCGGCGGGATGGCGGCCTTCCGGCCGCGGCGCCGGCCGAAGGCCCCCGGGCGATGCCGCAGGTGGTTAAAATTGAGCATGACGGGTTCGATCTCTATGGCCTGATGACCCTGCCGAAAGACTTCGATCCTTCCCGGAAATATCCGGTACAGATGCAGCTGTACGGCGGCCCGGGCACGCCTTACGTGCGCGACCGGTGGGGCGACCGCGACGCTTCGGACCCGTGGTGTTTCGACAACGGCGTGATCTACATCGTCGTGGATCCCCGCTCGTCCGGCGAGAACGGCCGGCGGGGAATGGACCAGGCCTTCCGGCGGATGACGGTGATCGAATTGCAGGACTACGTGGCTTGGGCGAAGTGGCTGCAGTCCCTGCCCTATGTCGAGGGCTCCCGGATCGGGGTGAAGGGCTTCTCGTTCGGCGGTACGACCACCGCCATGCTGGTGCTGCGCTACCCGCAGTATTTCCGCTGCGGCATTGCAGGCGGCGGGGTGTACGACTGGCACCTGTATGACTCCCATTATACCGAGCGTTTCATGGACACGCCGCAGGCCAATCCGGACGGCTATGCGGAGGCTTCGGTGATGACCTGGGTGACGAAGGTCTTCGAGGGCAACGGGCCCAAGCCGCTGCCCGGCGCCCTTTGCCTGACGCACGGCACGGGCGACGACAATGTGCATTTCCAGAATACGCTGCAGTTGATTGATGCCTTGCAGCAGGCGGGGTATCAGTTCGAACTGCGGATTTATCCCGACGGGATGCACGGATACCGCGGCAAACAGCATCAGCACGATGCAGCCGCGGAAGCCATTTTTTGGGAAAAATGGTTGCTGGCAAAGCCAGCAACCACGGATTGATGACCGGGGGGCGTTCCCCCCGGTCCCCCTGCGTCGCTGACGCTCCGGTTTTTGCCGGCAACTACGGATTGAAGAACGATTCCGTCAGGGCTGGGCGCAGATGATCAGGACGGCCCGGCCGTCTGCGAGGCGGCAGGCGAAGATGCGGGTGTCTCCTCCCGGGGAGATGCCTGTTTTCTTTTGCAGGGCGGCACTGTCCAGCGGGAGGTTGCGGGCGGTGACCTCCGCCCGGGGGAAGCGCCGCTTCAGGTCCTTGAACGAGGCGCTGCCGAAGGGCAGGACCTCCAGGATGCGGCAGGCCTTGAACCACGCCGCCGCTTCCGGGCGGAGCGGTGCGAAGCCGGTTTCGGCCGCCCGGTCCGGTCCTGTGGTGTAGAGATGCGTTGAATGTGCCAGCTTTAACAGTCCCAGTCGTTTGCACGGGAGTTTGAAGGCCCCGGCCTTGAGCAGGGCGGGGGCGGGCTCGAGCAGCAGTCTGCCGGGCTGCACGCCGGCGGCGTACTCCGCTTCGGCTTCCCGTTCTTCCTGCGGGCGGAACCGAAGCGTCCGGTCGGACATTTCCGCAGCGGAGCGGGGACTTATTTCCTGCCCGGCCGGGGCGCCTGTCCGAGCGGGCTGCGGTTCCTCCGGGGATGTCCGGAGGCGGGCGACGACGATTTCAGGCTCCGCACAGGCCGTGTCGTGCCGGAGCAGGCACAGGATCTCCTTGACCTCGCCGCCGGCCTCGACCACATGGATCTCCCGCAGGGCGGACCCCAGCCGGCCGGAAAGCATCGACAGGTCGGCCATCGGCGAGACTTTCAGCAGCACGGCCGGCGCTTTGCGCAGCAGCAGCGGCAGCAGCGTGAGGATGTCCGGGGTGCAGTCTTCCAGGAGGAAGACCTTGCGTCCGGCGGCGTTGCGCCGTGCCGGATCGGCGTAGATCAGGTCCGCTTCCGGAAGCGCCGTCTGCGGGGTCACGGTCTCGCAGCGGACTTCGATCCCTTCCGCGCCGAGGCGCGTGAAATTGCGGACGGCCGCTGCGGCCAGTTCGGCATGCTGCTCATAATAGATGACTTTCTTCGCCACCTGGGAAAACGCCCACGAATCGACCCCCAGTCCACCGGTTAGATCCAATACTTTATCGAATGCGGACTTGTCCGTCCCTGGCAGTGCTGTCTGGACGGCAAGGGAACATTTATACAAAGCCGTGGCTGTCGAGGAACATTGTTCAAGGGCGAGGGCGGAGGGGATTTCGGCGTCTGCGGCGGCCCATTCGGGCAGTTTGCGGGCGACTTTCTTCGCCTGCGCCCCGTCCAGTTCCTGCAAAATATCCGCAAAACTCCGTTTCATGTGCACAAAAGTAACATTTTCTTCGATTTTTTTCTTATATTTGAAGGATGGAAGCCGGAGCGGACGGACTTTTCCCGCAGCGGCCTGGACGCCGGCCGGAGATGAAAGAACAACTACAAACAATAACCAAGTATGAAAGAATTTGAACTGAAAGCCCAGAGCTGGCTTGACGGCGATTTCGACCAGGAGACCAAGATCAAGATCATGCAGCTGCGCAGCACCGATCCAGCCGGTTTCGAGGATGCCTTCTACAAGAATCTCGAATTCGGCACCGGCGGCCTCCGCGGCATCATGGGCGTGGGGACCAACCGGATGAACCGCTACACGGTCGGCATGGCTACCCAGGGCCTCGCCAACTACATTCTCTCCCATTACGACGGGAACGATCCCAAGGTCTGCATCTCCTACGACTCCCGCAACAACAGCAAGGAGTTTGCCCGCATCACGGCGGACGTCCTGTCCAACAACGGCATCCACGTCTTTATCTTCGACAACATCCGGCCTACCCCCGAGATGAGCTACGCCGTGCGCCTGAAGGGCGCCGTGGCGGGCGTGATGATCACCGCTTCCCACAACCCCAAGGAATACAATGGCTACAAGGTCAGCTGGTCCGACGGCGGGCAGGTGACCTCCCCGGTGGACAAGGAGATCGTGGCAGAGGTGGCCAAGATCACCGATCCTTCGATGGTGAAGTTTGCTTCCGGCCTGCGCGTGGGCGGCATCGAGGCGATGGGCGCCGACGTGGACGAGTGTTATCTGCGCGACCTGCTCTCCCTGAGCCTCAGCCCTGAACTGTGCGAGAAGCACGGCGACCTGAAGATCGTCTATACGCCCCTGCACGGCTGCGGCGTGCGCCTGATTCCCGAAATCCTGCACCGCAAGGGCTTCAAGAATGTGATCAACGTGCCTGAGCAGGATGTGTCGGACGGCAACTTCCCGACCGTGATTTCCCCGAACCCGGAGGAGCCGGCCGCCCTCAAGATGGCTCTCGAAAGGGCCGATGCCACCGGTGCCGACCTTGTGATGGGTTCCGATCCCGACGCCGACCGCCTGGGTATCGCCGTGCGCGACAACGAGGGCAAGATGGTCCTCTTCAGCGGCAACCAGACCGCCGCGATGCTGACTTACTATATCCTCAACCGCTGGAACGATCTGCACAAGCTCGGCGAGGGCAAGTACGTGGTCAAGACCATCGTCACCACCGAGCTCATCACCGACATCTGCCGGAGCTTCAATGTCCCGGTGTATAATGTGCTCACGGGCTTCAAGTACATCGCCGAAGTGGTGAAGCGCAACGAGGCCGAGGGCGGTGAGTTCATCTGCGGCGGCGAGGAGAGCTACGGCTTCAATATCGGCCAGTTCGTCCGCGACAAGGATGCCCAGGTCACCGCGATGATGGTGGCCGAGTGCGCCGCCTGGGCCGCCGAGCAGGGCCTCTCGCTCTACCAGCTGATGCAGCGGATCTACCGCGAATACGGCTACCGGAAGGAGGGCCTCGTGTCCGTGGTCCGCAAGGGGATCGCCGGCGCCCGCGAGATCCAGCAGATGATGGTGGACCTGCGCGCCGATCCGCCGAAGGAGCTCGCCGGTTCCCCGGTCACGAAGGTGGTCGACTATCTGGAGCCGGAGAAGACCGGCCAGCCGTCCTCGAATGTCCTGCAGTTCTTCAGCGAGGCGGGGGACGTGGTGTCCGTGCGCCCTTCCGGCACCGAGCCCAAGATCAAGTTCTACTTCGGTGCCAAGGGCAACGATGCGGACGAGAAGATCGCCGCGCTCAAGAAACAGTTTTGCCAATAATCCATAAACACCAGAAAAATATGTCTTCTATCAGTGATCTTATTATGCAGCAGGTGAAATCCGCCGTCGGCGGCGTGCAAGTCCCTGCCAACGCCCAGAGCCAGGTAATCAACGGCATGTCGTCCTCCGTGCTCGGCAGCCTCACCCAGACCGTCGGCAAGCCCGGCGGCGTGGACCTGATCAAGAATCTGCTCAGCGGAGCGACCAGCGCGGCATCCAGCCCGATCACGCAGCTCGCGGGCAATCTGTTCAATACCAATGTCCTGAGCAAACTCAACCTGGGCTCCGCCCTGAACGGCGCTCTGTCCGGGCTGATCCCCGGGGTGATGAGCAAGCTCTCCGGCATCCTTCGTGACCGCGACGGAGACGGCGACGTGGATTTCAATGACATCATCCTTGCCCTCAAGGGCGGTGCGGCGGGCGGCGCCACGGGCGCCCTCGGTAATGTGGCCGCCAATGCCGCCAAGTCCATCCTGGGAGGCATCTTCAAGAAGTAGGCACGCTGACCGTAAATGAAGGAGCCGGGCTCAATGTCCGGCTCTTTCGTATTCTTTGCACCACGCCGTCAGCGGACAGTCGCTGCAGTGGGGTTTCTGCGCCGTGCAGACATAGCGGCCGTGCAGGATCAGCCAGTGGTGGGCGATCGGACGGAGCGCCTCTGGGATGTGCCGCTCCAGGTCCAGCTCCACGGCGCGCGGGGTAGTGCCGTGCGACAGGCCCAGCCGGCGCGATACCCGGAAGACGTGGGTGTCCACGGCGATGACAGGCTGCTTCCAGGTCACGGAGACCACGACGTTGGCCGTCTTGCGTCCTACGCCGGGCAGGGTCATCAGCTCGTCCACGTCGGCGGGGACTTCTCCGCCGAAGTCCGCAAGGAGTTTTTGTGCCATACCGATCAGGTGCCGGGCCTTGCTGTTGGGGTAGGAGATGGACCGGATCAGGTCCAGGACATCGTCGAAGGAGGCCTCGGCGAGGGCCTGCGGCGTGGGGTAGGCGGAGAAAAGGGCGGGGGTGGTCATATTGACCCGCTTGTCGGTGCACTGCGCGGAGAGCATCGTGGCGACGAGCAACTGGTAGGGGGAGTCGAAGTGCAGTTCGGTCTCTGCGACGGGGACATTCTCCCGGAAATAGCCGATGACGGCTTCGTAGCGCTGCCGGAGTGTCATAGCGTAATTTCGCGGCAGGCCTCGTCGCGGGTCTCGAACACCCGGCCGGGGTAGCGTGTGCAGATGGAACGGTTGTGCGTGACCATCACGATGGCCGTGCCCTTCTCCCGGTTGATCTGCCGGAGCAGCTGGAGGATCTCTTCCGCCGTCTCTTCGTCGAGGTTGCCGGTGGGCTCGTCCGCAAGGATCACCTCCGGCTCGTTGAGGATGGCCCGGGCGATGGCGATGCGCTGCTGCTCACCGCCGGAGAGCTGGTGGGGCATCTTGTGGGCCTTGGTCTGCATCCCGACAGCTTCCAGCACTTCGCGGATACGTTTGGCGGCGGCTGAAGCGTCCTTCCAGCCCGTTGCCTTGAGCACGAAGGCCAGGTTGGACTCGACGGTCCGGTCCATCAGCAGCTGGAAGTCCTGGAAGACCACGCCGATGCGGCGGCGCAGCTGCGGCACGTCGCGGGGACGCAGGCGGGTCAGGTCGAACCCGCATACCTGTCCGGAGCCGGCGCCGAGACGGTTTTCGGCCGTAATCGTCCTGAAAATCGAGGTCTTGCCGCTGCCGACCTTGCCGATGATATAAACAATCTGGCCGGGATAAACCTGCAGGTCAAGGCCATAGACGGCGACATTCTCCCCGCCAAGGATGTCCGCTCCGGAGAAAGAGATGATCGGGGTGCTGTTTTCTTCCATGTTCGGATAAAATTATTGCGAAATCCCTACAAATATAGCGCAAAAATGAGTAAATTTGTCAACTTGGAAAAGAATATATTTATGAGTTTGAAATCACTGGCGACTACGCTGCTTGCGGTCACGATTCTTTCGGGAGCGCTGTCGGCTGCTCCGGACAGGGCCCGGACTTTCCGGCAGGCCGTCCACTTGTATGATAACGGGATGTACGAACAGGCGAGGGCCCTTTTCTCGCGCCTGTCCGGAGATCCGCTCAGCGACGGTTATTCCGTCCTGTGCGCCTTGAAAATGCGCACGGACGACGCCTCCGGCCTCCTGTCGGACTACCGCATCCGCTACCCGTCCTCCCGCCTGTCCGGCGCCCTGCACTTCGAGCAGGGGCGCATTCTCTTCGACGAGGGCAAGTACCAGCAGGCGGCCACGGAGTTCTCTTTCGTCTCTTCGGACGACCTCCCGGAAGACGAACTGGCCGAATATGTGTTCAAATGCGGCTATTCCGCCTTCTCGCTGGGGCACTATGCCGAGGCGGCGCAGTTCTTCACCCTGCTGGAGAGCCTCCCGCAGTCCGACTATTCGGCGCCGGGCCGCTATTTCACGGGCGTGATGCTGTATGAGAACAAGGAGTTTGCCGAGGCGGAGGCTAATTTCTGGATCGCTTCGGCCGATCCGCGCTTCACCGCCCTGACGGATTTTTTCATCGTGGACTGCGAGTTCAACCAGAAGAACTACGATTTCGCAATCCGCGAAGGGACCCGCATCTACGACAGCGTGCCGCCGGAGCGCCGCCAGCGCCTGGCCCGCCTGCTGTCCGAGTCCTACCTGATCAAGGGCGATACCGACAAAGCCCGCGAGTATTACGACGCGCTTTCCCATACGGGGATGAACCGCAAGGACTATTTCTACGCCGGCACGGTCCTTTATTCGGTGGACGATTACGCCGGGGCCATCGAGAATTTCACGAAGATGGGCGACCGTTCGGATTCCCTGGGGCAGGTGGCCAACTATCACCTGGCCAACGCCTACTATCGCACGCATGACCAGGTGTCGGCGATGGCCTCCTTCCGCGATGCGGCTGCCGTGGACTTCGATCCTGAAATCACGGAGGATGCCGCGTTCAACTACGCCAAGCTGGCCTTCGACCTGAACAAGGACACATCCGGCTTCGCCCGTTATATCGAGCGCTGGTCCACCAAGGCCCGCGGCGACCAGATCTACGGCTACATGGCCCTGGCGGCCCTCGTGGACCGGGATTACGCCGGTGCCGTGGACGCCTACGACCATATCGAGGAGCTGACGCCCGACATGCGCAGCAACTACACCAAGGCCAATTTCCTGCGCGGCGAGCAGCTCTTCGGGAACGGGTCCTACCGCGATGCCGTGCCGTATTTCAAGGCCACGGCCTACTATGTCCCGCGCACCGACCGTTTCAACCAGCTCGCCCGCTACTGGATGGGCGAGGCCAGTTACCGCGCCGGCAACTATGAGGAAGCGCAGAAGACCTTCACCGAACTGCACAACGCCTCGGCCCTGTACGGCACGGCAGAAGGCAGGCTGCTGCCCTACAACATCGGCTACAGCTACTTCAAGGAGGGCGACTACGGCTCCGCGGCGCGCTGGTTCGACACCTATATCGCCTCGGGCGACGCCGCCTGCCGCGAGGATGCGATGAACCGCCGGGCGGACTGCGACTTCGGCCGCAGGGACTACCGTTCCGCCGTCAGCTCCTACCAGAAGGTCCTGACGGAGTTTTTCTCGCCGGACAATATCTATCCTTACTACCAGCAGGCGCTCTCCTACGGGCTGTCGGGCGACCGGCGCCGCAAGGTGTCCACCCTGCTGCACGTGGAGGACGCCTCCCCGAAGGCGCCGCTCTATGACGAGGCCTGCTACGAGCTGGGCCGTGCGCAGATGGACCTGAAGAACAACAACGACGCCATCCGCACCTTCACCCGCCTGCGCGAAAACACGCAGGACAACACCTACGTGGCCCGCGCCCTGATCGGCCTGGGCATGGTGTACCGCAACATGTCCGACTACGACGCTTCGCTGGAGAACTACAAGAAGGTCGTTTCCCTGATGCCGCAGAGCGAGTATGCGGAGGAGGCGATGCTGGCCATCGAATCCATCTACCATACGCGCCGCCAGCCGGAGAAGTTCCTCGAATATGTCGAGGCGAACTCCCTGGCGCAGGGACGCAGCGACGCCGACCGCGAGAAGATGTATTTCAACACGGCGGAGCAGCTCTACCTGGCCGCTAACCACCAGCAGGCGATCCCGACGCTGCGCAAATACCTGGAGAATTATCCCGACGGGCAGGACCGGCCGCAGGCCGAGTTCTACCTGGCCGATTCCTACAACGCCATCGGGGAGAAGGAGAAGGCCGTGGAGTATTTTGCCCGGGCCGCTGCCGGCGATTCGGAATTCTCCTTCGCCGAAATCTCCCGCCTGCGTTATGCCGAACTTTCCTATGGGCTGGAGCGCTACCAGGATGCCTACAAGGGCTATGAGAACCTCCTCGCCACGGCCCGGATGGATGTCAACAAGCAGATCGCCCGCGCGGGGATGATGCGCTCCGCTTACCGGAGCAAGGACTACGACAAGGCTATCGAGGCCGCCGACGCCGTGGCCGCCCAGAGCGGGCTGGACGCCGGCATCCGCCAGGAGGCGCTCTTCACCAAGGCCAAGGCCAGCATGGCTACTTCCCGTCGGGACCAGGCGCTCGCGCTGTTCCGCCAGCTCAGCGCGGACCCCTCGACGGCCGTGGGAGCCGAGTCCAGGTACCGAGTGATCCAGGACCTGTACGACACCGGAAAGTTCGAGTCCGTGGGCGACGAGGTATATGAATTCTCCCAGAAGGGGAGCGGCCAGTCCTACTGGCTGGCCCGCGCCTACCTGGTGCTGGGCGACTCTTTTGCCGAATTGGGACAGTATGCCCAGGCCCGGCAGACCTATGAGAGCATCCGCGACGGATACGAGCCGGAGAACGGCCCCGACGACGTGGCGGACAGCGTCCGGATGAGACTGGAGCGCCTGGCCTCCTTAACGCAAGAACAGTGATGAGTATGAAAAAGAATGTATCCGTCCTCGCGGCCCTGCTGCTTTGTGCGGCGCTTTCCGCGCAAAATATCAACCAGTCGGTCCAGGTGACCAACGACTACATCACCCGCTTCTCGGATTTCCAGAAGCAGGGCGGAGACCTCCAGGTCCCGGATTCGCTGTACCGGTTCGACTACAATTTCGATTATTCCGTCTTCCAGACGCCGTATAAGGGCTCCTATGAGTTCTCTCCCTACCAGATCCGCGTCACGCCGGAGCCCCGGGTCCCGGACGGGAAGACGCTGTATCTGCGTGCCGGCGCGGGCTATTCTTTCCACCCGCAGTTCGGCCTGGCCTGGCAGCCGCTACAGCGCTCCGACGCCATGGTAGGCGTGGTGGCCGGCCTGGAGGGCTTTGCCGGGAAGTACCGCACGCCCGCGCAGCTCCAGCCCGGGACTGATCAGCTGGGCGCTGAATTTCCGGCATCCGTGAGCGGCCATGACCTCAGCGGCCATTTTGCCGTGAACGGGCAGTACATCGCCGAGGCGCTTCGCATTTCGGGCCAGCTCGGCTACGAAGGAATCTTTGCCGGACGCCGGGAACTGGTAGATGCGGGCAAGATCTTGACGACGCAATCCGCCCAGATGCGGCCTTTGGTGACCCCGCTGGATGCCATCGGCTCCTCCTTCAACGTGTTCAGCGCCCAGGCCCGGGTGCAGTCCCGCGAACAGGGGGAGGACCAGATGTTCTATGACATCCGGGCCTGCTTCCGCTACGGCACCCAGGCATATGCTGCGCTGAACAACCGTTCGCAGGAGAGCAATCTGCTGCTGAATCTGTCCGTCGGCCCCGTGCTGCAGCAGAAATACCGGATCCTGATCGACGGTACCTTCGAGATGAACAACGTGGGCGGGATGATGATCAGCCGCGCCCAGACGGAGCCCGAGGGATACGCCTGGGCCGGCTACTCGACATTCGAGGCTTCCCGGGCTACGCTGCTGGGCTCCGTCAAGCCCCACGTCGAGTTCCTTCTCGGCGGCGTCAGCCTGGATGCCGGTGTGCGGCTGGATTACTCTTCGTCGCGCATCGGGACCAATCCCGGGACGCTGTTCACCGTAGCGCCGGACGTGTCGGCCCGCCTGCCGCTGATCAATGCGGATCTGGAGCTGTTTGCCGCCGTGAGCGGCGGGCAGTCCGTCCAGAGCCTGTATGACGCCAAACAGCTGAATCATTTCTCCTACCGCAGCGAGACGGCCGGTTCCATCGGTCGCGAGAAACTGCGTGTGTGCGCCGGTCTGGACGGCCACTGGGGCGCGCGCCTGCAATACGGCGTGGAGGCCGGATTCGTGTCCCACGGCGGGAAATTCCTTTCTGGCTGGCTGGATGTGGTCCAGGCGGACTGGCGGGAAATCTACGGGGAAGCCCGGGCTTCCTGGCAGGACGAGCGCCTGGAGATAAACGGTATGCTGCGTTATGCCTACGCGAAATTTTCCGCGGAGTATGCCGCTTACGCTCCGCCGGCTTTTACGGCCGACCTGCGCGGCGAATACAACTGGAACCGGCGGGTCTGGGCGGGCGCTTTCCTGCGTGCCGCCAGTGCCCGCAAGTGGCTTGCCGGCAACGATCCGATTCCGGGTTATGCCAATTTGGGCCTGACAGGCCGGGCCCGCATCACCCGCAGCCTGGGTGCCTGGCTGGAGGCCGGCAACCTGCTGGGAATGGCCATCGAGCGTGCTCCGGGATTCATCGAGAAAGGCCCGTATGTCACGGTGGGTTTGAGTCTCAGCCTATAGGGAATTCCCGAATTATTTAGTAAATTTGCAAGATTTATTGACTTAGATATAACAGAATGATAGAGAAGGAAGATATGAAGCTCGCGGAAGAACAGTATTCCGCCAACAGTATTCAGGTGCTCGAAGGACTGGAAGCGGTCCGCAAGCGCCCTTCGATGTATATCGGCGACGTCGCCGAACGCGGTCTGCACCATCTGGTCTATGAGGTCGTGGACAACAGTATCGACGAGGCGATGGCCGGATTCTGCGACACGATCGACGTGCGGATCCTCCAGGGCAATTTCATCCGGGTCCAGGACAACGGCCGCGGCATCCCGACGGGTATGCACGAGAAGGAGCACCGCTCCGCGCTCGAGGTCGTGCTCACGGTCCTGCACGCCGGCGGCAAGTTCAGCAAGTCCAGCTACAAGGTCTCCGGCGGTCTGCACGGCGTGGGCGTGTCCTGCGTGAACGCCTTGTCCGATTCGCTGACGGCCGAGGTGCACCGCGAGGGCAAGGTCTTCATCCAGCACTACTCCAAGGGCAAGCCCCTCGCGCCGGTGCAGGTGACCGGCGAAGCGGATGATTCCGGAACCGTCATCACCTTCCATCCGGATCCGACGATCTTCACCCAGACCACGGTCTATCGCTATGAGACCCTGGCCGCCCGACTGCGGGAGCTGGCCTTCCTGAACCGCGGCATCCACATCCGCCTGACCGACGAGCGCGAACTGGTGGACGAGTTCGTGGTGGACGAGGCAGGGGAGTCCAAGGCCACCGGACGCCAGGTGTTCCGCAGCGAGACGTTCTATTCCGAGAAGGGCCTGAGCGAATTCATCGAATATCTCGACGCCGGTGCCCAGACGATCATTCCGCAGCCGATTTGCGTGGCTTCCGACAAGATCATCCCGATCGACATCGCGCTGCAGTACAACAACGGCTACTCCGAGAAGATCTATTCCTACGTCAACAACATCCATACGATCGAGGGCGGTACGCATCTGCAGGGCTTCAAGATGGGCCTGAGCCGCTCCCTGAAACAGTATGCCGAGAAGAACAAGCTCCTGGACAAGTTCAAGGGCGAACTTGCGCCGGAGGACTTCCGGGAGGGCCTCACGGCCGTGATCTCCGTCAAGGTGGCGGAGCCGCAGTTCGAGGGCCAGACCAAGACCAAGCTCGGAAACCCGGAGGCGACCTCCGCCGTGTCCCAGGCCACCGCGGCCGCGATGGACAATTATCTGGAGGAGAATCCGAAGTTCGCCAAGACGATCATCGACAAGATTGTGCTGGCCGCGACGGCCCGTGCCGCCGCCCGCAAGGCGCGTGAGATGGTCCAGCGCAAGAGCCCGCTCGGCGGCGCCGGCATGCCCGGCAAACTGGCCGACTGCTCCGAGCGCGATCCCGAGCGTTGCGAGCTCTTCCTGGTGGAGGGCGACTCCGCAGGCGGTACGGCCAAGCAGGGCCGCGACCGCAAGACGCAGGCCATCCTGCCGCTCCGGGGCAAGATCCTCAATGTGGAGAAGGCTTCCGGCGACCGTGCGTTCGACTCCGAGGAGATCCGCAACATCTACACCGCCCTCGGCGTGACCGTGGCCCAGGAGGACGAGACCGGAGAGAAGCACATGGACCTGAGCAAGCTGCGCTACCACAAGGTGGTCATCATGACCGATGCCGATGTGGACGGTTCTCACATCGCCTGCCTGATCCTGACCTTCTTCTTCCGCTATATGTTCGACCTGATCAAGAACGGCTATGTCTATCTGGCGACGCCGCCGCTCTACCTGGTCAAGAAGGGCAAGGAGGAGGTCTACTGCTGGACCGAGGAGCAGCGCGAAGAGGCCGCCCTGCGGCTGGGCAAGGGCTCCGACAAGGGCTATACCGTCCAGCGCTACAAGGGTCTCGGCGAAATGTCCGACGTCCAGCTATGGGAGACGACGATGGATCCGTCCCGCCGGCGCCTGCGCAAGATTACCATCGACAACGCCGCCGCCGCTGAGCGCACCTTCTCGATGCTGATGGGCGATGACGTCCCGCCCCGCCGCCAGTTCATCGAGGAGAATGCCCACTATGCCAACATTGATGCGTAAAACCTTAAACCACTGACAGATATGATTGATATTTTTGACAGGATTGAACGCGACAGCGGCGGTCCGATCGGACAATACTTCCAGCATGCCTTCGGCTATTACATGTATCCCCGCCTCGAAGGCGAACTGGGCCCGCACATGATCTTCAACGGCACGCCGGTGCTGAACTGGAGCCTGAACAACTACCTGGGCCTGGCGAATCACCCCGCCGTCCGCAAGGCCGATGCCGATGCGGCGGCGCGGTGGGGCCTCGCCTACCCGATGGGCGCCCGGATGATGAGCGGCCACACCCGCTATCACGAGCAGCTGGAGCAGATTTTTGCCAGGTTCGAGAAGAAAGAGGACGCCTTCCTGTACAATTTCGGTTATCAGGGAATCGTGTCCACGATCGATGCGCTGACCGCGCGTCACGACGTGATCGTGTACGACGCAGAGTGCCACGCCTGCCTGCTGGACGGCATCCGCCTGCACGTGGGTGAGAAATACAAGTACCGCCACAACAACATCGCCGACTGCGAGAAAGTCCTCGCCCGCGCCTGCCAGGTGGCGGAGGAGAACGGCGGCGGTGTGCTGCTGATCACGGAAGGCGTGTTCGGCATGACCGGCGCGCTGGGCATCCTCGACCAGATCGCCGCGCTCAAGAAGAAATACAGTTTCCGCATCCTGATCGATGACGCGCACGGCTTCGGCCTGCTCGGCGAGCACGGACGCGGCACGTCCGAGCAGTTGGGCTGTATGGACGAGATCGACCTTTATATCGGCGCTTTCGCCAAGTCGATGGCTTCGATCGGCGGATTTGTCGCCGGTCCGCGCAAGATTATCGACTACCTGCGTTGCAACATGCGTTCGCAGATGTACGCCAAGTCCCTGCCGATGCCGCTGGTCATCGGCAACATCAAGCGGATGGAAATCATCGACTCTCCGGAAGGCGACGAACTCCGCAGGAAGTGCTGGCAGATCACCCACGCCATCCAGGACGGTTTCCGCAAGGAAGGTTTCGATATCGGCGAGGCCCAGGCCTGCGTGACGCCCGTACACATCAAGGGCGGCGTGGCCCAGGCGACCAAGATGATCAAGGACCTGCGCGAGAACTACAGGATTTTCTGCTCGGTGGTCATCTATCCGGTGATCCCCAAGGGTATGGTCATCTTCCGTATCGTCTCCACGGCCGCCCATACGATGGAGGACGTGGAATACACGCTCAAGGTCTTCAAGGAGATCAAGGCCAAGCTGGACGCCGGACTGTATGACGGCGACGATATCGCTGAAATGACAATCAGATAGCAGTGAAGACTTCTCTCAAGGACAAAGTAATCATCGTGACGGGAGCCAGCTCGGGAATCGGCCTGGCTTCCTCCCGTCAGTTCGGCAGCGAGGGGGCGAAGGTGGTGATGGCCGCCCGTTCCTACGACCGGATGCTCGCCCTGGCTCCGTCCGTGGGCGATGCGGAGCATGTGCTTTGCGTAAAGTGCGACGTGACGGTGGAGGAGGATTGCAAGGCCTTGATCGAGAAGACGCTGGAACGCTTCGGGCGGATTGATGTCCTGGTCAATAACGCCGGCATTTCGATGCGTGCGATGTTTGCGGATCTGGACCTTCAGGTGATCCGCCGCCTGATGGACGTCAATTTCTGGGGCACGGTCTATTGCTCCAAGTATGCCCTTCCCCACCTGATCGGATCGAAGGGGTCGCTGGTCGGAGTCATCTCCATTGCCGGGTATTCCTCCTTGCCGGCGCGGACCGGCTACAGCGCGTCGAAATTCGCCGTCCGCGGCTTCCTCGACACGCTCCGGATCGAGCACCTCAGGGACGGTCTGAATGTCCTCGTGTTCGCGCCGGGCTATACGGCGTCCAATGTCCGTAACGCAGCGCTGACCGCCGACGGCACCCCGCAGGGAGAGACGCCGCTGGATGAGGGCAAGCTGATGAGCGCGGAGGCCTGTGCGAGACAGCTTTCCCGGGCTTTGCGCCGCCGCCGTCCGCAGGTCACGCTGACTCCGCTCGGCCGCGCCAGTGTATTCACGCGGAACGCCTTCCCGCGCCTGATGGACTGGCTCACCTATCGTTTCATCGCCCGCGAGTCGGGCAGCCCGTTCCAATAACCGTCCCACCGCCTGATGAAGAAAGATTTCTTGCGCATCCTCCTTCCGCTCGGTATCGCGTTCCTCCTGCTGGTCCTGCTGATGCCGCGGGGTGCTAAATTCGCTTACGACTACCACAAGGGCCGCACCTGGAAGTACGAGACCCTGTACGCCCAGTTCGATTTCCCGATCTACAAGACCGAAGACCAGATCCGCGAAGAGCGGGGAAGCGCAACGTCCGACGCCATCCCCTATTATAAATTCTCCGAAGAGATCGGTTCGCGCAACCTGCGCTCTGCCGAGCGGCTGGAGATCGGATCGCTGCGCAGCGCAGTCGTGTCCTCGATGCGGGCCATCTACCAGCGGGGTGTCATACCTGACGACGGCAGCCGGCGCCATGCCGATTCCGAGGTGCTGTATATCCAGCGTGACAAGCGTGCCGTCAAGTATCCTTTCTCAGAGGTGTACCGCCTGACCGAGGCGCGCGCCCGGCTGCTTTCCGATGTTTCCGACGTATCCAAGTCCAATGTGGATTCCATCCTGCGGGCGAACAGTGTCTATGACCTGCTGGTCCCGAACCTGCTTTACGATGAACAGACGACGGATCTGATCCAGGCCGAGGCCTCGACGCGCATTTCCCCGACTTCGGGCTACGTGACCGCCGGCCAGCTGATCGTGCAGGAAGGCGAGATCGTGACGGCGGAAATCGCCCAGATGCTGGACTCCTACAAGCGGGAGTTCGAGGCCAATGTCGGCTATGCCGGTTCTACAGGTATGATGCTGCTGGGCAATGTCCTGATTGCCCTGGCCATCCTGGCGCTGCTGTTCCTGGCCGTTTATTTCAACAATCCGCGTATTTTCGCGGACGCCCGTTTCCCTTACCTGGTCACTGTTTTCATCCTGTCGGCGCTGCTGGCGCTGATCCTGGTGCGCGTGAACGAGCGTTCGCTCTACATCGTGCCGTTCTCGCTGATCGCCCTGCTGCTGCAGGCCTTCATGAAGAACCGCGTGGTGGTGCCGGTCTATGTGATTTCGCTGCTGCCGCTGCTGATTTTCAGCCACGACGGCGCCGTGCTGTTCGTGATGTATTTCGTGGCCGGCATGGTCGCGATCCTGGCCTTCCGGCGCTTCAACCGCGGCTGGCAGCAGTTCATTACCGCCCTGATCACCTTCGCCGTGCTGGCGGTGGTCTATCTGGGCTTCCGGACGGCTGACATGGTGGCCGGCAATATCTGGCGGGCCCTGCTGAGCCTGTTTGTCGGCTCGATGCTGACCGTGGCGGGGTATCCGCTCGTCTATCTGTTCGAGCGCCTGTTCAACCTGGTGTCCAGCTCGCGCCTGATCGAGCTGTGCGATGTGTCCAATCCGCTGATCCGCGAATTGGAGAAGAAAGCCCCCGGGACGTTCCAGCATTCGCTTCAGGTGATGAATATGGCGGATACCGTGGCCCGGGCGGTCGATGCCAATGCCGATCTGGTGCGCGCCGGCGCCCTCTACCACGATATCGGCAAGATGAACAACCCGCTCTGCTTCGTAGAGAATGAATCCCTCATCGCCCGCGAGGGGACGCCAAAATACCACAGCGGGATGAGCCCCGAGCAGAGCGCCCGGGATATCATCCGCCACGTGACGGAAGGCGTGGAGATCGCCCAGAAGCACCGCCTGCCGGGCGTGATCCTCGATTTCATCCGCAGCCACCACGGCACCACGACGACCGGGTACTTCTATGCCCAGTTCCTGCGTGCCGGCGGAGATCCGGCCCTTTCCGGCGAGTTCCGCTATCCGGGCATCAAGCCCCAGACCAAGGAGCAGATCATCCTGATGCTCTGCGACAGCGTGGAGGCGGCTTCGCGGACGCTGGCCGAGTACACGCCGGAGGCGTATTCCGCGTTCGTGGAGGGCATCGTGGCCGGCAAGATGGATGAAGGCCAGTTCGACCAGGCCGACATCTCCATCAGCGAGCTCGGTACAGTCAAGGAGACGCTCAAGCAGTATCTGGCCCAAATTCACCACGAGCGCATCGTCTATCCCAAGGATAAATCAAAGAAACAATAGTATATATGAAAGTAACAGAGAACAAAATTGACAAGCTCAACCTCGAGCTGACCCTCGAGGTTGCCGCCGCAGACTATGCGGAAATCGAGAAGAAGAAACTGGCGGAGCGCCGCCGCACGGCCGAGTTCAAGGGCTTCCGCAAGGGCATGGTCCCTGCCTCCCTGATCAAGCGCGTCTACGGCGAGCAGGCGCTGGCCGAGTCCGTCAACCAGGTGATCGGACAGGCCCTGGACCAGCACATCGCGGAGAACAAGCTTCGGATCCTGGGCGAGCCGCTCGCTTCCGAAAAGCAGCCGGAGAACGTGTGGGAGGATGGCCGGGACTTCACCTTCGTCTTCGATCTGGGACTCTCCCCGGAGGTGTCCGTCGAGGTCGGGAAGGACGATACCGTCCCGTCCTATACCGTCACCGTGACGGCCAAGGACAAGGCTCCGATGATCGAGAACCTCAAGAAATATTATGAGGAGCACAAGGGTGAGGAGGGCGTTGAGGCCAAGAGCAATGAGGATATCGACGAGGAGGTCTCCGAGCGCCTGAAGAACCAGTACAAGAACGAGGCCGAGTGGCGCCTGACCAAGGACATCCGCGACTACTTCGTCAAGAAGGCCGATGTCCAGCTGCCCGAGGCTTTCCTGAAGCGCTGGCTGCTGGAGGCCAACGGCGGCAAGGTCACGGCCGAGGACATCGAGAAGGACTTCCCGGGCTTCGCCGAAGATTTCAAGTGGCAGCTGGTGCGCGGCACCCTGATGCAGAAATGGGGCTACAAGGTGGAGGACAAGGACCTGCAGGAACAGGCCGAGGCCTTCGCCCGCTACCAGTATGCGATGTATGGCATCGGCAATGTCCCCGACGAAATGATCAAGGAGATGGCCGTGAACATGCTTCACGATCAGAAGCAGGTGGAGCGCCTGGTCGAGCAGGTCGAGGACCGCAAGGTGCTGGACAGGATCAAGGAGACCATCACGCTCAAGGCCACCAAGATCGGTGCCGCCAAGTTCCGCGAGCTGTAGGCTTGCCTCACAGTGCCGGATCTTGCGTCCGGCAGCTGTATTTGGCATAAAAATAACGGCGTTCCTTCTCGGACGCCGTTATTTTTATTATCTTTGTAATATGGCCAAATCGAGTTCAATATTTTCCGATCTTCGGAAATCCTTGCGCGAGAAACTCAAGGAGTCCTTGATTTCCGTGCTGCCGGTCAGTGCACTGGTCTTCATTCTTTCCGTCACGCCCTGGGTGGATATTTCTACGAAGGAGCTTGCCTTTTTCTCGCTTTCGGCCTTTCTTCTAATTGTGGGAATCGGCTTGTTCAACGTGGGCGCCGACATGGCGATGACGCCGATGGGACAGTATATCGGAGAAGGCCTGACCAAGTCCAAGCGGCTGGGTATCCTGTTGTCGGTCTGCCTGCTGATGGGCGTGCTGATCACGATTGCCGAGCCGGATCTGTCGGTGCTGGCCGAACAGGTGTCCGCCGTGATGAACGGGAAGCTGCTCATCGTGACGGTCGGCGTGGGCGTGGGCATTTTCCTGCTGCTGGCAGTTGTCAAGATTGTCTTCCACATCGACCTGACGACGATGCTGATGTTCTTCTATATGCTGCTCTTCTGCGTCGCGGCGCTGCTGATCGACAGCGGGAAGGGTGCCTTCCTGCCGATGTCCTTTGACTCGGGCGGTGTGACCACGGGTCCGATCACCGTGCCGTTCATCATGGCGCTCGGCGTGGGTATCGCCATGACCGTGGGCGGCCGGAATGCCAGCGAAAACAGCTTCGGCCTGATTGCCCTGTGCTCCGTCGGTCCCATCCTGGCCGTGCTGGCGCTGTCGCTGGTGGCCCGCGGGGACCTGGTCTTCGCCATCCCGGACTATTCGATGGAAAAGGTCCTGGAAGAGGGCATGGGCGGGCTGATTGTCGATAAGATGCAGGAAGTCGGCGTATCCCTGGTGCTCATCGTCTTTTTCTTCTTCGTGCTACAGTTCCTGATTCTCAAACTGCCGCGGACCAAGATCCTGCAGATCGTGTTCGGCATCGTCTATACCTTCATCGGCCTGGTCCTTTTCCTGGCTGCGGTGAGTCTGGGTTTTATGCCGATCGGTTTCAAGATCGGCTCGCAGATGGCTGCTTTCAATCCCGTGCTGCTGATTGTCTTCGCCTTCATTATCGGCATGGTGGTCGTGCTGGCGGAGCCGGCCGTCCACGTGCTGAACAACCAGGTGGCGGACATCACCGGCGGAGAGGTGTCCAAGCGGCAGATGATGCTCGCCCTGTCGATCGGCGTGGGCGTGTCCATCGGTCTTTCGGTGCTGCGTGTGCACCTGGGCTTCTCGCTGCTGTATTATCTGATTCCCGGCTACCTGATCTCCCTGGGCCTGTCGTTCTTCGTGCCGAAGCTCTATACGGCCATTGCCTTCGATTCCGGCGGCGTGGCCAGCGGCCCGCTGACTTCGAGTTTCATCCTGCCGATGGTGATCGGCGCCTGCGCGACGATGCAGGGGGAGAGCGCCGTGCTGGACTTCGCCTTCGGCGTGGTCTCGATGGTGGCGATGACCCCGCTCATCACCATTCAGACCCTGGGCTTCAAGTCCGTGCTGAGCGTCAGGATGCGTGACAGCGAGGCGATGCGCCGCATTCTCGCTTCCGGCGACGACCAGATCATCTACTTTGAATAGTGTGAGCTATGGATAAAAAGAGAAATATCGCCCCGATGAAGCTGGAAGTGCTGCTGGCCATCGTGCATAACGACAAGGCCGCCTATTATTCCAGCTTGATCCAGTCCCATCAGGCCAACCTGCAGCTTTCCATGCCGGCCAAGGGGACCACGCATCTCATTTTGGACTACCTGGGCTTGACGGAGCGCCCCAAGACATTGATTGTCAGTGTGGTACGCTCGGATGAGGCCGACGCTTTGATTTCCCTGCTCAGCGACACCTTCAAGAAAGGACCGGGCTACAAGGGCATTGCCTTCACCGTCCCGATGACCAGTATCATCGGCACCCTGGCGTATGGTTTTTTAAGCAACGATAAACGAACTGTCAAGGAGGAACAGCAAAATGGACAATAAGTATGAAATGGTGGTCTGCGTCGTGAACGCAGGCTTCTCGCAGAATGTGATGGAGGCGGCCCGCGCCGCCGGAGCCCGGGGAGGCACCATCCTCCGTGCCCGCGGCTCGGCCAATCCGGAGGCAGAGGAGTTTTTCAATATCACCATCCAGCCCGACAAGGAGATGGCGATGATCCTGGTGCCTGAAGAGATCAAGGACAGCGTGATGAGTTCCGTCTACAAGAATGCCGGCCTGGCCGGAGAGGCCAATGGCATCGTGTTTTCGCTGCCGGTCAGCCGGACGACCCTGACAACGAACCCTCCAGCGGAAGAAGAGGAAGAATAACCAATTATTATAGAACTGCTTATGCGTAAATTAACTGTTCTGCTCTGCGGCCTGCTGCTCGGAGCAACCGCGGTTGTTGCCCAGGACCGCGACGTGATTGCGGGCATTCCCGTCAACTATGATGAATCCAAGGTCGGCGATTACCGTGCCGGACTGCCGGATCCGCTGGTATTCAACAACGGCCGGCCTGTGACCCATGCACGCCAGTGGGCGAAGCGGCGGGCGGAAATTGTCCGGATCTTTGAAGAGAACCAGTTCGGAAAATGGCCGGCGAAGAAGCCTGCGCTCCGCTACGACGTGCAGCAGGACCGCGGGCTGGACGGGACGGCCGTCCGGAAGCAGATCACGCTCTACTTCTCCCCGGACAATGAGGGACCGCGCGTGGATGTGCTCCTGTACCTTCCGGGCGATGCCGTGGGGCCCGTGCCCATCCTGTTGAACCTCAGTTTTTCGCCCAACAATTACGTGGTGTCCGATCCGGGCGTGAAGCCCGGCCGCCGCTGGGATCCCAAGACGCGGACGATGTCCGAAGCCGCCCCGATGCCGGGGCCGAATCCCTTCGGGATGGACGCAATCGTGAGAAAATACCTGGCCGAGGGTTTCGGCTTCGCCACCCTCTGCTATACGGATATCACGCCGGACTTCAACGACGGCAATGAGCTGGGCCTGCGCGGCCTTTATCACACGCCCGGCGCATCCCGCGCCCTGGACGACTGGGGAAGCATCAGCGCCTGGGCTTTCGGCGTGAGCTGCCTGGTGGATTATTTCGAGAAGGATCCTGCCGTGGATGCGAAGCGCATCGCCCTGACGGGCTGCTCGCGTCTGGGCAAGACCACGATCTGGACCGGCGCGAAGGAAACGCGCATCAAGGTCGTGATGCCGAGCTGCTCGGGAGAGGGCGGCGCCGCAATGAGCCGCCGCAATTTCGGCGAGACGGTCGCGCACCTGGCCGAAGAGACGCGCTTCCCGTACCAGTTCTGCCCGGAATATGCTTATTGGGGCGGCCACGTGCAGCAGATGCCGATGGACGCCCATATGCTGGTGTCGCTGATTGCCCCGCGCCCGCTGCTGCTGCAGACCGGCACCACGGACAACTGGTCCGATCCGAAGGGGGAGTGGATCTCGCTGGTGGAGGCCCGCAAGGTCTATCAGCTGCTGGGCAAGGATGTGCCCGCCTCGGATGCGTTCCCCGCTGCCGAGCAGCCCATCTGGCACACCCTCGGCTATGTGATGCACGAGGGCGGCCACGGCGTGCTGCCGCAGGACTGGGATTACTACCTGGAGTTTATGAAACGTTATCTGTAGCGCCATGTTTATCAGCTCTTTACTGCTCAGCATATCTTTGCTTTTTATGCCTGCCTCCGCCGAGAGCGGGAAAGATGAGGTGCAGATCGTGAACCTCCGCACGGAGGCGATGGACACCCCGCTGGGGCTGGACGAAGCCCGGCCGTATTTCAGCTGGCAGATGCGTTCCGGCCGCACCGGTGCCCTGCAGCGCGCCTACCGCGTGCTGGTGGCGCTCTCGGAGGAGGACCTGCAGGCCGGCTCTCTGGTCTATGATTCCGGGATGATCCGTTCGGATGCCTCGCTCAACATCCCTTATGAGGGCGCTGCGCTGCGCCCCTCGACCCGCTATTTCTGGAAAGTCCAGGTCCGGGACGAGCAGGATGCGCTGGTGGAGTCGGACCCGACCTGGTTCGAGACGGGCCTGATGGGCTCCGGCTGGAGCCGGGCCGAGTGGATCGGCTCGCAGGAGGTCGGCGTGTCCCGCTATCGTACCTTCTTCGATATCGACTATGATGTGCAGATCCCGCAGGGGAGCAGCCGCGCCGTGTTCGCCTACAGCGTCCAGGATGAGAAGAACTGGATCACGGCGGAGTACAATATCCAGGGCACGCCGAAATTCATCATCGAATACTGCGTGGAAGGGGACATCCGCCACCTGTCGACCATCGACCTCGGCGGTGTCGTCACGGATCCCCGGGCGCAGCACCACGTCTGCCTGCAGGTCAGCACGCCGGGCTACCACCTCAAGTCCAACCTGATCGTGCATTTCGACGGCCGGACACTCCGCCCGACGGAGGGCGTGCCCGGCGGTCCGCGCCGGGAGAATGTCAACTCCGGCAATCCTTTCCAGATGGTCATCACGCCCTATCCCGGCGGCGAGTATATCTGCGACTGGGCGCGCCTGCACTCCATCGGGTTCCGCCAGCCGCGCGGGGAGAAGGCCACGTTCAGCAACATCGTGATCTCCGAGCGGAACTGGGACACGGTCCTCTATACCGATCCGACCGTCCGTCACGACGTGACGGGGACGGGCCGCCTGCAGGTGTGGGAGCCCTACGGCCTCGTGTCCGCCCCGATGCTGCGCCGGGACGTGCAGGTCAGCAAGCCGCTCAAGTCGGCACGCCTGTACGTGACCGCGCGCGGAATCTATGAGTTCTACGTCAACGGCCGGCGCGTCAGCAATGACTACTACAACCCCGGCTGGACGGACTACCGCTATCGGATCATGTACAACGCCTACGATATCACCGGGCTTCTGAAGCCCGGCTCCAACGGCCTGGGCGCCATGCTCGGGGCGGGCTGGTACAGCGACCTCAATATCTTCACTTCCGCGTATGTGGATCCCTACGGCATCCGCCAGTCGCTGCTCGCCAAGGTGCTGCTGACCTATGAGGACGGTTCGTCCGAAGTGATAGTGACCGACGGCAGCTGGAAGAAATGGGACCACGGCCCCGTGACGCGCAACGGATTCCAGTTCGGCGAGGACTATGACGCCCGCAAGGAAGTGGACGGCTGGACGGAGGGCGGTTTCGACGACTCCGCCTGGAGTGCCGCCGACATCCTGGAGCGCCCGGCGCCCGGCGTGCAGATCCAGGCCTACGTGGGCCTGCCGGTGCAGAACAACATCACGCTCGCCGCCGTCAGCGTGAACGAACCGGTCAAGGGCACCTTCGTCTATGATTTCGGGCAGAACATCATCGGCGTGCCGCGCCTGGAAGGGATGCGCGGCAAGGCCGGACAGGTGGTGAACCTGCGTTACGGCGAGATGATCTATCCCGAGCGCATCCCGACCGATCCGGTCGCGCCCTATACCGTCGGGATGTACCAGGCCAAGAAGGGCCAGGTCTATGTGGAAAATTACCGGGGTGCCATTTCTATCGACAACTACACGATGCGCGGCAGCAGGGAGGGCGAGACCTACCAGCCCGTCTTTACGGACCACGGCTTCCGCTACGTGTCCGTGACCGGTCTGGACAAGCCGCTTCCGCTCTCCGCCGTCAAGGCCGTCGTGCTCGAGTCCATCGGCCACACGACCGCGGACTACGAGAGCTCCGAGGCCGACATCAACCGCCTCTTCCAGAATATCCAGTGGGGCCAGCGGGACAACTTCCAGGCCGTGCCGACCGACTGCCCGCAGCGCGACGAGCGCCAGGGCTGGACGGGCGACGCGCAGGTGTTTGCCCGCACGGCGACCTATTTCAGCCCCTGGGTGGACAAATTCTACGCCCGCTGGCTCTGGTCAATGCGGGACAATCAGAACTACGACGGCAGCTATTTCAACTACTATCCCGTCACGGGCCGACCGCCCTACGGCTTCACCAACGACCAGCCCGGCTGGATGGGATGGATGGAGGCCGGCATTATCGTCCCCTATCAGGTGTGGGAGCAGTACGGCGACATCCGCGTGCTTCAGGAGCACTGGGATTCGATGGTGCGCTATATGGATTACCTGGAGCGCCAGGCGAATCCGGACGGCACGCAGGTCGCCTCCGGCATCGGCGACCACCTCGCAATCGAACGCACGGACATCGGCCTGACCAACACGGCCTACTATGCCTACGACGCCTATATGATGTCGCGGATGGCCTCTGCCCTGGGCAGGAGCCGCGAGTCCCGGCGCTATGCCGCGCTCTACGAGAAGGTCAAGGCCGGCTTCGTGGCAAAGTATATGCGGGAGGACGGTGTGACGGTGGCGCCGTACGTGGCGCTCCGCTGGCCGGGAATGCCCGTGGACCCCAATGCTCCGAAGGACGGGGAGATCGTCCCGGTGGACACGCAGACCTCCTACGCCCTCCCGCTGCGCTTCGGCCTGCTGGACGGCGAACTGCGCGACAGGGCGGTGGCGCATCTGGTCGCCGACATCGAGCAGCACGGAAGCACGCTCACGACGGGCTTCATCGGCACGCCGTACCTCAACCTCGCCCTGTCGGAGAACGGCCGCAGCGACGTTGCCTATACGCTCTTCGAGCAGACGAAGTACCCGTCCTGGCTCTATCCGGTGCTGCAGGGTGCGACCACGATGTGGGAGCGCTGGAATTCCTATACCCTCGAGAACGGATTCGGCCCCGTCGATATGAACTCCTTCAACCACTACGCCTACGGCGCCATCGGAGAATGGATGTACTCCCATCAGCTGGGCATCCAGCGCGACGAGAACCGTCCCGCTTACAAGCATATCCTGCTCCAGCCGAAGGTCGGCGGGAAGGAGACCTTCGCCCGCGGCGGTTTCGAGAGCCCCTACGGGCGCATCGAGGCCGGCTGGGAGAAGACAGACGGCGGCTACTTCTACCGCGTCACCATTCCGGCGAACACAACTGCGTCGCTGACGCTGGAAACCGAAAGGACGGGATCCGGGCAGACGAGTCGTCATTCCGGGCTTGACCCGGAAGCTCCGTCACCGATCTCCAAGGTGTTCGTGCGCAAGGGAATGGAAGGCGTCGGGGAGCCCCGCGCCCTGCGCGGCCGCGTGATGATGGAGCTTGACTCCGGCAGCTTTGTGTTCGAAGTGAAATATTAATCTTCGACGGGTTCGATCTTGGTGACCGTGATGCCCGGGATGGACCGGCCGGTCTTGAAGAGCTTGCCGGTGTATTCCCGGGAGGTGACTTGCAGGACGATGGTGGCGTCGATCCCTTCCGGGTGCCGCTCCATCGTGTAGAACTGTAATTCGTGCCCGAAGCGCTGCAGGGCGTTCTGCAGGGCGTCTTCCGAAGCGGCCGAGATGCTGACCCGGATCCGGCGCAGTTCGTAATGCCGCAGGAAGAAGTGCATCGCCTCCAGGCAGATGACCGCCATTACCGCGGCGGAACCGCCCAGCCAAAACATCCCGGCCCCGCTGGCCAGGCCGATGGCGGAGACCACCCAGATGCCGGCCGCCGTGGTCAGGCCGCGGACGGAATTCTTCTGGAAGATGATCAGGCCGGCGCCCAGGAAACCCATGCCGGACACGACCTGTGCCGCAATCCGGGACGCGTCGAAACGCTCCGCATCCGGAAAGCCGAACTGCGAGACCACCATGAACAGGGCGCTGCCCAGGCCCACCAGGAAATGCGTACGGATACCGGCCTCCTTGGCCCGCAGATGGCGCTCCAGCCCGATCAGGGCGCCCAGCAGGCCCCCGACCGCGATGCGCAGGATCATTTCACCGATGTCAATCATACTGACAAAGATAGCGAAAAACAAGCAATTCCCGAATACAAATTGTCAGCGTCACGCATCAAGAGTTTTGGTGCGCGGCTGGCGGGTAATGGTCGATTTGATTCCATTTCGAAAACAGATTTACACGAAAAGGGCTTTCTGCGCGGGTGCAGCTGTAAACCACTCCCGGTTTTGGGCCCTTGGCGTGCTATTTTATGGGGAGATTTACAGCCGGAGGGCGGCCAGATGGCGATTATTTGTAAATCTCCCTTGAAGAGATTCGCCGATCAAGTCGGCGAATGACGGAAGGGTGGGTCGGGGATGACGAAGGGATCAGGCCCGGCTGACGGCAAAAAAGAGATGCCCGGCCAAGCCGGGCATGACGGGGGAAGGACATGACGGAGCCCTAGTCCCAGTACTCGTAGAACTTGGCGATGGATTCCATCCCGCCGAAGAACTGCCGCAGCAGGTAGCTTTCGTTGGGGGAGTGGATGGTGTCGCGCTCCAGACCGAAGCCCATCAGGAGCGGATCGATCCTCAGGATCTTCTGCATTTCGCCCAGGATGCCGATGGAGCCGCCGCCCCGGGCAGGGACGGGCTCGACGCCATAGACTTCGCCGATGGCGCGGGAGGCTGCCTGGTAGGCGGGGGAACTGATTGGGATCGTGAATCCGTCGCAGCCCCCGCAGGGCGTGACTTCCACGCGGACACACTTCGGCGCAATCTTCCGGAGGTGTCGCTCGACGAGCCGGGAGATTTGCGCGCTGCGCTGCCCGGGGACCAGGCGCATCGAGATCTTGGCGTGGGCCTCGGACGGGAGCACCGTCTTGGCTCCGGCGCCGGTATAGCCGCCCCAGATGCCGCATACGTCCAGGCAAGGTCGGATCCCCACGCGCTCAAGGGGCGTGTAGCCCTTCTCGCCGCGCAATTCGCGCACCCCCAGGAACTCCTTGTACTCCTTCAGGTCGAACGGCGCCCGTCCGAGCAGCCGGCGGTCGGCACGGGACAGCTCCACGACATCGTCGTAGAAACCCGGCACGGCGACGCGCCCGTCCTCGCCGATCAGCGAGGCAATCATCTCGCAGAGGACTTGGATCGGGTTGGCGACCGTGCCGCCGAAATGCCCGGAATGCAGGTCTTTGTCCGGGCCGGTGACCTTGACTTCCAGATAGCTCAGCCCGCGCATCCCGCAGTTGATGGAAGGCACGTCTTCGCCGAGCATCGTGGTGTCGCTCACCAGGCACAGGTCGGCCTTGAGCAACCGCCTGTGCGCCTTGATCCAGGCAGGCAGCGACGGGCTGCTGATCTCCTCCTCGCCCTCGAAGAGGAACTTGACATTGTGCCGCAGCCTGCCGCTCTGAAGCAAATACTCGAAGGCCTTGATGTGCATGAAGAGCTGCCCCTTGTCATCGTTGGCGCCGCGGCCCCAGATGGCCCCGTCGTGCACCTGCGGATCGAACGGATCGTGCGCCCATTTGTCCAGCGGCTCGACCGGCTGGACGTCGTAGTGGCCATAGACCAGCACCGTGCGCGCCTTGGGGTCGATGATCTTCTGGCCGAAGACCACCGGGTGGCCGGCTGTGTCGCTGACGCCGGCCTCGTCGGCGCCCGCCGCCAGCAGCAGATCTGCCAGCGCCGAAGCGCACAGGTACATATCTTCTTTGTGTTCGGGCCTTGCGCTCACGGAGGGGATGCGCAGCAGGGAGAACAGCTCCTCGAAGAAGCGCTCCCGGTTCCGTTCGATGTATTCTTTCATAACTATCTTCTGCTGAGGTTCTTGGATGCGAGGTTGAGGCGGTATTTGAATGTGCGGTTGCCGTGGTAGTAGGACAGGGCGAGCGTGTTGGCGTCGTCGAAGGCGATGCTGTTGAGCAGGCGGTCCTTATAGTGGTCCCTGCACTCGGGTTCGACCCAGGCGAGGACATAATTGTCGTCCGCCTTCTGGTAGGCCACGATCACGGTCCAGCCGCGGTGGTCGAACATCGCGGCGGTGTATTTGGAGGAATTCTTCTTCCCCTTGGCCTTGGTGAACTCCTCCACGAGCGAGCTCTCCGGCTGCAGGATGTTGAACTTGAGGTGCGTGGCGCTGGTCAGCGCGTCCGGGTTCTGCTCCTGCCACCATTCGATGGCGGCATCGGTCAGATAGAAGTTCTCCGGGATCTCTTCCAGCCATTCGTTTTCCTGTATGTTCTTGAGTAGCAGCCGCATCCAGGGACGTTCCATGCCGCTGAGCAGGGCTTCGTCCGTGCGGCCGAGGATGTTGTAGGGCGGGACGTGCCCCGTCCCGCGGATGTCTTTTCCGCGGAAGGACACGCAGCCGAAGTCATCGGTCTGCGGAGCGTATGCGGCGGCGACATAGCACTGCTGCACGCCGTCAGCGCTGCTGAGCAGGTAATTGAAAAACAGGAAGCGGGTATCCCGGATGCTGACGACGGAACTCCCGTCCACGAACGCCCGGGATGCCATCCCTCCGGCGTCGGCGGCAGGTGCGTCATAGATGCCTTCCTGCTCCCAGTTCCCGGCCGTCTTGACGAAGGTGACGATGCGGACCTGGTCGAGTGCCAGGCCTGCTCCCTCCAGGCAGACGGCATAGATGCGGTCCACCGCCTCGCGCCGGTCGGCGACGGCAAGCAGTTCTCCGGTCCCGGGCAGCAGTCCGGCCGCGATGGCCGCCGCCTGCTTCCCGTCGTAGGGTGAGATGTTGAGCAGGGTATCCTTGCGCGCCAGGATGTCGGCCGCATAGACGGATGACGGGTATTTCTTGAGGAACTTGTCAAAGGCCTCGACGGAGGGCTTCGACAGGGTCTTCTCATAGAGTTTGGTCTCGGCCTTCTTCTGTGCCAGCAGCGGCGAGACGGCCAGCAGCAGGGCGATGGCGGCGGAGAAGAGTCTTTTCATTACAGGAACTGTTCGAAGTAGTCGGTGATCTTTTCGTAGAGGTGCAGGCGGGCCTTGCCCCGCATATTGTGCTCGTCCATCGGGTAGGGGAACCAGTCCACGGGAACGCCCGCCTCGATGCAGGCCTGCACGAAACTGAGCGAGTGCTGCGGCACGACGGTGCCGTCCAGCACGCCCTGGCAGATCAGCACGCGGCCGGTCAGGTCGGCTGCGCGGGGGATGAGCGAGGTCTTTTCAAACCCCTCCGGGTTGGTGGCGGGGTTGTCCATATAGCGCTCGCCGTACATCACTTCGTACCACTTCCAGTCGATGACCGGCCCGCCGGCCACGGAGACTTTGAAGAAATGGGGATTCATCGTCGTGAGCGTGAGCGTCATGAATCCGCCGTAGCTCCAGCCGTGCACGCCGATGCGGCTGCGGTCGATCCAGGGGGCGCGGTCCAGCAGGGCCCGGATGCCGGCCATCTGGTCGGCCGCCTCGGCCTGTCCGCACTGCCGGTTGATGGCCTTCTCGTAAGCGGCACCGTGGTAAGGCGTGCCCCGGTTGTCCTGGACATAGACCACATAGCCGCGCTGGGCCATCAGCAGCTCCCACATCCGCAGGTTGCCGAGCCAGCTGTTGTTGACCAGCTGGGTATGCGGCCCGCCGTACACATAGACGATCAGGGGATATTTCTTCGACGGGTCGAAGTCCCGCGGGTAGATCAGCCGGTAATAGTTGTCGAACTGCCCGTCGGCGGACGGGGTGGCGCCGAGCTCCATCCGGCACTGGGCGTATTCGTCCAGCGGATCGAGGGCGGTGAGGACCTTTTCCAGCAGCCGGCCGTCCGTGCTGCGGACCTGCGTCACGCCCGGGACGTTGAAGCTGCTGTAACGGTCGATGAACTTGCTGCAGTCGGGCGAGAGGGAGACCTGGTGCCAGCCTTCCTCCGGGGTGAGGCGTTGGGGCTTGCCGAAACCCTTCCCCGTGATTTTCATCCGGAACAGGTGGTTCTCGACGGGAGAGACTTCCGAAGAGGTATAATAGAGGTATTTGCCGTCGTTGGCGACATAGCGCACGTCGGCATCCACGGCGGTTGCCCGCTCCACCCGGCCCAGGGTGTCGCAGCGGTAGAGGTTCTTGTAGCCGTCGCGGTTGTCGGTGGTATACAGGAACTCGTAGCTGCCCCGGATGAAATGGAGCGGCTGTTCGGGCTCCACCCAGGCGTCGTTGCGCTCGGTCAGGAGCGTCCGCACGAAGCGGCCGTCGTCGGCACGGTACATATTGAGGTGCATCTCGTGCTGGGCGCGGTTGAGCACCTGCACGAAGAGGTATTTGCTGTCGGGGGACCAGGTGACGCAGGCGAGGTAGCGTTCGTCGTCGAAGTCGTCCACCTGCAGGGTGGTCCGGATGTTGCCTTCCAGGTCGGTGACGCAGAGGGTGATGTGCTCCGAGGCCATCCCGGCCATCGGGTAGCGGATCATCCTGGCTTCGCCGGTGCGGGGGGTGATGTCGTAGAGCGGATAGAGCGTCACGGCGGACTCGTCCTTGCGGTACACGGCGAGGCGCTTGCCGTCCGGGGCGGGGAAGACGCCCGTGTTGATGCCGAACTCATTGCGGCTGACGGACTGGCCGTACACGATGCCGGGGCCCTCCGGCTCGGGGAGTGTCCACCGGGGAGGCTCCCGGCGGGGCATTTCCTTGGTCAGCTGGCTGTCGGCGGTCCAGAACAGGCGGACCTGTTCGGGGTAGACGGAGCGTTCGCCCTGGCCGACGGACTCGGCCACGGTCAGCAGCCGAGCATTGGGATTGCCGGCCGGATGCGTCGCGATCACGCCTGCGACGAGAAGGATCAGGAGGTTCATAGGCTAGATGGATTCGCCGCCGGTGATGATCGGGATTTCCGTGGTACCGGCGGCAGCGGAGACGGACACGATCTTGTCCACGACGTAGCGCTGCATTCCGCGCCAGGGGAGCATCCCGTTGTATTCCTTATAATGCAGTTCGACGTTCTTGCCGCTGCAGAGCATCAGCGAGTCGGCAATGCTCTTGCTGACAACGGAGAAATTGAACTCGTTGGACTGCAGGCTGCTTCCGGTCTTGCCGCCGGACTTGAATCCCGTCTGGATCAGCCGGCCTTCGTAGGTCTTCCAGACCCAGCCCTTGTAGACGATCTGATTGAGTTCGCCGGCCTTGACGCCTTCGCCGAACACGAAGAAGAACTTGAAGTAGCAGATCACGGCTCCGGCCACCAGCAGGACGGCAACGATCCAGGTAATGATTTTTCCTTTGGTTGACATAATGGATGTCTTTTTCGATTATACTATTTTACAAATATAACAATTCTTATGTATATTTGTTTTTGGAATATAAGATGAAAAAGATGAAGAAAGCGAAACTCTACACCATTCTGGGCCTGTGCGTGCTGGCCTTCATCCTCTTCTTCGCCTGTTGCACGAAGATGGTGGACAACTCCGAGATCGGCATCAAATTCAAGAAGTTCTCCCTGACGGACCAGGGCGAACTCGTCTCCACGCAGGTGTCCGGCCTGACCTTCTACAACCCGATCACGACCCGGGTGTTTACCTATCCGGTATTCATCCAGCGGGTGAACTACGATCCGTTCACGGTCACGACCAAGGACGCCGCCACCTTCACGATGGACCCGATGATGGCCTACCAGCTGGAGCGCTCGCGGGCAGCCCACGTGTTCAACAAATACCGCAAGTCCCTGCGCGAGATCGAGATGGGGTACATCCGCACCTGCATCTATGACGCCTACCGCATCTCGGCCAACAACTACACCTCCGACGAACTGATGGCCAACCGCGCCAAGTTCGAGTCCGAAGTGCGGAGCATGCTCGACAAGAGTCTCGGCGACGAGGGCTTCCGTGTGCAGGAGTTTACCTCGCAGATCACTCCGCCGCAGTCCCTGAGCGCCGCCATCGAAGCCAAGAACCAGGCCATCCAGGAGGCCCTGAAGGCCGAAAACCTGGTCAAGCAGGCCGAGGCGAACGCCCAGATCGCCATTGCCAAGGCGAAGGGCGAGGCCGAGGCCACCCGCGTCAAGGCCGACGCCGAAGCCTATTACAACCGCACCATCTCCGCCTCCCTGAGCCCGCTCATCATCCAGGAAGACTGGATCGAGAAGTGGAACGGCGAACTCCCGACGGTCACCTCCGGCAACGGCGGAATGATGATCAATCTCCCGGCGCTGAACAAATAGACTGTAGCCGGCGTTTCCGCATAGGGCTTATCGATGACACTCCCGGCTTTTGTCCGAATTGTATAGGGTGCCATAATGACAACTCCTTTTTTCTAACGATGCAGGATTAGAAAAATGTTGGTTTTCAAAAGGACAAGGTTGATCCCTTTACGGGGATGGTCTTGTCCTTTACTATTGATATCAGCCCTGTGCCAAATCTATCTTACCCCAGGGGCCTTGGTCTGAAAGCATCATCGCTTGTCTTTCTCGTTCTTGCTGTGGCGAACGCGCCCTCAAAACGGGATTCTCCACACCAAGGAGCCGCCAGAAGTCACCGAACTCCTCGACATCATCTCAGCTTCCTGCTGAAATGGATGTCCTGTTGCGGAAAACAGGAAGGTCATCGAACTTGTCCAGGTCAAGACGGTCACCACATAGTAATTGTAAAAACCATCCGGCTTACGGAAATGAATTCCTTGTGTCCGCCCGGGTGCATCCGGATCGTTTTGGAAACAGATTTACACGAAAGTGCCTTTCTGCGTGGATCCAAGTGTAGAACTCTCCCGGGTTTGGCCTGCTTTCGCACTTTTCCCAGGGGAGATTTACAGCCACAAGGCCACTGATGACGATTTTTTGTAAATCTGTCCAGCCCGTCTCTTGGATTTCCCCGGCATCGTTGAGAGGCAGATCGGAGCGGAGCGACGCAGGGGAGCCCGAGGGGGAACGCCCCCTCGGTCATAGGGGACCGGGGAGCACCAAGAAGGCCTCACAGATACTTCTGCGAGGCCTTCTTGGTGCTCCCTTAGGGGCTCGAACCCTAGACACCCTGATTAAGAGTCAGGTGCTCTACCAACTGAGCTAAGGAAGCAGTATTTCAAACGAAAACTCGTTTCACTTTTGTGACCCGTTCGGGGCTCGAACCCGAGACCCCAACATTAAAAGTGTTGTGCTCTACCAACTGAGCTAACGAGTCCTCCGTTTTGGGATTGCAAAGGTATGCCTTTCTTTCGAAATCTCCAAATTTATTTCAACTTTTTCCGGTTATTTTTTCGATGGCTTCGAAGCTCCCGAGATCGCTCCAGGCCCAGCGGCCGGGGATCATATAGACTTCGGAGGACTTCTCCATCACGGCATAGTCGATCGAGATCTTTTCGCAGGTAGGGAAGAGCCGGACCAGTTCGGACTCCTCGGCCGGGGTGCAGAGCGCGGGGGCAAGTTCGTCCATCACGCCGCAAATCTGCGGGGCGTGGCGGCGCAGTTCGGCCTCGATGGTGTCGATGTTCCAGGCGAAGATGCCGGCGTTCCAGTAGTAACCGCCTTCGGCGAGGTAGCGCTCTGCGACTTCCCGCGAGGGCTTCTCCTTGAAGGTGGCGACCTTGGTCACGCCGTCCGTGGCGCCGGGGGCATGGATGTAGCCATAGCCGGTGTGCGGCGAGTCGGGCTCAATCCCCACGCACACGATCGCCGGGCGGTCGGCCGTGAAGCTGAGCGCGGTGCGCATGGTTGCGGCGAAGGCTTGGCAGTCAGGCACATAGGCATCGGCCGGGGAGACGACGATGTTGGCCTTCGGATCTTTGCGGCGGATCTTCCAGCAGGCGAGCGCGATGCAGGGAGCCGTGTTGCGGGCTTCCGGCTCGGCGAGGATCTGGTCTTCGGGGATGCCGGGCAGCTGCTCGCGGACGAAGTGGATATAGTGTGCGGAGGTGACGACCCAGAACTGCGCCTGCGCGTCCACTGCGCGGAAACGCTCGTAGGTCAACTGGATCAGGGTCTTGCCGCAGTCGAGCAGGTCGATGAACTGCTTCGGGTGTTCGGGTGTGCTGACGGGATAGAGCCGGCTGCCGACCCCTCCTGCCATGATAACAATATGGGTGTTCTTCATATCAAGTCCAAAGATAGGCATTTTCGTGTAAAAAAGTGTTATCTTTGGCTTCATATGAAACGCATCCTCTTCTTCCTTGGGTCCGCCGGCCTGCTGCTGGCCGCGTCCTGTACGCGGCAGCGCACGGTGGATTTGTCCGGCACCTGGCAGGTGAGCCTGGACAGCCTGGCGACATTCCAGTCCATCTCCCTTCCCGGCACGACCGACGATGCTGCGCTGGGCGTTCCCAACACGCTGGAGCCGGCCATTATCGGTGAACAGATCAAGCGACTGACGCGCAAGCATTCCTTCCTGGGAGCTGCTTTCTACAAGCGCGAATTCGAGATCCCTAAGGGGATGGCGGGCAAGCCGCTCTCGCTCCAGCTCGAGCGGGTGCTCTGGCAGAGCAGCGTCTGGGTGGACGGCATGCCTCTGGCCGGTGCGGAGGAGAGTCTGACCACGCCGCACCGTTATCTGATCCCGGACGGCCTTTCCGCCGGCCGGCATACCATGCTGCTCCGCATCGACAACCGCCAGCGCTATGTGCTGAACCCTTCGCTGCTGGCCCACGCCTATACCAACGATACCCAGATTATCTGGAACGGCGTGCTCGGGGAGATGTCCCTGACGGCGCTTGAGCCGGTGGAGATTGCGCAGGTGGATGTCTATCCCGATGCCGCGGCCCGGACGGCCCGTGTGCGCACGCTGCTGGTGCGTCACGCCCCGGCGGCGGCTTCCGCCACGCTGGAGTACCGGTCGGGCGGGAAGACGCATCGTCAGGAGGCGTCCCTGCAGGGGGATACGACGGCGGTCGAGTACCTGCTGGAACTGGGCCGCGACGCGCCGCTTTGGGATGAGTTCTCCCCGAATCTGCACACGCTCGCTGTCCGTTGCGGGGCGGACAGCCGCACGGTCCGTTACGGCCTGCGCGATTTCCGGCGCGCGGGAGACCATATCGAAGTCAACGGAAGACGCATTTTCCTGCGGGGCACGCTGAACTGCTGCATCTATCCGCTGACGGGCACGCCGCCCCTCGATGAAGCGGGCTGGGAGAAAGAGTTTGGCGTCTGCCGGGAGTGGGGCCTGAACCATATCCGTTTCCACTCCTGGTGCCCGCCGGACGCCGCTTTCCGCGTGGCGGACCGGATGGGACTCTACCTGCAGGTGGAACTGCCCGATTGGGCACGCAACATCGGGGAGGAGGATATCGACAGCTTCCTCAAGGCCGAGTACGACCGCATCATCGCGGCCTACGGCAACCATCCTTCTTTCTGCATGCTCACCTGCGGAAACGAACTGGACCGCGGCTACGACTGGCTCAATGCGATGGTCCGCTATATGAAGGAAGCGGATCCGCGTCATCTGTATGCGAATTCGTCGTATTCGATGGGCGTCGGCCACAAAGGCTATCCCGAGCCGGAGGACCAGTTCATGGTGGCCTCCCGGACCTACCTGGGCCAGATCCGCGGCCAGGACTACCTGGGGTCGGAGTCGCCGGATTTTACCCGGGACTACGCTCCGTACACGGCAGATTTCGACGTGCCGCTGATCTCCCACGAGATCGGGCAGTATTCGGTGTTCCCGCACCTGTCCGAGATTGACAAATACACCGGCGTGCTGGAACCGCTCAATTTCAAGGGCGTCCGCAACATTCTGGAATCCAAAGGGATGCTGGACAAGGCGGAAGACTGGACGATGGCTTCCGGCCGGCTCGGTGCGATCCTGTACAAGGAGGAGATTGAGCGGGCGCTCAAGACGCCGCGCCTGAGCGGTTTCCAGCTGCTCGGTCTGCAGGACTTCAGCGGACAGTCCACGGCGCTGGTCGGCCTGGTGGATGCCTTCTGGGACAACAAGGGCCTGGTCAGCGAGGCGTGGTTCCGGCAGGCCTGCGCCCCCGTGACGCCCCTGGTGCGTTTCAGCAAGCCCTGGTGGACGGGCGACGAGCTTTTCTCAGCCGGGGTGGAAATTGCCAATTACGGACCCGAAGACCTGCAGGCCAACGTGGTCTGGAGCCTGAAGGACGGGGAAATGACCGTCGCCGAGGGCGTCTTTGAGAACGAGGAAATCCCCACGGGCGGCAATGCGGTCCTGACGGATCGCATCCGCGCTGATCTGGCCGGTATCCGGGAGCCCCGCCGCCTTTCGCTCACCGTGGGCCTGGAGGGAACGCCCTGGAGCAACAGCTGGTCTGTCTGGGTCTATCCGGCCGAAGGGGAGGACGATCCGGGAGAAGTGACGATTGCCCGCACATTCAAGGAGGCGCTTCCGGTGTTGCGGCAAGGCGGGACGGTGCTGCTCAATCCGGAGCCGGCGGCGGTCCGGGGAGAAAAAGGCAAGTTCGTCCCCGTGTTCTGGAGTCCGGTATTCTTCCCCCGCGAGGCCGGGACGATGGGACTCCTGTGCGATCCTTCCCATCCGGCCTTGTCCGGCTTCCCGACGGCGATGCACAGTGACTGGCAGTGGTGGTGGCTGACCTTGCACGCGCGTGCCATCAACCTCGACACAATGGCCGGCGCTGCCCCGATCGTGGAGGCCGTGGACAATTTCACGCAGAACAGGAGACTTGCGTATCTATTTGAGACACAGTGCGAAAGCGGACGTCTGCTGTTCTGCTCGATGGACCTGTCAGGCGCGGAGGCTGCCGCCCGTCCGGAGGTGCAGGCCCTGCGCCGCAGCCTGCTCGATTATATGAATTCCGCGCAGTTCCACCCGGAAGGACGTACGCCGCCCGCGGACCTGGAGGAACTGTTCCGTCCCGAGGATCCCCAGGAATGGTGGCGGGAATTCCAGAAACGCAGCGGCTCGAATTCGGGTGCGGCTCCGGACTGGACGCACGAGCCCGGCCGCATCGTTCCCGCACCGGGCAATCCGCAGCGACGCGGACGTCAGAGCAGCTCGGAGAGTTCTTTGTAGAACTGCTTGCTGACCGGGATGGAATCCATCTCGGGATGCAGCAGCTGTGCCGTGATCATCCCTTCCCGGTTCCGGCTGAGCAGCTTGACATATTTGGGATTGACGAAGTAGGAGCGGTGGCAGCGTACCAGTCCGTGCTGTCCGACCGTCTGCTCGATGCTCTTCATCGAGGCCCGGAGCATGAATTCCTTGACTCTGTCATTGTCCATATAGCGGATAATGACATAGTTGGAGTCCGCCTGGATGCAGACGATGGCCGACGGGTCGATGGTGAGCTTGAGCCGCTTGTGCTCGTCGTAGAACTTGACCAGGGCTTCGGCCGGTTCCGCGTTCAGGTCGGCGTTCTTGTTGAAGATGATCTGGATGAGGGTCAGGAAGATATACGGGAAGATCAGAATCAGGTAGGCGAACTGGAAGCAGTTGGACAGCACTGCGAAGTAGCTGTGCTCCCCGGCATAAAACAGGGTTGTGTACAGGGCCATGAAAAAGGAATACACGAACACCTCTCCGATGCACCAGAGGGTATAGTGCCACCACAGGAAAGGAATGTGCTTGTACAGCGCGCTGAAAACAAGGCGCGTGAGCGCCAAGACGGCCATCAGAATCGTGGAGAGAATGATGAAATGGAAGCCGAATCCCATCTCTCCGATCTGGTAATACTCTTGCATCCCGAACGGGTTGTAGAGAAAACAAAACCCGGCAAAGAAGGCCGGAATCAGCAGGATGTACTGGAGCTGCGATCTGTAGCTTTTGCCTATTCTGAGCTGTGTATTCATGGCTGGGACGAATTGTATTCTCTCTGATTTTCGTCCCAAAGATACGCCGATTTTCCCGCAAAACAAGATTTTCACCACATTTTTCGCCCGCGCGCGCTCATAGATTTGCGCACCCGTGAAATTTGGGATAACTTCGCATCCGGATTAATTGAAAAAATGCAAGAAAGAAGAGTTGTTATAACCGGTACCGGTGTGATTTCGCCGGTCGGCAACAGTACGGAGCAGTTCTGGTCTTCCCTCAAGGCGGGCCGCTGCGGTATCACGGTGTTTCCTGAACTTCAAGAGTGGGGCCTGCCGGTCCATGTGGCGGGCGTGGTGCGGGATTTCGAACCTGCCGCCTGGGGGATCAGCCCCAAGGACTCCCGCCGCAACGACCGTTTCTGCCTTTTTGCCCAGGCGGCTTCCGCCCAGGCAATGCAGGAGAGCGGGCTGCAGTCCGGCGTCAACATCGGCCCGGACCGTCTCGGCGTCTATCTGGGCACGGGCATCGGCGGAATCCAGACTCTCATCGAGCAGACCAAGGTCCTGTTCGATGAGGGCGCGGACCGCATTTCTCCATTGTTCATCCCCAAGATGATCGGCAACATCGCTGCCGGCAATATCGCCATCACCTACGGCGCCCAGGGCGCCAACCTCACGACGGTCGCCGCCTGTGCCTCCAGCACGCAGTCCGTCGGTGAGGCTTTCCGTGCCATCAAGTTCGGCTTTGCGGACGCCATTATCACCGGCGGCACCGAGGCCGTGCTCAATCCGCTGGCTTACGGCGGTTTCGTCAGCGCCCACGCGCTGACGCACGCCGAAGACCCGCTGCAGGCCTCCCTGCCTTTCAGTTCCCGCCGAGGCGGGTTCGTGATGGCCGAGGGGGCGGTCGTGCTTGTGCTCGAGGAATACGGCCATGCGCTTGAGCGCGGCGCCAGGATCCTCGCTGAAGTCACCGGTTACGGCAATTATAACGACGCCTACCACGCCACGGCGCCGCGTCCTGACGGACAGCCCGCATCCTGGGCGATGCGCGACGCGCTGGCCCAGTCCGCCTACCGGGAGGGGGAGGACTTGTATATCAATGCCCACGGCACGGGTACCCTGCTCAACGACAAGACGGAGACGGCCGCCATCAAGCTCGCCCTCGGCGAGAAGGAGGCCCGGCGTGCCAGCATCAGCAGCACCAAGTCGATGACCGGCCACATGATCGGGGCGACGGGTGCGGCCGAAATCCTCGCGAGCGCCCTGGCGCTGCGCGACGGCATCATCCCGCCGACCATCGGCCTGACGGATCCGGATCCGGAGTGCGACCTGGATTACACGCCGCTGAAGGCGGTCGAGCGTCCGGTCACCGTGGCCTTGTCCAACTCCCTGGGCTTCGGCGGACACGATGCCTGCGTCGCCTTGCGCAAATTCGACCAATAGTCATCACCTATGAATAGAGAAGAAATCAAACAATTGCTTCCGCATCGCGAGCCGATGTTGCTCGTGGACTGGACGGAAGGCAACGAGGAAGGCATCAAGGCGACCTATCACGTGACGGGGGAGGAGTGGTTCCTCCGCGGCCACTTCCCGGGTTATCCGGTTGTGCCCGGCGTCGTCCTCTGCGAAATCATGGCCCAGTGCAGCGCCTTGATCATGGGCGAGAAACTCCACGGCCATACTCCTTTCTATGCCGGTCTGGACAAGGTGCGTTTCAAGCATATGGTCCGTCCGGGCGACACCATCGAGGTGTCCGCCAAGCTGCTCTCGATGCGCGCCAACCTGTTTGTCATCGCCGCCGAGGCCAAAGTGGACGGAAAGCTCGCATGCAAGGGCGAGCTGAGTTTTTACCTGATGGAGAGCGAAAAACTGTAGCCGGGAGCCCCGGGCTCCTATTGCTGCTTCGGATTCCAGCCTGCGAGAACGTAGGCTGGATTCTTGTATTTCTCAATCAGCGCAGCGTCGCGCACGGCGTCCAGCTGGCGGGAGTACTTATGACGCCGGGACACATCCACGGGCGCTCCCGTGTCGGCGTCGCGCGTCCGGAACTCCAGCATGGTGGCGCTCTTCTCCCCGATGGAGCTCCAGCCCTGCGGGTTGAAGTGGCGCGTGGTGCAGTCGATGACGACGAATTCTGCATCGGGATAAGCGGTACCGTGGTTGGTGTTCGTGCGGCCGAAGTCGGCCGGCCGGTCGGGAAGACCCTCGAAATGGCATTCCACGAATACGTCGCCGTGGGCGGGCTTGACATTGCGCACCCAGGAGAAAGGTCCCCCGTGGTTGTAGAACTTGCTGTGCCAGGCGAACAGGCTGCCGCGGCCGAGGATCGTGTCCCCGTCGCCGATCAGCTCGCTGTCCTGCATATAGACGGTGCCGTTGGCCTGCAGGGCGTCGCCGGAGCCGATGATCCGCACCCGGTACAGGGCGATGCGCTCGCCGTGCAGCAGCAGGCCCTCGGCCTGTCCGGTAAGGTCGGTGGCGATGCAGATGTCCTCCAGGACGATGTCGTCGCAGTTGTCCAGCGCGAAGGCGGCGCGGCGGGAGGGGAAAGTGCCCGGCCATTCGTTGGTCTTGACCAGCAGCGGATGCGGGTTGAAGACCTCATTGTTGGCGTAGTGGACCTTGGTGGCGTCCATGCCGGAGCCGCGGATCACGACGTTGGTCTTGTTGCGGGCATAGACGATTTCCTCGTAGTCGCCTGCGGCCACGGTGATCCAGGTGGTATCCTTGCAGAAGTCCGGCACGGCGTCCAGGGCTCCCTGGACGGTGTTGAAGTCGCCGCTGCCGTCGGCCGCCACGGTCAGGTGCCGCGCATCGGCGGGGCCGGAAGGCCGGGTGGAGAACTTCCACGCCCCGGCCTTCACGCCGGCGAAGTCCCCGCAGGCCAGCACCTCGGGGTCGATGGTCACATAGTAGCTGTGGCCGTACTCCAGCAGGTTGTTGTGCGGATAGATGGTCGCAACCTTGTCGTGGATGATGACCGGATGGAAGCGGAAGCCGTCGGTGAAGCCGCCGATGATGGTCAGCTGCATATCCCGCGGCGTGGGCTCGGCGGTGCCGGACGGCGTGCCCGGCAGCGTATTCTTGTTGGTGGGAACGAAATCCCGGCTGTAGTCGTAGGGGACCTTCGTGTAGTCGCACTCGGGACCGTACTGCCGGCTTTGGGTCAGCCCGGAGGGCAGGCTCAGGTCCAGGCTGTCCACGCATTCGCCGCTCACGGCGTCGAAGATGCGGATGAAGCCGCTCTGGCCGAGGACGGGCGTCTCGGGGAAGGTGAGGACCAGGTGGGTGTCCGGGTTGACGCCGGAAGCCCCTTTGGCGGGAAAATACGTGACGGGGTCTTGGGCGCAGGCCGCTGCCAGCGGCAGCAGGGCGAGGAGGAATCTGAATTTCATATCGGAGGTTGACGGTTACATCAGGTATTGTGAGGCGTCTTCGCCGCGCGCCTGCATCTCGCGGATCTGCGTGGAGGAGATGTCCACGATGGGCGCGTCGATCAGGCGGATGTTATAGAGCCGGTCCAGCTCTTCCAGGCTCACCTGGTCCGGAGCGGCGCCCTGGGAGGCGTCCATCACGTAGGGGACGGGGAAGTGGCGGCATTCCTCCAGGAGCAGCTGCCGGAGCCGTTCCATATCGTAGCCCTTGCGCGGATAGACGGCCACGCCGTATTCGCCCAGGATGCGCGGCGCGTCGCGCCAGCGGTGGATGTTCTGCAGGTTGTCCGCGCCGATCACGAGGGTGAAGTCGTTCTCGGGCTCACGTTTCTTGAGCGCATCCAGCGTCTTGATCGTATAGGTGGGAGCCGGCATCTCCAGCTCGATGTTGTCCACCCAGACATGCAGTTCCGGATGGCGCCGGACCGCGTCGATGGCCGCCCGGTAACGCTGCTCCGCGGTCAGGACCTTGGACGGGTCCTTGAGCGGATTCTGGGGAGAGATGACCAGATAGACCCAGTCGAATTCGCGGGTCACGGTGAGCCGTTCCATAATGGCCTGGTGGCCGATATGGAGCGGATCGAAGGAGCCGGAGTAGACAGCTATTCGCATAGGAAACGCGCTACGAGGGCCTCCGCCTCGGCAAAGGTGACCTCCAGTTTGTCGTTGATCAGGTCGTAGTCGAACTTGCCGTCGGCAAATTCCAGTTCCCACGCGGCTTTGGCGAGACGCTCGCGGATAGCCTCCTCGCTGTCGGTGCCCCGGCCGCGCAGGCGGCTCTCCAGCACCTCCAGGCTCGGCGGGACGATCAGCACGGACAGTGCGGCGTCGCCGAAATACTTTTTCAGGTTAACGCCGCCCTTGACGTCCACGTCGAAGATGATGACGTGGCCCTTGGCCCAGATGCGTTCCACCTCGCTTTTGAGCGTGCCGTAGAACCGGTCCTGGTAGACTTCCTCGTATTCGACGAAGGCGTCCTGCGCGATCAGCTCGCGGAACCGCTCCGCGTCGATGAAATAGTACTCGACGCCGTCCTGCTCCTGCCCGCGCGGGGCACGGGAGGTCGCGGACACCGAAAACTCGAATTCGGGATGAATCCCCAGCAGATGGCCGACCACGGTGCTTTTTCCGGCACCGGACGGGGCAGAAAAGATGATGACTTTGCCTGACATTATGTGGACTTTTCCGCAAAAATAATTATTTTTGCACGATTTACTGAAACTTAGTCACAAATCATACAAATTTTATGAAGGTTTCATTCAAAGAACTGGGTCTTGTGAACACCCGTGAGATGTTTGCCAAGGCCGTCAAGGGCGGATATGCCATCCCCGCTTTCAACTTCAACAATATGGAGCAGCTCCAGGCCATTATCCAGGCCTCTGCGGAGACCAAGTCCCCGGTCATCCTGCAGGTCTCCAAGGGTGCGCGCAACTACGCCAACCAGACCCTGCTCCGCTATATGGCCCAGGGTGCCGTGGAGTATGCCAAGGAACTAGGCTGGAAGAAGCCCCAGATCGCCCTCCACCTGGACCACGGCGACAGCTACGAGCTCTGCAAGAGCTGCGTGGATTTCGGTTTCTCTTCCGTGATGATCGACGCCTCCTCCCTTCCGTATGAGGAGAATGTGAAGCTGACCCGCAAGGTCGTCAACTATGCCCACAAATATGACGTGACCGTCGAGGCCGAGCTCGGTGTGCTCGCCGGTGTCGAGGATGAGGTCGCCTCCGAGGTCTCCCACTACACCAAGCCGGAGGAGGTCATCGACTTCGTCAAGAAGACCAAGTGCGACTCCCTCGCCATCTCCATCGGTACCTCCCACGGCGCTTACAAGTTCACGCCGGAGCAGTGCACCCGTGACCCGCAGACCGGCCGCCTGGTCCCGCCACCCCTCGCTTTCGACGTGCTGAAGGCCATCGAGAAGAAGCTTCCCGGCTTCCCGATCGTGCTGCACGGTTCCTCTTCCGTTCCGCAGGAGTATGTGGATATGTGCAACCAGTACGGCGGCAAGCTCCCCAATGCCGTCGGCATCCCCGAGGAGCAGCTCCGCAAAGCCGCGAAGAGCGCCGTTTGCAAGATCAACATCGACTCCGACTCCCGTCTGGCGATGACCGGCGCCATCCGCAAGCATCTTGCTGAGAACCCGGGCCACTTCGATCCCCGCCAGTACCTCAAGCCGGCCCGCGAGGAGATGAAGAAGATGTACGTCCACAAGATCGTCAACGTCCTCGGCTCCAACGGCAAAGCCCGCTGATCACTGAGCGCGTCACTGAAATGGAAGGCCTCCGGAAGAAAAAATGCTTCCGGAGGCCTTCCGGTTCTCGCGTATTCCACTTTTATTTCGTATCTTTAAGAGCTAAAACGATAATCCATGAAAAAGTTTGTTTTTACCGTGCTTGCCCTGGTGGCCCTGGCTGCGGGCGTCCGCGCCGCCGAAGACTGGCAGAACCCTGCCGTCAATCAGCGCAACCGTGTCCCGATGTCCGCTTCCTTCACCACGGACAGCCCCCGGCTCCCGCTGGATGGCATCTGGAAATTCCAATGGTACGAGACGCCGGAAGCGCGCTCGCGCGACTTCTTCCAGCCGGGCGTGGACGATTCCGGCTGGGGCACGATGCCCGTCCCCGGCATGTGGGAGCTGAACGGCTACGGCGATCCGCTCTATGTCAATATCGGATACGCCTGGCGCGGCCACTACAAGACGCAGCCGCCCCTGGCCCCCACGGAGCACAACTACGTGGGCCAGTATCGCCGCAGTTTCAGGATTCCGGCGGACTGGGCCGGGCAGGACATCTTCCTGGCCGTCGGTTCCGCCACCTCCAACCTGCGCGTCTGGGTGGGCGGCAGGGAAGTCGGATACAGCGAAGACAGCAAACTGGAAGCGCGTTTCGACATCACCCGTTATGTCAAGCCCGGCCAGGATGTCCTGATCGCCCTGGAGATTTTCCGCTGGTGCGACGGCTCCTACCTGGAGGACCAGGACTTCTGGCGCTACGCCGGTATCGCGCGCGAGTGCTACCTGCAGGCGCGGCCGAAGGCCCGCATCGCGGACCTGCACATCGATGCGGGGATGGACGGCTCCTACAGCATTGAGACGACGCTCACCAAGGGCGCCACGGGCGTAAGATACTACCTCTCCGGTCCGGGTCTCCCCGAGCGGGAGGTCTCCGCAAAGGGCCGTGTGGAACGGCCGGAACTGTGGAGCGCGGAGACGCCGTCCCTCTACCATCTCCGGGCCGTCTGCACCGACAGGAAAGGCGTCACGGAGACGGCGGAGCTGGATTTCGGATTCCGCGACGTGCGCATCGCGGGCGGGCAGCTGCTCGTCAACGGGCAGCCCGTGCTGATCAAGGGCGCAGACCGCCACGAGATATCCGCTACGGGCGGATACGTGGTCACGGTGGAAGAGATGATCCGGGACATCCGGATTATGAAAGAACTGAATATCAACACAGTGCGCACAAGCCACTATCCCAACGACCCGCGCTGGCTGGACCTGTGCGACCGCTACGGACTCTATGTGATCGGCGAGGCGAACATCGAATCGCACGGAATGGGTTATGGAGAGCGCACGCTTGCCAAGGAACCGACCTACGCGCAGATGCACATGGAGCGCGTGCAGCGGATGGCCCGGCGCGACGTCAATCACCCGTCCGTCATCATCTGGAGCCTGGGCAACGAAGCCGGCAACGGACCCAATTTCGAAGCGGCCTACGACTGGCTCAAGGGCTGGGACCCGACCCGTCCCGTGCAATACGAGCGGGCCGTTCTGGAGCGCAATACGGACATCTATTGTCCGATGTATGCCGGCTACGAGCACATCGTCAAGTATGCGGAGAGCAATCCGGACCGGCCGCTCATCCAATGTGAATACGCGCACGCGATGGGCAACTCGATGGGCGGTTTCGAGGATTACTGGGACCTCTACCGGAAATATCCGTCCCTGCAGGGCGGATGCATCTGGGATTTCGTGGACCAGGCGGTCCGCTGGCCGTCCGCGAAGTCCCGCTGGGGCTATATCTATGCCTTCGGCGGCGATTTCAACGACTACGACCCTTCTGACAATTCGTTCAACTGCAACGGCATTATCGCGGCCGACCGCAGTCTCCATCCGCACGCCTGGGAGGTGCGCCACGGCTACCGCTCCATCCTGACCTCCGCCACGCCGGAACAGGCCCTGGACGGCCGTGTGGAGGTGTACAATGAGCATTTCTTCATCGACCTGTCCCGCTATATGCTGCGCTGGGAGGTCCTCGCCGACGGCGTCCCGGTGCTTTCCGGCCAGCAGGACGCGCCCAAGGCGGCACCGCAGCAGACGGTCGTGGCTGACCTGGGCTTCCGCCGGGCGGACCTGGACGGCATTCCGGGAGAGCTTTACCTCAACGTCAGCTACGTGCTCCGCCGCTCCGACAGCCTGCTGCCGGCCGGCACGGAGGTCGCCTACGACCAGCTCCTGCTCCGGGAAGCTCCGTATCGCCTGACGGCCGCCGACCTGCGCGGACGCCGGTGGACGGCGGATTTCGATCCCGTCACCGGTGCGCTCTGCTCCTACAAGGTGGACGGCAAACAACTGATCGCCGCGCCGCTGATGCCCTGCTTCGGCCGCGCCGTGACGGAAAATGACCTCGGCGCCCGGCTCGAGCGCAAGATGGGCGCCTGGCTGTATCCCGACTTCAAGGTCCGCTCGCTGCAGCGCAGTGCGGACTGTGTCGAGGTCAGTTATGAAGTGGGCGGCGGCCTGGCTACCGTGGTGATGCAGTACACGCTCGGCGCGGACGGCACCATTTGCGTGACCGAACAGATGACCGACGTGCAGGAAGGCGCGCCGGAGCTGTTCCGTTTCGGCGTCGAGTTCGCCATGCCCGGCAGTTTTGATGAACTGTCCTTCTACGGCAAGGGCCCCTTCGAGAACTACATCGACCGCCAGCGCGGAGCCCGGATGGGGGTTTACAGCCAGCGGGTGGCGGACCAGTACCACTTCGGCTATGTCCGCCCGCAGGAGTCCGGTACCCACGTGGGGATGCGCTGGATGCGCCTGACCGACGCGGCCGGCTGCGGCTTTGAAATCGCCGCTCCGGAGCCGTTCTCCGCTTCCGCCTTGCCTTTCGGCCGGCGCGAGATAGACCTTTCGCTCTCCGGTGGCGGGCGGAGCGACCACGGCGACCAGCGCCACTCTCCCGAACTCCGGGAGGACGGCCTGACGCACGTCAACGTGGACCTGGTCCAGATGGGGCTTGGCTGCGTGACCTCCTGGGGCTCGCTTCCGCGCGAGGAATACCGCATCAAAGCGGAACCCCGCGTGTTCAGCTTCTCGCTGAAACCGCTTCTTTAAAGCATCTTCTTGCGCTTGAAGATGATCCAGATGCTGATGACCAGGGTGGCCATCAGGCCAAAGAGGGCCACCCAGGCCCACCACTTGTCCGCGAAGGGGAGGGTGACGTTCATCCCGTAGAAACTCGCCACGAGGGTGGCCGGCATCAGCAGCAACGACACGAAGGTGAAAATCTTCATGATGTTGTTCTGGTCGAGGTTGATGATGCCCAGGACCGTATCCTGCAGGTACTCAAGCCGCTCGAAGGTAAAGTTGGCGTGGTTGATCAGGGATGCGATGTCCTGGAGGATGATCGACAGGTCGCCCCGCAGTTCGGGATCCCTTGGGCCGCGCTTGCTCTTGAGCAGGTTGGAAATCAGGCGCTGTTTGTCCACGACGTTTTCGCGGACAATCATCGCGTTTTCCTGCAACTGATTGATATCCAGCAGGAACTCTTCGTTGATGTCCTCCTTCTGGTTGATGCGCTTGCTGAACTGCGACACGTCCTTGGAGATCAGCTCCACGATATCGGCGTCCAGGTCCACGCGCTTGTCCATGATCTCCACGAAGGTGGTGAAACCGTCGGGAAACTGTTCGGGCAGGGCCTGGATCTTGAGTTGGAGCGTGTCCAGGGAGCGCAGGGGAATCTCGCGGACGGTGGTCAGGATGCTGCCTGACAGGATAAAGGACACGGGATCCATCAGCATCTCGTCATCGGCAGGGGAGAGGAAGTTGGTATTGGCGAAGATGACGCCGTCTTCTTCGAAAAACCGGGAGGAACTTTCGATTTCCTCCGCTTCGGCACGGCTTTGGATCTCCGTGCCGAGAAATGCTTCGACGGCCCTCTTCTGTTCTCCTGTCGGTTGCAGAAGATCTATCCAGAGGACATTTTCTTTGCCGATAGCAGCAAACTCCGTTTCGGACTGGCTGACGACAATCTGGCCGTCACGTCTGTAGAAAATCTTGATCATCGCTTCCTTCCTGGTTGGTCCCGGCGCACTTGTCGGAAGGGGGTTAAACTTACGGGTTAGCTGACGTTACGGAGAAGTCAGCCTGCAAAGATAACAAAACAATTTCAAAACGCAACCGGCCAGCCCGTTATTAAAATTGTTATCTTTGCAATCCCGTAGACCGCTATGAGTATTCTGGAATCCATTTTGCTGGCGGCATCCCTGTGTGCGGACTGCCTGGCCGTGTCGCTCTGCTCGGGCGTGACCCTGCGGAGTGCACACTGGCGCCAGGTCCTGCCGATTGCGCTGGCATTCGCCGTAATCCAGAGCGGACTGCTGCTCGCGGGCTGGGCCTTCGGCTATCTCTTTGTCGGCCTGGTCGAGCGGATCTCCCACATCATCGGCTTCCTGCTGCTTCTCTATGTCGGTGGATCGATGCTCCTGGAGGGCATCCGGGGCGGGGAAGAGCCGCACGACCTCAGCGGCTTGCGCAACGTCCTGCTCGCCGGCGTGGCCACCAGCATAGACGCCCTCGCCGTGGGCGTGGCCCAGTCGATGTCCGGGAGCTCCCGGGGGGCTTTCCTGCCTCTTTTCGCAGCCGTTTTCGCCATCACGGCCCTGTCCGTGGTCATCGGCCTGCGCAGCGGACGTGCCATCGGCGTCCGGTTCGGCCGCTGGGCCGAGATCATCGGCGGCCTCATCCTCATCGGCATCGGTGTCAGGATCCTGCTGGTCGTGTAAAAGTACACTGTAAAGTTTTACATTGCACTTTACACTCTCTTTACAAAATCAACACCTGGCTCTCCGGTTTACACCGGGAGGGCTCAGGACTTCTCCTCCCGCCACCGGGCAGGGGTTTTCCCCGTGATCAGGAGGAAATTGCGGTGGAAAGAAACACTGCTGGAGAAACCGGCGCGTTCGCCGATGTCCTGGATTTTCAGCTCCGGGTGGTTCACCAGCAGCTCCTGCGCATACCGGACCCGGTATTCATTGATGCAGTCGGTGAACGATTTGCCTGTATTCCGGTTGATACAGGCCGAGATATACTTCTGATTGGAGGCCATGCGCGCCGCCACATCGTCGATCCGCAGACCCTTCTTGAGATACAGCTTCTCGGTTTCCATCAGCTCCCGGAAACGCTGCATCCGCTCGGTGTCCGGCTCCGGAACCTTCGCCGCCTGTCCGTCGGTCCTGCGCCCTTTCAGCAGCAACACCACACCGACAGCCGCCGCTGCCAGAAGAAGCAGGATCCACCACCAGGCGCCCAGCCGGGCTGAGCCCGGGAAAGGCCCCTCGAAAGGATAGTAAGCCACCACCGTGGCGTAAGGCTCATAGTTGTTCCGCGGCCGCCCGCCAATCAGGAGCAAACGACCATCCGGCAGCAGGACGGAAGCGGGGCCGTCCAGGGTGAAAAAGAGACCGGGATACTGGGCATGGTACAGGCAGACGGGGGCTTCCCCGCCGGACAGCGCTTCCCGGTAATCGATCCGGCAGATATAGACGCCCCCGTCGGCATCGCTGCCCAGCAGCAGGGCGGCTTCCCTGCCCCGGTGCACCAGCAGGTGGTCGCTCCACTGGATGGGATTCGCGGGGTTGCCGGAAGGGATGTCCCAGCGCGTCGGGAGCAGGGACAGGTCCCCGTCCTTCACCAGCATGACGGCCGCCTTGCCCGCGGCGTTCTGAACGGCCAGCAGGAAACTTGTACTGTCCACGGCGCAGCCCTCCGGCGTCCAGTTGCTGCTGCAGGTGTGGATGGGTTTCCACGTCTCCAGCAAAGGATGGGAGAAGGTGCCCTCCCGCCGCAGGTACTCCAGCTTCACGGTGTCCCGTTCTTCCCAGCGGTTTCCCACCGAGCTCAGGAGAAGGACGTCGTCGGACCCGGTCCGGAAGAGGAACGGCAGCATCCGCTGCTCCTGCGCGGGTCTGGATTCCAGCGGACCCGTTTCGGGCTTGTACACTTCCAGGATATCCGGCGCCAGGGCGTTGCCGCTGATGACCACCGTCCCGTCCGGGAGGGACATCCCCCTGGCCAGGGATCGCTTTTGCTCCATGATGGGAAGCGGCGAGAAGGAACGCGTGGTGCTGTCGTACACCTCGGCCACATAGCTCTGGCCGATGCCCAGGTACTGGTCGCAGCCGCCTGCGAGCATCCACCGGCCGTCCCGGAGGCGCACCCGGAAGCCGCAGTCGTGGGCATAGAGGGATTGCAGGGGGCGCCAGCGCCCGCCGTGGTAGTATTCGGCGCTGGCAGTAGGCACGAAGCCCGTGGTGTGTCCTCCCACCACCACGATATCCTCGCCCGACACGAAAGCCATATGGTGGGACCGGGGAACCAGCAGATTCTTCATCTGCCGGGAAGGCATCTCCCGCAGCAGGCTGTCGGGCAAGGCTGAAGCACCGGCGGCCGCGCTCCAGAGCATGACCGCCAGGCTACAAAGAAGATTCAATCCGGGCTTCACATTACAAATATAGCAAAAACACCGTTTTACAGAAGCCCCTGGTCCTTGAGCATCCGCAGGGCCGGATAGGTGGGAAGGCTGGAGGGATCCATCGTTATCTCCATCAGGTTCCCATCGGCATCATAGCGAGCCAGCACGACGCCCTGGGTCTTGAGTTTGCCGCTGGGCCCCGCCATGTACCAGAAATACAGGGAATACTCGTAGCAGGCCACCTCGTAACCCACCTCGGGGAAAAGCGCGTCCACCTTGGCGATTTCGGCCTCATACGCGGCCTTGTTGGCGCCGGAGGCTTTGGCCGCCTGCTCTTCCAATCCCTGGCGGTAGGTGTAGAGGTCGTTCACGTACTTGTACTCTTTCTCCACGCCCATGTAGTCGAACTTGTAGCTTTCAGGATTGGCGATGTGCGCCTTGGCATAGGCCTCCATCTCCAACTGGACGGGGGTGGGATTCTGGCACGAGCAAACCAGGGCCAGGGCCATCAGGATCAAAAATAATTTCTTCATACGCTTAACAATTATAATACTTTATTAACATCCAACACGGCCTGTCCGCATTCCTCCACCACGGCTTCCAGGGTGGTGCCGAACTGGTTCTTCAGCACCAGACGGGCCTCTTCCAGGGAAATAGGGATGGCGCCCTTGGGCGGAGGCGAGGCAATGGAATCCAGCACGCGGATCTTGGCCATGAGCTTCGTGTAATCCAGCTTGGCGCCCTTGGCGGCGGCCGCCTCGATGCGGGGCACCAGGATACGCTTGAACTGTTTCACATTTTGGCGCACGCCTTCTTCGATAAGGGCATCGCCATAACCCAGCACGCGCAGGGCATCTTCCTTCATGCCGCTTTCGAAGAGCATATGGGCCTGCTTGTGCGCTTCCTTGCCCTGATCCATCCACTCCTTGCACTTGTGGATGTAGGTCTTGGCGATGCGCTCGGGGTCGCCCAGTTTTTCCGCCTGGCGGGCGGGGTCAATGATACGGCCCAGGTCGTCGCCATAGGATTCCAGACCCAGTCTTCCGTTCACCACGGCCTGGTCGGCCTTCTTGAGGGTCTTCATCAGTTCCGCGTGGTCCTTGGGGACGAACTTGTACTGCATCTCGTTGAAGACCTCGGCGTAGGTGTCTCCCATCAGGTTCTCATTGAGGTCGTACCACTTGCCGTCGTGACCCTTGAACTGGTAGGTGACGTCGCGGTCGGCGCCGATCTTCCGGCCCAGGCGAAGCTCGTCTCCGGCGTTGCCCGTGGCACCCTTGAACACCCGCACTTCGGGCGGTTTGTTCTTGTAGGTGGGATAGGCGTCAGATATCTTGTTGCGCAGGCGCTTGACCACCACCACGTCGATGTCGTCGTACATGCTCTGCATCTGGGCGTTGAAGTTGGCCCGGAGCATGTCGGACGGCTGGTTGCGAAGGAGATTCTGGGCCGTCTTGTTGCCCTGCAGGGCCAGGGTGGCCTTGCGCATCTCCTCCTTGGTGGCGGTGGGATTGTTCATCACGCGCTTGAATTCGTCCAGCAGTTTCTGGCCGTCCTTGCGGGCCGCCTTGGCGGCTTCTTCGGCCAGTTTGGACTCAGAGGTATAGAGCGAAGGATTGTTGCGCACCTGTCGGATGGCGTCGTCGGCCAGCTCGTTGGAGCTCTTGAGGACCTTCTTGGCCTTGCTGGCCGCCTTGGAGATCTTCTCCGCGGTCTTGGCGCTGTTGAAGTTCTTGGCGGCCGAAGACAGGCCTTCGCTTACACGGGTGCTCTCGGCGGCCTTCTTCGTGGCTACGGTGAGCTTCTCCACCTGGCCGGCCACCGCCTTGGACCGGGCCGCCTTATCGGCCCGGAACTGCTTGATCTTGGCCCAGCTCTTGCCGACGACTTTGCCGCCTATGGCGAAGCCTAATTCCATCTTGACGATGTTCCAGCTGCTCTGTTGGAAGGCTTCGAAAGCGCTGTCACCGCCCTTGTCCACGTATTCCTTCATCTCGGACAGGGCGCTGATGGGCGCGAAGGCCACTTCCGAGGCGCCGCCGGTCACGATGCCCAGGCCGATCCGCATGATAATGACCGGGACGGATTTTTCCATGGAAGCAATGGTGGCCATGGCGGCGTCCAGGTCTTCGGTGTCGGGCGAGAAGGTGGACTTGTTGGCAAAGGCCGTTCCGATTTCTCCAATGCTGAAACGGCGGTAGATGTCCATCACGTTCTCGTAGTCGGCGTCGTCGTAGCCGAATGCGCTGTTGTAGCCTTCCAGCATCACCGTCACCTTATAGAACATGGGCCGCAGCTCCATGAACCGGCTGTCCAGGCAGATGTTGCGCTGGATGTCCATGAGTTTGTTCTTACGATCCAGGTCCAGGTTGTCCCAGCGAGCCAGGCCGCGCATGACGTCCATGCCTTCGGGGATCTGGTCGCGTATGGGCTGGGAGTTGAGCGGGACCCGCACCTCCTGGGTGTAGGTCGTTCCGCGCCAGACCATGCTGACCTTCACCTTTACATGCGAGCGGTTGGGGGGCGCCAGGTAGCCCTGCGCGGCGCTGATCACGCCCCAGTAGCCGCCGTCGGGCATCCTGCCGGCCGTCTTGTATTCGAAGGCGAGCGATTGCACCAGCGAGGGGATGGTTTCTCCGTTGTAGTCCCGGTAGAACGTGCCGTCGTAGGTGACCAGGTCGCCGTGCTCGGGGACATAATTGGACTTGTCCCGCTCCGTGAAGAGCATGCTGCCCTCGTAGTCGTCCTCGTAGGTGAAGACGGGCTTCTCGTCGGGGAAGACGCTGCGCACCTGGCCGTCCTGCTGCTCGTCAATCACCACCAGTTGCCAGTCCACGCGGCTCTGGGCATACTGGAGGCGGCGCTTGGAGCCCTTGACAGGCATGATGTCATTGTCCGGCGTGCTGCCGATTTCCACCAGGTAGCTCTTGAGGGCCCTTATTTGCAGGCGCAGGCCCGGGTGGATGCGGCAGATGTCGAAGGTTTCCTTCACGGGCTGAGCCTTACCCCGGGGCCAGGCCTCGATGGTGCAGGTGTACTCTTCCACGGTGCCGGCTATCTGGTCGGCCTTGCCCATTTCCGTGAGGTGGATGTTGAAGATGTCGGCATCCTCGGCGCTCTGCTCCAGGCGGGCGCGGAAGTGCTCCTGTGCACCGTCGGAGAGCTTGATGTTGATCTTGTCGGGACTCTTGAGCCCGCCCAGCAGGGCGAAGCCCATCTCCAGGGTTTTTCCCTGCCCCGCAGCGAAACTGATGGTCGGCGCCACCAGGATGGCCGCCTCCCCTTCCACCTTGAAGACAAGGTTACGGACGAAGCGAGCCTGCTCCCCTTCGAAAATAAAGCTCACCGTGGCGGTTTCAGGTACCTGCTTGTCCATGGTGGACATCGGTGTCAGGTCGGCCATCCTGTACTTGCCCTCGGTGCGGACTTTCTCCACCAGCGCATTCGCCTTCCCGCTGATGTGGATGGTCGAGGTGAGGTCCGGGCGCTGAACCACGGTGCCGTCGTCCTTGACTTCCACGATGCGGGCGCCCACCTGTACCGGAGGTTCGCCAAAGTACAGGGTGTCGCCGCAACTCTTCCAAAGAATCATCCGGTAGGTAGAAGGCTTTTCTTCCTTCTTCTTTTTGGTTTCCTTTTCGGGTTTGGACTTGTTTTTCCCGCCCTTATTCTTGTTTCTCTTGCGGATTTGGTGCACGCCCCAGCCGCCGATGACAGCTCCGGGAATGACCACTTCCCAAGGAATAGTGGTATCATCGGATTTGGCGGGAGGGGTTAATTCTTCGCCGGTATTTCCGCCGGCCTCTGTCGTACTGGTAATTGTCTTCTTCTGGTCACTCACAATGTAGATGGTGACGGTACCGTGGTCTTCGTCATCACGGGCTCTCACCGAAACGATAACGCCCCTCATAGAATCATCAAAAGGAAGGGAGGCTTCCATGGACAGGCCGTTTATTTCTTTGAATACGATTTTGTTCTCGATGGCCTGCACATAATCCTCCTTTCCCTTTTTCCCCATTTTTACAGGGGTCAACATGATCACCACCCAGGGATTTTCTTCCTGCGAACGGAAATTTGCCCGGACTTTGATGGTCTTTCCCGGCGAGGTTTCTCCATAATAGCGCTTATGATGACCGACACCCATCATGAAACCGCCCAGAAAATTAGATTCATTTTCTGCCGATTTAAAGATGGGGTAGTCGGAACCATAGAGGATGCGGCTATCCTCCACGGAGATTTCTTCCATGAAAGCAATCCCGTCTATTTCAATGTTCAGCCCGCCGGAAATGTCATGCCATCCCCGGTAGGTTTCTGCATGGGCGGGTACGCTCATGCAGAAAACCGCGCAGGTCAGCGCGGAAAGGAGTAATCTTTTCATAGGCGGGGCTTTTTAGGCTCCTAACTTCATCATGGTGAGCATGACCACGCCGATGGTGATGATGGCCCAGTGCCACCACTTCATCTTGGCCAGGCGCTGCTTTTGGGCAGCGCGGTTTGCCCGGAAGTTGTCCATGGAGAACATCTTCTGTTTGGGCTGCTGTTCGTTGAACTGGGGCTGGGAGGCACCGAGGCGCGCTCCGCAGGAGCCGCAGAAGTTGGCGTTGTCGGGGAGCTGGGCCCCGCAATTGGGACAATATTTCATAGGCTTAAAAATGTGATTAAAGGATGGCGCCGGCGACGACGACGGAATAAATGTCCATGAGGGCGGCCAGTTCGTCCTCATCGGTAGCGACGGCGCAGCCGGTAAGCACGCTTCCGCTCACGAACGTCGATTCCGTATAGGTATAGCTCAGTTTTCCGGTCTTGGAATTCTTGAGATTCAGGTAGGTGTAGCAATGGGGGAAATACGTCCCGCTGGCATTGTCGTCATAATGGACGTTGTATTTCCCGTCGGTGAGTTCCTCTACCAGGTCTGCAAGGTTGGACTTCAGGATGGTGCCGATTTCCTCCGAGGTGAAGCCGGTGTTGTCCTCCGGCTCTCCGGCAATGATCACCACCTTGAGGCGGTTGTTCCTATTGGTAGCGTTTTTGGGGACGATGATGCAGGCTTCGGCGTTCTGCATGTGTTCCCGGAAGTCAATCTTGTAGTCGCCGGCCAGCAGGAATCGCACCGGACCCACCCGGACCATGGCCGATTCACTTGAGGCCGATGCCTCTCTGTCGCTGCCCAACAGGTTGTTCAAGTATTCCTCCAGGTCGCTCTCAGACAAATCGGCGAGGTCCTCGAAGCCTTCGTCGTCCAGATCCCAAGCCGGGGCCGAGGTCTGGGACGATGACGGGGCCGAGGCCCGGGACGCTGCCCAGGACGAAGGCTGAGACATCTCCCGCTCGATGTAGTCCTGAGGGAGGGTCTCGCCGCCCCGATTGTTTTTACCGGAGAAGAATCCCTTGACGGCAACGGCGGCCAGGACGAGGAGGACCACCAGGGCAATGATCTTGATGTAGAGCCACAGGTGGTGGAAAAAGCCTTTCTGTTTTTCCGGAGCAACTGCGGGCTGCTGGATGACCGGTTGCGTGACGGGCTGCGCGGCAGGGCGGGCCTGAGGTTGGGGTTGCGGCTGGGGCTGAGGTTGCTGAGGCTGAGGCTGGGGCTGCGCTGCCGGTTCCGGGCTCCAGCTGGCGGCGGTGAATTCGCCTTCCTCGTCGGAGGCTTCTACGACCTCTTCTTCCGGATCGGAGATGACGACCGTAGCCTCGTCAGGAGCGTCGATGGGGGTGCCGCAAGCAGTACAGAACTTGGAATTATCGGGGACTTGGGCCCCGCAGTGGGTACAGAATCTCATGGTAATGTGGTTTTCTTGAATGCTTTTCCCTCCGGCCAGTTGCCGCCGAAGAGCGTGATTTCATCGGCCTTGGCCGGCCCCCTTGAAAGGAGGAAGGTGAGCTCCCGGCCTTGCGTGTCCCGGAGACGGAAGGTCTCAGCGGCATCGTAGCGGTATTCTTCGTTGTGGAAGAGGAAGACCCCGATGCCCTGCCCCCGCGCGTTCAGGGGCGGAGGGTCCTGGGCGAAATGCCAGTGGACGCCTCTTCCCTCCCCGCTGAAGAACAGCGTGTCGGGGCCGCAGGCAAACGCGCCTTCCAGCGGGGGCGGGGTCTGCGATGCGGGCTTGGGCGGGCCGCCGCGGAACCAGCAGGTGCTGACCAGCGGCAGCAGCAGGAGACTGATCAGGATGCCTCTCATTTCACAAAGGGACAATGGGACTTGATGAAATTCAGGATAAACTCGAAATCCTCGGGCGCGGTATACACCTGGTTCTTGGACATCGGTTCATTCACCAGGATGGTGAAATGACGCGGGGAGGCCTTGATGCTGCGCACCTTGGAGAAATCGGACGAGAGGGAGGTATGCGCTGCGATGAGCGCGCCCTGACCGGCCTGCATCGGGTTCCCCCGAAGCGCACCCGTCGCACCCACGACGCCGCCCAGCACCTTGGCCTTCTTCGCCTGCGCGGGGATCTGTTCGTGGAGGATGCCGTTTTCGTCCATGGTGAAGCGGACGACGTATTTTCCTCCGTACAAGGCATACAGGATCAGATAGGCCACGCCGCTGATCACCAGGAAAACCAGCAGGGCGATGCCCCAATACTTCAGTTCAGCGCCGATGACGGCGAATTCTCCCCGGAGGGCCGGGCCGACGTTCGCCGTCAGGAATGCAATGCCGAACAGGATACCGAAAATCTTACAGACCGTAAAGTAGGCCGAAGGGTTCTTCAGCAGATCCAGCGGACAGGTCCAATGATACTTGCCGTCGGCGCACAGCCGGACGTTAATGCCTTCATAATCGAGATTTTCCATTTCCATAATGCGAGCTGTTTTCAACAAAAATAAAAACTCTCTTCCAATAAAATTTCGCCAAAAACAGTCGTTTCAGAAAATGAAATATGATTTTCAGAGAATGAAAATGAATGTCTGCCACGGCCAGGAGGGACAACTGAATGGAAAAATGCTATCTTTGTAAAGTTTCTTTACACTGTCTTTCCCTGAAAAAAGTTGACTCGCAAATGCGATCAACAAATGGAGATTAATTTTTCAAACAAGCGCGATCTCTACTATGAGAGAGCGATGAAACTGTACTTCCAAGAAGGACTGCGCGTGACGCAGATAAGCCGT